>DAOTXU010000408.1:0-6738 GCA_034435135.1 Anaerolineae bacterium | reverse complement strand
GGTCGGGGCAGCGCCGCCGGCGGGCGCGCCCGCGACCAGTGCCCAGACTTCCAGATTGTCGAAAGCGACGGTGAGTTCCTCGTCAGTGGCGCCGACCTGGAGATGGAAGCCCACGTCGCCGTGTGAGAAGGCCGCATCCTCAAAAGCGCCGAGTTCTTCATTGTCCCAAAGGATCGTTACCGTCTCGCCCTCGGCGCG
Organism: Anaerolineae bacterium; assembly: GCA_034435135.1. Lineage (GTDB taxonomy): Bacteria > Chloroflexota > Anaerolineae > Aggregatilineales > JAFGMM01 > JAOSJO01. Next base: position 6,540 of record DAOTXU010000408.1, on the reverse strand, counting down.
CACCCCGATCGTGTGCGTTTCGGCGCCTATGGGTTCGTCAAGCTGACCGGTGAGGAACGGAGCCACGTCAGGGGGGAGTTTCTGCACCAGCCACGCGCCATCGCAGCGGATGCCCCACACGTAGTATGAGCCGGGTTGGGGCTGACGGAAGGCGAACCCGATGATCGCGTTGGCCGGGCACGTCAGCGCCGTGACTTCGACCTGCACGAAGAAGTTGTCCACATCAACCATGTTAGAGAAGAGCGCCGCCGTGCCGCTCAGCGGCGTAATCACGTAGCGCTCGTCGATCAGTTCCGCGCGCACGAAGCTGTCCTCGCCGACGAACCACTTGTTCGCCTCGGTGAACGTGAACGAGTACAGCTTCTCGCCGAGGACAGTCGCGCCTTCTGCGCCAGCCGGCGTCCCGGTGGGTTGGGGGGTTGGGGTCTGGCCGACGCCGCCGGGCGCAGCGACCGTCGGCGTGAACGCCCACACGGTCAGGTTGTCGAACGCGACGGCGGTTTCCTGCCCACCGCTCGACGGGGAGACGCTGAGGCCAAACTCGCCGCGCGTGCGCAGGGAGTCGGTGAAGCTGCCGATGGCAGCGCCGTCCCAGTACAGGTCGATCTGCGACCCGCGCGCCAGCACGCCCATCACGTGCGGTTGGGTCGCTTCCGCGCCGGCGCGCAACGGCTCGGCCAGGGCGCCCTCCGCGCGGTTGTCAGCTTCCGCGTTGGCGAGAACGCCGGCGTAGTACCGGGCGTCGCACTGGACATAGAAGTAATAATAATCCGTTACCGGGTTGGTGCTAAGCCGGAACGTAACGCCGAAAGCGCCGTTGCCGGGACAGGTCTGCGGGTAGACTTCGACCTGGGCGTAGAAATCTTGCAGGTCCAGTGTGCCGGAGTAGACGATGCCGGTGATGCCGGTGCTGGTGAGCTGGTAACGCCCGTCGGCTTGCGCCGCCTTGATGAAGTCGAAATCGCCCACCAGCCAGTCGGTGGTCCCGTCGAAGTTAAAGCGCCGGTTGGGCTGGCCGAGATTCAGCGCCGCCGGCGGCGGGGCCGGCTCCTGGGCGGCGGTTTCGGGGGTAGGCGTGGGCTGCTCCTCTTGCGCCAGCGCCGGCGACAGACTCAGCGCCAGGCTCAGGGTGAGGAGGGTCACGAGCAATGATTCGACGTGGCGCTTCCAGCGTTTCGAGCGGTTGATACGCCCTATGGCGGACAATGGGCTTAAGCCCGCTGTCCGCGCCGGTTTAGCGGTTGTTGTTTGCATGGGGCACTCCTTGCAGTTCGGCGTCATCCGCGACCAAGCGCTCGGTCCGGGTGTGCTGGCCTTCGCGGATCCGTTCCCGCAGGTCAGGGTCGGCGACTGCCAGCACCTTGGCGGCCAGCAGAGCCGCCGCAGCCGGGTCCAGCACCACAGCCGGGGCCAGGCCGCCGGGCAGGCGAAGCGATGAGAAGACATCCGCGCCGCCAAAGGCGTCCGAACGCGGCGGGCAGGCGATGACGGGCCAGGGGGTGGCCGCATCGACAATGCCGGAGAGCGCGTTGTTCAGGCTGCACACCGTGATGTACACCTTCGGGCGCGGGTCGCGTTCGTAGCGCATGAGCATGGTGAGCAAGTGGCCGGGGCTTTTGAAAGGAGAAGCGATGCGCAGTTCGCTCCCCAGACCGTACCCCGCCAACGCTACGGCGATCTGCTGCGCGTGTTGCTGGTCGCTTTTGGAGCCTATGATAATCGGCACCAGGGCGTTGGGCATTTCCGCTTTCTCCTTGCTGATCGGTCCCGCCGCTACTTGTGCGTGTTGCCCGATTTGACGTAAGGCGCGACGGCCTTTTCGATGCGCGGCGTCGCCGGGTATGCGGCCGGCGCGAACGGCTTTCCCGTCAGGTACTCGTAGGCTTCGATGTACCGCACTGTCGCCTGGTAGATGATCTCGTCCGGCATTTGCGGCGGCCTGCCCTCGCCTTCGTAACCCTGTTTATCATACCAGAGGTAGATGAACTCATTATCGAGGTGTTCCGGCTCCTGGCGAGCCGCCTTGCGGCTGCCGTAGGTGTTCGCGCGCCAGAACCGGGCGGCATCCGGCGTGTGCAGTTCGTTGATGAGCATGAGCGCGCCGTCCGCGCCGACGCCGAACTCGTACAGCGCATCCACCATAATCAGGCCGGCTTCCGACGCGACCTTCTGGCCCCGCTCGAAAAGCTCCAGCGCGATGTTACACATCTCTTTCCAGTAATCGGGGTCTACCAGTTCGCGCTGAAGCACGGCATGGGCGCTGATCATCTCGCCGCTGATCCCTGGCCCGGTGCGCAACAGCGGCGTGATGATCGGCTTGAGCAGGGCGTCGTTCTTGTTCAACCCCTCCGGGAAGCGGATGCCGTAAATCACGCGCTCGCCGCGCTCGTAGCTGTACCACAGCGACGTGGGCGTCACGCCGGTGATGTACCCGCGCACCACCAACTGCACCGGGATGCGGCGCAGGTTGCGCACAACCATCACGTTGGGGTCTGGCACTTCGAGCATGTGGTTGGGCACGACGTCGGCGGTGTTCTCGAACCAGAACGCCGCCATTTGGTTGAGCACCTGCCCCTTGTAGGGTACCGCGCCCAGGATGCGGTTGAAGTGGCTGATGCGGTCCGTCACCACCGAGAGCCGCCGCCCGTCAGGCAGGATGAAGCTGTCGCGCGTGCGCCCCGACATTTTCTTACCCAGGCCGGGCAGGTCGAACTCCAGCAGGGCGCCCTTGACGGCTTCAAGCACTTGCGTTTTGTTGGGGAACATGTTTCTGCTCCTTGTCGTGCCGGCGCGTGTTCAGCGCGGCGCGTATCGTCCCGGCGAACGCGCGCGCGCGGCCCGGCGCGTGGCCCAGGTAACCTTCTACATCCATCAGCGCGCGCACCGATTCGGGCGGCAGATGGCGGTTGATGGCGGGGTCGGCAGCCAGCAAATCGGCCAACGGGTTCCGCCGGCCCTCGGCGACGGCGGCCCAGGCGGTCAGGCTGTGCTGGCGGATGACCTCGTGCATGGCCTGGCGGTCCGCGCCGGCGCGCCCCAGCGCCATCAGCAGACGCTCCGTGGCGGCGAAGCCCCCGAAGCGCGCCAGGTTGTCGGCTGCCGCCCGCGCGTTGATCTGCAACCCGCGCACCAGCCGCAGCGCCACGCTCAGCATCTCGTCCACGGCGAGGAACCCCTGCGGCAGCAACACACGGCGATTCGCTTTGTCGTCGAGGGTGCGCTCCAACAGCGCATTGGCGGCGTTGTCCCACGCGAGGCGCGGCAGCCCCGCGACGAGCCGCCCCAGGCTGTCGATGTTCTCCGCGCCGACCGGATTCTGTTTGAACGGCATTGCTGACGAGCCGACCTGCTCGCGGGCAAACGGCTCGGCCCACTCGCCAAATGGCGCGGATTGCAGCACGCGCAGGTCAAACGCCAGCTTATACAGCGAACCCGCCAGCCCCGCCAGCGCATTCATCACCAGCCAGTCCTGCTTGCGCGGGTAGGTCTGCGTCGTGACCGGGAAGGTATCCAGGCCGAGCGCTTGCATCGTGCGCGTTTCCAGGTAACCGACGGTGAAACCGGTCCCTTCCAACAGGTGCGCGTAAGAAGCCCCGGTGCCGACCGCGCCCTTCAGCCCTTTGCCGCGCACGCCGTCGCGGGCGCGGCGCAACTCCTCCCGGTCGATCAGGAGATCTTGCCCGTAGCTCGCCAGCCGGTAGCCGACGGTGGTCGGCTCGGCGGGCTGGAGGTGGGTGAAGGCGATAGTTGGCGCGTCCGCCCAACGCTCTATCTGGTCGGCCAGCGCCGCCAGCAGCGCCTCAAGCGACTCGATAATCAGGTCGAGCGACTCGCGCAGACGCAGCGCGTCGGCGTTGTCTTCGATGTCGGCGCTGGTCGCGCCGAGGTGGATGATCCCGCCGCCGATGGGGCACTGTTCGGCGAAGGTTTTGAGTTCGGCCATCAGGTCGTGGCGGATTTCGGCTTCGATCTCAAGCGCGCGGGCGATGTCCACGTCCTCCATGTGGGCGCGCAGGTCGGCGACCTGTTCGGGCGTCGCCAGCCCGGCTTCGGCCTGCGCTTCGGCCAGCGCGACCCATATCTGACGCCAGAGCCGCCGCTTGCGTCGCTCGCTCCAGATATGGCGCATGGCCGGCGAGCTGTAACGCCACGAGAACGGTGAAGCATAACGGTCGTGATCGATCAATACGCGCCCTCCGGCGCTCAAAAAACGCCGCAGCGACACGGGCTGCGGCTCTGTGGTGCAGGCGCGTACAGGCACAGTCTGGCCGGCCCCGATGACATCGCGCCCGTCGGTCAACATGGCGGCATTATAGCGAACGGCTCCCAAACGCGCCAGATCACTCGTTTGTACCGCCGTAATGTGACGATTGTGACTGATGTGGCCAGCCTGAGCCGTGTTAAATTCTATGAACCAGGAAACGATATGGCAGACGTGAGGAGTACGGCAATGGCAGCAACTTTGCAGATCGACGGCGAGCGCCTGACCATCCCGGATGTAGCAGCGGTGGCGCGCGGGGGGCGCAGGGTGGACGAGACGCTGCCCGCCTCGGCGCAGGCGAAGGTAGAAGCAGCGCGCGCGTGGGTGGATAACCTGATCCGCGAGGGCAGGCACTACGCCTATGGCATTAACACCGGTTTTGGCATCTTCTCGAACCGGCACCTGGAGCCGGGCGAGAGCGACATGCTCAGCCGCAACCTGATCCTGAGTCACACCTGCGGGGTGAGCAACCCGTTGCCCACCGATGTGGTGCGCGCAGCCATGCTCATCCGCGCCAACACGCTGGCGAAGGGCTACTCCGGCGTGCGGCCTGAGGTGGTCGAGACGCTGCTGAAAATGCTCAACCGGGGCGTGCACCCGGTCGTGCCGTCGATGGGGTCGCTGGGGGCCAGCGGCGACCTCGCGCCGCTTTCGCACCTGGCGCTGGCGCTCAGCGCGCCGCTGGAGGGCGAGGATGAGGCGAAAGACCCGTTTGGCTATCACAGCGGGCGCGCCTGGTTCGACGGGCGCGAGATGACCGGAGCAGAGGCGATGGCGGCGGCGGGCGTCCCGCGCCTGCGGCTGCTGGCGAAGGAGGGCCTGGCGCTCAACAACGGCGCGACCGTCTCGGCGGCGATGGCCGCGCTGGTCGTCCACGACGCGGTGGAGCTGGTCAAGCACGCCGAGATCGCGTTGGCGATGAGCCTGGAGGCGATCCGGGGCACGCTGGACGCCTTTCACCCCCTGCCGCACCGCGTCCGCAACCACCGGGGCCAGCAGGCGAGCGCGGCCAATGTCCGGCGGCTGGTGAAGGGCAGCGCGCTGGTGGCGCAAGGGCCGCAGGAAGAAACCATCCACGATGCGTATTCGCTGCGGTGCGGGCCGCAGGTGCTCGGCGCGGTGCGCGACGTGCTCAGCTTCGTCTGGGACACGGTCACCGACGAGATCAACGCCGCCACCGACAACCCGCTCCTGTTCGTGGATGACCCCGAACTCGACCCCGCGCGCGCGATCCGCGCGATTTCGTGCGGCAACTTTCACGGCGAGCCGGTGGCGTTTGCGCTCGACTTTTTGAGCATCGCGCTGACCGAGCTTGCCAGCATCGCGGAGCGGCGCCTGTTCCGCCTCACTGACAACCTGCTCAGCCGGGGCCTGCCGCTGATGCTGCTGGAGGTGGACAAGACCGGCCTCAACAGCGGGCTGATGATCGCGCAGTACACGGCGGCGGCGCTCGTGAGCGAGTGCAAGACCCTGGCGCACCCCGACAGTGTGGATTCCATCCCCACCTCGGCGGACTGGGAGGACCACGTGAGCATGAGCATGAACGCCGGCCTGCACGCGATGAAGGCGCTGGAAAACGCGCGTTACGTGGTCGCCATCGAGCTGCTGTGTGCGGCGCAGGCGCTCGACTTCCGGCTGGAGGGGTTGCACTTCTGGCGCGAGGAACCCTGGCGCAAGGTGGATGGGGCGTGGCGCAAGGACGTGCACCTGTACCGCTGGGAGACCGAACCACTCGCGCCCGGCGTCGGCACGCGCGCCGCCTACGACACGATCCGCGCGGAGGTCCCGAAGGTGGAGCAAGACCGCCCGCTGCACCCGGACATAGAGCGGCTCGCGGCGATGATCGCTGACGGGGCGGCGCTGCGCGCGGTAGAGACGGCAATCGGAGGGCCGCTGTTTGGTGTGGAGGTGGTGGATCAGGAGGCGGTTGAGCGCGCCGGCTGACTGATGTCAGAGTCAAGGCAAAGAAACCAACCATCTCCCCTTTTCGTTGCATTGGCATGTTTCTAATGCGAATCTCACAGAATTCTAATGCAGCCATGCTAATTTTGTTGGTCGATCAGCGTAGATAGTACTAGATTTAAAAGCAAGCAAAGATTGAAAAAGAAGGAAGTGATTCAAGCTTTTGAGCCAACGACCGCGGTGCGTGTGGTGCTTATCGTGTTGGCGGGCGACCTCACCCCCCGTCCCCCTCTCCCGGCTACGCCGGACTATAGCCGCTTGCGGAGAGGGGGTGTCGAGCCGCAAGCGAGACGGGGGTGAGGTAGAGAAAGGCCTTA
>DAOTXU010000407.1:0-11238 GCA_034435135.1 Anaerolineae bacterium | reverse complement strand
CTGTCCCCCTCTCCCGTATGACGGGAGAGGGGGCAAAGATACCCCCAATCTGGGTTTATAATCCCCTCTCCCCTTGTGGGAGAGGGGATTTAGGGGGGAGGGGAAGCAAGGGCGACCTTTTCAAACACATTCTCAGGACCTTGACCCCGTGCTCGTCGAAAAGCGCCTTGTTGTAGACCAGCGCGGCTCCAAACGTGTACAGTGGCAGCGAGTACATCCTCTCATGCATCAGTTAAAATGTCACCACTACCCTCGCGGGAAGCTTTGAGTCATTGAATCGCCTCCCGTTCGCGGCTGAACTGCGTCTCATATAGTTGCGCATACAGCCCGCCGCGCGCCAGAAGTTCCGCGTGCGCCCCGCGCTCGACGATGCGCCCCCGGTCCATCACCAGGATCACGTCCGCCGCCAGGATCGTGCTCAACCGGTGCGCGATCACGATGCTCGTGCGCCCGGCCATCACGCGCTTGAGCGCCTCCTGAATCAGCGCCTCGGACTGGCTGTCGAGGTGGCTGGTGGCCTCGTCGAGCACCAGGATGCGCGGGTCTTTGAGGATCACGCGCGCGATGGCGACGCGCTGCTTCTCGCCGCCGCTGAGCCGGTAGCCGCGCTCGCCCACGATGGTATCGTAGCCGTCGGGCAGACCCATGATGAAGTCGTGGATGTTCGCCGCTTTGCACGCCGCCTCGATCTCGGCCTGGGTCGCGTCGAGCCTGGCGTAGAGCAGGTTGGTGCGGATCGTGTCATGAAACAGGTGCGTCTCCTGCGTCACCATCCCCACCTGCGCCGCCAGCGAGTCGAGCGTGGCGTCGCGCAGGTCGCGCCCGTCGAGCAGGATGCGCCCCTCGGTGGGGTCGTACAGGCGCGGGATGAGATACGTCAACGTGGTCTTGCCCGCGCCGCTGGGGCCGACCAGCGCCGCCAGTTGCCCCGGCTTGATGGCGAAGGAGATGTCTTCCAGCGCGCGCTCGCGCGCCTGGCTGACCGGCGGCTCTTCGGGCTTGCCGTCCCCGACATGCGCCGCGCGCTTGCCGTCGCCGCCGGAGAGCACCGCGCCGACGCTATCCATCTGACCGTGCCGCTCCACTTCGCTGAGCCGCGCGCGCTGGTCCGCCTCGTAGATGAAGGTCACGCGGTCGAAGACCAGCTCGCCGCGCACGTCGGTCAGCGGCGTCGCGCCCGGCTTCTCGTCGATCTCCAGCGGCAGATCGATCACCTCAAACACGCGCTCGAAACTCACCATCGACGTGGCGAAGTCTACCGGCGCGGTGGTCAACGCCTGCAAAGGGCCATAGAGCTGCATCAGGTATGAGCTAAACGCGACAATCGTGCCGATGGTGAACACGCCGCCGAGCACCAGATGCCCGCCGACCCAATACACCAGCGCCGTGCCGACCGCGCCGATGAGGCCGAGCACCATGAAGAACTGGCTGCCGGCCACCGCCTGTTTGACGCCCGTGTCGCGGACCTTCGCGGCGCGCTCCTCGAAGCGCGCGACTTCGGTGTCCCGCCGCCCGAACAGCTTGACCAGCAGCACGCCGCTGACGTTGAGCGTCTCGTTCATGGTGGCGTTCATGCGCGCGTTGTGGTCCATCTGCTCGCGCGCGATGTCGCGCAGCCGGAAGCCCAGCCGCCGCGCGACCAGGACGAATAGCGGGAACACCGCCAGGCCGATGGCCGTCAGCCGCCATTCGAGCGTGAACATCACCGCCAGCGTAGCGACCGCCGTGATGATATTGGTGATGATGTCAACCACCGTATTGCTGATCGCGCGCTGCGCGCCGATCACGTCGTTGTTGAGGCGGCTCATCAACTCGCCGGTTTTGGTGTGCGTGAAGAAGCGAAACCCCATGCGCTGCAAATGCGCAAACAGCGCCACACGCAGGTCGTAAATCACGCCCTCGCCCACCGCCGCGTTGAGCTTGCGCTGAAATACGCGGATCACGCCGGTCAGCATCGGGATGAGCACCAGCGCCAGCGCCAGCAGGTTGAGCCGGCCCACGTCGCCGCTCGGCAGCGTGTGGTCGATCAGGTCGCGCAAGATCAGCGGCGTCAGCAGCCCTAAGCCGGTCGTCAGCGTGATGAGCGCGAGCATCAAGGCGATATGCAGCCGGTACGGGCGCGCGTAGCCCATCACGCGCCGGAGCAGCGCCCAGGTCACGCGCGGCTTTTCATCCCCGCTGCGCGCAAAAGCCCACCAACCATGCCACATGGTACACCCCTCGCGTCTAGATCGCGTTTCCTGGGCCAGACTTTATCAGATGTTGGCGGGAGTCCGCCAATGGAAATGCATCAGAATCCGCCTCCCTGCGTATACGCATACAGGGGAGGGCTGATTCTTTCTTTCGCGTTTCTTGCGCCACCTCACCCCCCGTCCCCCTCTCCGCAAGCGGAGAGGGGGTGTCGAGCCGCAGGTGAGACGGGGGTGAGGTAAAAACAGCGTTAGGATGTATCAGCCCTCGCATACAGGGTTTGCAGCAAACCGGTGTTGGCAGTATCCTAGCTTGCGCAATGGGTAACGATCACCTGGCACGTTACGAACCGGTGCGCCTGCGCGAGCAGGCGGTGCTTGGCCGTTTTTTGGACCTGCTGCGGCGGATGGATCGCGTGCCGCCGGAGTACATTGAGCAGGTGCGCGACGCGCTGTTCCACGCCGACAACCCTTTTCTCATTGTATTGATCGGCCCGTTCAGCGCGGGCAAGTCGGCTATCATCAACGCGCTCGTCGGTGAGCCAGTGCTGGAGGTCGGGCCGACGCCCACCACGAACCGGATCACCATCCTGCGGCATGGCCCGGCGCAGCACGAGATGCGCGGCGAGGACAGCGTGTACACGCGCTTTCATCCCGCGCCGATTCTGCAAAAGGTCAGCTTTGTCGATACGCCCGGCCTCGAATCGGTGTTCAAGACGCACGACGCGATCACCAAGCGCTTCCTGCACCGCGCCGATGTCGTGTTTCTCGTCATGCTGGCGACGCAGGCGCTCCCCAGAGGCAGCCTGGCCGACCTGCGCGACCTGCTCAACTACGGCAAGCCGGTGATCCTGCTCGCCAACCAGGCCGATCTGCTTGACCCCGATGGCCTCGACGAAGTGCGCGCGTTCATCGCCGGTGAGTGCAAGCGGCTCCTGGGCGTGATCCCGGAGGTCTGGCTGGTGAGCGCCAGGGCCGGCCAGAAAGCAGCGTCGCGGCAACCCGACGACCCCGCCTGGCGCGAGAGCGGCCTCGACACGGTGATGCGGTACATTGACGAGCAGTTGAACGACGAGGAGCGCCTGCGCCGCAAGCTGCAAACGCCGATCCAGATCGGGCAGCACGTCGCGCGCGGGACGCTGGCGCTGGTACAGGCGGACCTGGACAGCCTGGGCGAGCATCAACGCGCGGTGCAGAACATCCGCGCCCAGATCGACAAGGCGCTGGAGGAGCAACAACACCTCGCCGACGAAGTGGCCGGGATGGTCGATCCCGCCTTCGACCTGGCCGCCGAGCGCGGCGCGAAGGCCATCGGGAATATGTTCCGGTTCGGAGCAGCATTGAGCCTGCTGCGGCGCGGCATGGCCGAACTGCTGGGCTTCGCGCGCTTCTCGCGCCGGCTCACGGCGGGGAACTACGCCGACCTGGCGTTTGAGGCGTTCCAGGTGCGGCGACCGTTGGAGGATTTGGAGGCGGAGGTCAACCGGCTGGCTCCGCGCATGGAGGGGGCCGATTTGCAAGACCTGGACCGGCTGGTCGATTATGGCCGTGCGCAGGTGGAGCGCCTGCCTGAAGCGCTGCGCGACAAGGTGATCGGCCAGGTCGCCGCGCCGGCCAGCTATCAGCGCGAGCACCTGCAAGAAGCGCAGCGGGAACTGACCGGCCTCATCAAAGAGGCGACCGTCATCGACGGCAGCCGGCTTGAACTGGCCGTGCGCAACGCGCTCTTGTCCCTGGCCGCGTGGGAACTGCTCATCTTTGCGGTGGTGGTGCTCTTGCGCGCGGTGGGCCTGATCCAGCCAGAGGACGGCCTGATCTGGGCGTTTGGCGTCCTGATTCTGGCGCTGGCCGGCTTCATCTGGATGCCGTTGCAGGCGATCCGCATGTCGCGGCATTACACCGATCACGTCACTCGCCTGCGCGACCGGTTCAAGGAGGCGTTGGACGCCGCCGTGCAGCAGCACATGAAATATGCGCGCGAATTGCGCGAGAACGCCGTGCAACCCTACACCCGCCTCATCGACACGCAGAGCGGGCGGTTCGAGCAGCTTCGCGCCGACCTGGTGGAGATTCAACAGGAGCTTGCTGGCGCAGAGCAGATGTTACAATCGTTAAAGAGGTAGAGCGATACCTGAATGCCCACTGATGAAAGCATGGAATGAGTTTTATGGAGAGCAAGATGATGGACAGCGATGATGGTCCGCGTGAGGAAGACCGCCCGGTTGCGGTGATGGTCAGCGACGGCATGTTGCGTGTCACCCTCAAAGATGGGCGCGTCATTGCGACGCCGCTTGAATGGTATCCGCGACTGATCGAGGCGATATCCGAACAACTGGCAAACGTTGAACTCGGCTTCGCCGGGGTTCACTGGCCGGATTTGGACGAGGACCTTTCCGTGAGCGGCATGTTGAGGGGCAGCCGCCCACCTGCCCCGCGCAAATCGCCACGTGCAAGTCAGCCGGTACGGGGATAACTCCGTGCTGAACGACGAGCTTCGAGCGCCGAGAACCGAGCACCGCGTATGTCCTATGTAACATTGGAAGGCCCCCTGGCCCACCTGCGCGAGCGTGAAATCCAGACCCTGCACACGCTCGCCGGGCTGATCGAATCGTTGGGCGAGGACGGCCCCGCCGACAAGCGCCGCCTGCTGGAGTCGGCGGAGGACCTGCGCTCGATGTTCTTTCTGCTCGTCGTGGTGGGCGAGTTCAACGCCGGCAAGTCCACGTTCATCAACGCGCTGCTGGGCGACGACCTGCTCCCCACTGGCGTCACGCCCACCACCGCGATGATTGAAGTCGTCCGCTACGGGCGACCCAGATCGAAAGAGCCGGTCTCGGCGGACGACACGGTGCGCGAGTGGCGGCACCCCAACACCGGCGGCGAGGGCATCGCCATTGTGGACACGCCCGGCACCGGCTCGGTCTTTCAGAAGCACGAGCAGACCGCCAAGGCGTTCCTGCACCGCGCCGATCTGGTGATCTTTATCATCTCGGCCAAGCGCGCCTTCGCGGAGACCGAGCGCCTTTACCTGGAACTGGCGCAGGGCTTCGGCAAAAAGATCATCCTCGTCATCAACCAGGCCGACCTGTTGGACGCGCGCGAGCGCGCCGAGGTCGAGGCGTTTGTGCGACGGCAGGCGAAGGAGCTGCTTCACCTGGAACCGCCGTTGTTCGTTGTGTCGGCCAAAGACGCCCTGAGCCGGCGCAACCAGGGCGGGAACGGCAGCGGCGTCGAGCACGTGCGCAATCACTTAAACCGGAGCTTCATGCAGGTGCCCCCTGCCCAACAAAAGCTCCTGGCGCAGCTCGCGCTCGCGGAGCGCATGGTGAGCAAGTACCGGGGGGTTGTGGCGGGACGGCTGCGGCTGGTCGGCGACGACGCCGCGCGGGCCGAAGCGGTGCGCCGCGAGCTGGAGACGCACGCCGACCTCCTGCACGAGCAGCGCGACGCCGCCGTCGCCGAGATCGTGCGCATATTCGAGAACTTGCGGGCGCGCGCCGAGCGCTTCATCGATGAGAACCTGCGCCTCACGCGGATCGGGCGCGCGCTCGACCGGGAACGCCTGCGCCGCGCGTTCGAGGACGAGGTGGTCGGCGAGGCGGTGGCGGCGATCTCGGCGTCGGCGAACAGTTATGTCAATGCGCTGGTGGACGGGAGCCGGGTGTACTGGCGGCGTGTGCTGGACCGGCTGAACCGGCTCGACGCGCTTGTGCAGGCCGAGGTCGGCGTGACCGACGCCGGCGCGTATGCCGATCAGCGGACGGCGCTGCAAGAGGCGATCTTCCGGGCGGAATCGGCGCTGAAGTCGTACTCCGATCCCGACACTGCCGAGGACCTGCGCGTGCAGTTCCGGGGCAACCTGGTGGGCCTGGCGACGAGCGTCAGTGTGGCGCTGGTCGGCGTGATTGCGGCCCTTGCCGCCGCCACCCCGCCGACGGTCGGCTTGGCGACGCTGGGCATCGTGCTGGGGCCGGTGGCCTTTGCAGGCGGCTTCGCGGCGGCGCTGGTCTTCTGGAAGCGGATGACCTACGACACCAAGCGCGACCTCCACGTGCAGATTGACGAACTGGAAGCCACCTACAAGCGCACCCTCGGCGAGCTGACCGAGCGCGAGCGCAGCCGGCTGCTGCAATACGGCCAGCAGGTGCTCTCGCCAGTGCTGAGCCAACTCCGCGTGCTGGCGGAGCGCTACCGCCAGCAGGACGAGACACTGGTCGCCTTTGAGGGGGAGATCGCGTACCTGCGCGGCGAGATCGAGAAGGCGAGGTAGGACTCTAGTGGACGTCAACACGCTGCCTAAGGTCGAATTGCACTGTCACCTGGATGGCATCCTGGACCGCGCGATGGCGCGGGCGATCCGGCAAGACGACCCGACCTTCCCGGTTGACCCTGCCGAGTTTGAACGCGCGTATCCGGTGGAAGGGAAAGAAGGTTTCGTCGGCTGGTGGGCTTCCGTTGCGGCGCTTGATGGGAAGTTAGCGTGTTTCTACCCCATCATCGGCAAGTATATTGAACGGTTGAAGGCGCAGAACGTGCGCTACTTTGAGGTCATGATCGCCAGCGGCGAACTGCCCGTTGACACCTCCGAGGCGGTGGAGAAAGTCGGGGCGTTTCGGGAGTGGGTCAATCAGCAGGAAGGCGGCGCGATTCAGGTCGAGTTCCTGGTCGCCATCTCACGGAGCCTGTCGCCGGAAGCCATGGCGGTGGTTGCAGACAGAGTTCTGAGACTCTACGAAGCGGGGTTGATTGTTGGCATTGCCATAGCAGGTTTTGGGGAGACCGATTCGGTCCGTCCGTTTGCGCGCACATTCGCAAGACTGCACGAGGCGGGCCTGGGCGTCGAGATTCACGGCGGCGAGTGGACCGGGCCGGAGTCGGTCTGGGACGCGCTGGAGTACGGCTATGCAGATCGAATCGGGCACGGCGTCCGGCTGTTCGAGGACGCCCGGCTGCTGGACGTGGTGCGCGAGCGCCGCGTGCACATCGAGTTCTGCCCCACCAGCAACATCAAGACCAGCAGCGTTGCCCACATGGAAGCGCATCCCATTGGCAGGGCGCGGGAGTTGGGCCTGAACTTCAGCATCAACACAGATGACCCCGGCCCCTGCGAGTGCAGCATGGCGTCAGAATATCAACTGGTGTCGGATGTCTTCGGGTTTGTTGAGGATGACTTCCTGAAGGTCTACACGAATGCGTTGGCTGCCCGGTTCCAGCCAACGTTGCGCATCAACCCGTATCCAACCGCCTGACATGCCATCTGAAAGCTCCCCGCGAGCTTCAAGCTCGTGGGGGAGCTGCCGGCGGTCACTTGATTAGCTCCACCTGCTCGGCGACCACTTCCACTTCAGGGCGGTTGTTCTCGATCCAGTGCACCACCTGATCGAGCGTGCGCTCGACGTGAGCGTTGCCGTTGCTCACGGTCACGACGGCAATCGCCGCCGACTGCCAGGCGTCTTGCAGATCGACCTCGGCCACCGAGACATTAAACTCGCGCCCCAGCCGGGCCAGCAGCGACTTGAGAATGCCGCGTTTCTCTTTCAGCGAGCTACAGCCCGCGATGTGTAACTCGATGGTGCAGACCCCGATGACCATAGGCTCGCCCTCTACCGTTTCCATAAGGCTCCAACCCGCAGCGACAGGCTGTACATGCCGCCGCTGCGGTCGCCGTAACTGCGCACCACGACGGTGTAGGTCCCGGCTGTGGGCAGGATGACCTCCAGGCGCGCGTTAATCATGCCGTATTCTAGGTCGTCGTTCGCGTAGAGGAAAGTCCCGCCCGGCCCGTAGAGTTCAAGATAGGGGTCGAGCGCCGCGGGGCTGGCCTCCAGGGCCACCAGGTCAATGATGACCGGCAGGCCGCCTTCGCCCTCAAACGTGTAAGCATGGCGCTCGCCGGGAGGGAGCGTGGCCTCGACCGATTGCCCGACCCGCAACGCAGACCCTCCGGTAGCCGGCGGCAGAGTCGGAGCGATGGCCGGCGCGGAGGTGGGCGGGATGGTAGCGGCGGCGGTGGGCGTGGCCTGACCGACCGGCGTAGCCGGCAGCCGTCCGACGCGCACCGTGTAGCCGCCGACGCTGCTATACAGGCCGGCCACGCGCAGGTAGTGAGGCCCATCTTGCGGCGCGGTGAAGCTGGCGATCAGGGCGTTCGGGCTGGCCGATGGATTGTCAACCTGGGTGAGCACATCGCCGACAGGACCGACCAGGGTAAGCTGCGGGTAAAGCGCGGAGCCGGTGTGAGCGTTGACAGTGATGAACACCGTGTCGCCGTAGATAAGCGGCAGCGTCCACCACTGTTCGAGCGTCTCGGCGGTCAACTCGCCGGCTGTCCCCTCGCCAATCTGCAAGAGGCCCTGACTCTGCGCTTCCAGTGCGGCGGCGTCG
Source organism: Anaerolineae bacterium (assembly GCA_034435135.1). Lineage (GTDB taxonomy): Bacteria > Chloroflexota > Anaerolineae > Aggregatilineales > JAFGMM01 > JAOSJO01. The sequence goes on along the minus strand of DAOTXU010000407.1, from coordinate 2,665 downwards.
AAGGGCGTCGCGGTGGGCGCCTGGGCGAGCGCCTGTCCATCGCTGTGACCGGCCACGAGCATCCCCGCGAGCAAAAGGGCTACCAGACGCATTACCGGGGAGCGCTCTGGGCGCGAGTTTTCATTCTTCATCAATGTTTGAGAATTGTGCATACTGATCGTCAACGGTTGACAGGAAACGTTCACTGTGGTAGAGTATAGGTAGATCGATCTTTATCTTTCATCTATCCAAAAAGGAGTGTTCACCATGTTGTACCTTCCGCGTGAAGAGGGCCAGGGTCTCGTAGAATATGCGCTGATCCTCGTGCTCGTGGCCGTCGTCGTGATCGTCATCCTGGCGCTGCTCGGCCCCGCCATCGGCAACATCTTCTCCAACATCGTCAGCAGCCTGTAAGCAGCACCATCAACCAAGAGCTTTGCAAAGGCGAGCGCCCACTTCGGTGGGCGCTCCGCTTTTTTCCCCCTCACACGTTGAAGAAGACCTCGATGATGTCCCCGTCGTGCACGACGTAGTTGCGCCCTTCCATGCGCGTCTTGCCGGCGGCGCGCGTCTCGGCGAAGCTGCCGCCCGCCGCGATGAGTGCTTCAAACGGGGTAACCGAAGCGCGGATGAAGCCGCGCGCAAAGTCGCTGTGGACCGTGCCGGCGGCTTCCAGCGCGGACGCGCCGACAGGTAACGTCCAGGCGCGCACCTCGTCGTCGCCGATGGTGAAGAACGAATGTAGCCCCAACAGCTCGTAGGAACACCGGGTGATGCGCGCCGCAGCCGGCTCGTCAATGCCGTATTCCGCGCGGAAGAGCGCCGCGTCGGCTTCGTCAAGCTGTGCAATCTCGGCCTCGATCTGCGCCTGCATGGCCTCGACCCCGCTGTGCCGGTGCGGGTAGTGCAGGTCAGGCGAGAAGGGCCGGTCGGCGTTCATCACGATCAGCGTTGGTTTGAGCGAGAGAAATCCGTAGCCGCGCAGCGATCTCATCTCGTCAGGCGTCAGGTCTTCCATGTCGCGCAGCGGACAATCGGTGGAGAGGTGCGCGTGTAGGCGCTCGAAGAGGGCGGTCTCGCGCGCGTGCGCGGCTTTGTCCTGCGCCTTGTGGCGGTCCTGGTTCAGCCGTTCCAGGCGCTTCTCGACCGCGATCAGGTCGATGAGAAGAAACTCGGCGTCCAGGAGGCCCACGTCGCGCGCCGGGTCGATGGACTGGTAAGGATGGGGCACGTTGTCGTTCTCGAAGGCGCGCACCACGTGCAAAAACCCGTCCATCTGCGCGAGTTCGTTGCGCAGGGGGCCGGTCAGCCCGCCCTCGCTGATGCCCTTGTCCAGCCCGCCAACGTCGCTGTACGTGACCTGGGCGTAGACCTTCTTGCGCGGCGCGAACAACGCGCCCAGCGTATCCAGGCGCGGGTCGGGCACGTTAACGGTAGCGTTGTGCACCTCAAAGCGCCCGCTGACAAGCTGGCCGGTGGGCAGGTTTGCGCCGGTCAGCGCGTTGAAAAGCGTGGTCTTGCCGCTGCTGGGCAGGCCGATGATGCCGAGTCGCATGAATACCTCGTGGCGTGGTTGCTGTGCGGCGATTATAACGCGCTGTGGGCTTACCGCTATTGCACAAATGATCTACTCGTTGTACACTCCGAGCCGTCAGTCCGTCGATATGAGGCCCAAAACGCTGAACGGAGAGACAGCCTTATGAGCGAACTGGGACGCGACAAGGCGTTGGAAGCTGCGCTCGCCGATCTGACCAAGCGCTACGGCGAAGGGGCGATCATCCGGCTGGGCGACGCGCCGCACTTGCAGGTGGAGAGCATCCCCACCGGCTCGCTGGCGCTCGACATCGCGCTGGGGGTGGGGGGCGTCCCGCGCGGGCGCGTGGTCGAAATCTACGGGCCGGAGGGGGCCGGCAAGACGACCCTGTGCCTGAGCATCATCGCCGAAGCGCAGCGCATGGGCGGCATTTGCGCCTTCATCGATATGGAACACGCTATCGATCCCCACTACGCCGGGCAGGTCATCGGCGTGAACATCGACGACCTGTACGTGGCCCAGCCCGACACTGGCGAGCAGGCGCTTGAGATCGCCGAGGCGCTGGTTCGCTCCGGCGCGGTGGACGTGGTGGCGATTGACAGCGTGGCCGCGCTCGTGCCGCGCGCCGAGATCGAAGGCGAGATGGGCGACGTGCATGTGGGCCTGCAAGCCCGCCTGATGAGCCAGGCGCTCCGCAAACTCTCTGGCGCGATCAAGCAATCGAACGCGGTGATGATCTTCACCAACCAGCTCCGCGAGAAGATCGGCGTGATGTTCGGCAACCCGGAGACCACGCCCGGCGGGCGCGCGCTGAAGTTCTACGCCAGCGTGCGGCTCGACATCCGCCGCGTGCAGACGATCAAGGTCAGCGGGCAGGCGGTCGGCAACCGGGTGCGCGTGCGCGTGACCAAGAACAAGGTCGCGCCGCCCTTCCGCGAGGCCGAGTTCGACATGATGCACGACGAGGGCATCAGCAAGGCCGGCGACATCCTCGACCTGGGGACGGAGTTGGGCGTCGTCGAGAAGCGCGGCGCGTTCTACCGCTACAACGGCGAACCCATCGGTCAGGGGCGCGAGGCCGCCAAGCAGTTCCTCAGGGAGAACCCGGCGCTGGCGGCGGAGATCGAAGGGCGCATCCGCGCCGAGAATCGG
>DAOTXU010000406.1:0-2448 GCA_034435135.1 Anaerolineae bacterium | reverse complement strand
GTCGAAGGTGAAGGGGTCGGCGTCCAGGTTCACCACCGTGTACCCCTGCGGCAGGAGCACGATGGGGTCGTCTTCGGTGAAGAGCTTGCCGTCCGCGCCGAAGCCGGAGGGGAAGCCCTGCTGGTCGTCCGGCGCGTAAATGACGTACTTGCCGCCCGTGACCTCGTACTGCGTGCTGGCGTCTTCGCTGACGCGCGTGGAGGCGTAGGCGGTGGACCAGCCGCCGCCCTGCAAGTCGCGCTCTTCAAGGAACGGGTCGCCCCAGGTGTTGGTCCAATATGCGACGGCGAACACCTGCACGCCGGTGTCTTGCCCGCCGTCGTGGTCTACGTCGCGGTACGAACCCTGTGGCTCGATGGGCAGCGCGAGGCTATACGTGAACGGCGACGTGTAGAAGTCGGAGGTGATCTGCCCCATCACCTGCGACGCCGGGGGCAGGATAAAAGCCCGGTTGCGGTCGATGAAGCCAGCCTGGTCTTCCAGGATGATGAGCGGGGCGGCGACGCCCGCCGTGAAGAACGGATTGGTATAAGTCACCGAACCGGTGATGACTACCGGCCCGCCTTCGTCGTTCACGATAGCTGCCAGTGGGAAGTCAGCGGCGCTCGCGCCAATGGCAGGGGTGGTATTGCCGCCGCCCTCCTGAGCCGCCGCCAGCGCGGCGGGACCGAAGCCGATGATTAACAAGGTCGCTATAACACGCAAACCGGTAAGTCGGAGCCTGCTATCCATCAACGCCTCCAATACCTGTAAAACGGATACGTTTAGTTGTTATATGAGTCTACAGCAATTGGGCGTCGATGTGCAACGGTTTGGCGCGCTGATTTGATGAAAAAACAGTGAATATTCTTCCCGCACCGTCACCGACCCAACGGCGCGATCACAAAGCTCCCAGGGAGCTTCGAGCCTCCCTGAGAGCTGCAATCCCGATTCGCTCCCGCCTTGGCTGGCTTACTTGCCGCCCTTCACGTCCACCACTTCGAGCGTGAACTCGCCCTCGCTGGCGTCCTCGAACGTCGCCGCCTCAAGCACGAGCGCGTCGAAGCCCGCCGGGATTTCAAGTTCCTCGAAGCCAGAGTTCACCGTCTGGTCGTTGAGATCGTCGTTCTCCAGCAGCAGATTGCCCACCATGTCATAAAGGCGCAACACCGTGTCAAGCTGGCCTGACTCGTCGCGCAGATAGAGGCTGATGACATCGCCCTCCGCAACCGGCAGCGTGTACTGCACGCGCTGGCGCGGCGCAAGCGTGAGAGTAACCGTGTCGCCGATGGCGATCTCGCCGCCGTCGATGACCTCCACGGCCAGCGCTTCGTCCAGGTAAGCGATGGCCGCGTCTAGGATCGGGTCGCCCGCGCTGAAGAGGGTTTCTTCGTTCACCGGGACCTTCACCGTCGGCGCGACGCCTTTGCCCTCGATGTTGATCTCGCCGTTGGCGTCCAGCCCCCGGCTGACCGTAAAGCGGACGGTCTCACCCTCAGGCATCACGAAGTCTTCGACGCCGCCGCCCAGGCCGGCGGTGGGATAGTGCCCCACAATTGCCGCGCGGTCTGCGATGGTCATGGCATAGGCGAAGCCTTCACACGCGCTGGCGCAGCTCGGCCCCACCAGCACTGCGACCTCTCCGCTGTAGCGGAATTCCTCTGCGGGCAAGTAGAAGCGTTCCTCGCCGCGCGGGTCCACGTAGAAATCGCCGACTTCTTCGTTGTACTCGGCGTTGTTTCCCAGCACGTGCGGCTCGTTGAAGAAGTACGCCGCCATGTCGTTCGCCAGCCAGGACCAACCGCCGCCATTTTGGCGCATGTCGATAATCACACCCGGCACGCTGTTCTGGTTGAACGCCTGGATCATGCGCTCCCACAACTGGACGGTGAGCAGGTTGTTGTCGATGAAGCTGTAGATTTTGACGTAGCCGTAGCCGCTGTCGAGGACTTTATACTCCACCGGCAGTTCGAAGCCGGTCAACCCCACGTTAAACGACGAAAAGCGGAAGCTCTCCCGCTCGGCAATGGTGGTGAGCGTTGCCGTCGTCGGGGCCGCGTCGCCGGGGTTCCTGTAGACGACCTCGACCTCCGCGTCCACCGGGAAGCGGATCGCGTAGCGCAACTGTTGCAGCCGGCGCACGTGCTCGGTGCTGAACGGCGACGACCAGGGCACGGTCTCGCTGATGGCGTCAGCGATGGGCTTGCCGTTGATCTCCAGAATCTCGGCGCGCAGTTGGATGCCGGCTTGGGCGGCAGGGCCATCCTCCAGCACATAGTTCACGATCACGCGCCCGTCGTCCAGTTCGCGGATCGCCATGCCCAGGCCGCCGTCGGTCTGCTGCGCGAACAGGTCGCTGCGGAACGCGCTGCTGGCGACATGGCCGTCGGGGATCGCCCACGTGAACTCCATCAAGGCAAGTTGATAGGCCGCGACGTCGGCGTTGGCTTCCGCTTCCTCAAAGCGGGG
>DAOTXU010000405.1:0-3037 GCA_034435135.1 Anaerolineae bacterium | reverse complement strand
ATCAGTTCAACGATTGACAGGAATGAGGAGGAGAGGGGGACGGGGGGTGAGGTCGCCCGCAAACACGACTAGCGCCACTGCATCGGTGTTGTTGGCTCAAAAGCTTGAATCACTTCGTTGTATGAGGTAACACTCGCCCAGAGGTACTGATGCGCTTACAAGCAGGGCCGCGCTTCAGACAAAGGGCTAAGCCCCTTGTCTTTCAAGCATGACCATTATGGCACAACTTCTACAAAAACCGGCAAGACCACTTTATCGTCAGGGGTGGAACCCACCGTCAGCAGGCGCTCGTTCGTGCCGAGAATGTACAACCCCACCGACACGATGTACTGCCCCGGCGCCAGGTCCGGCGGCAGGTCGATTTCGTGCGCGTCGCGGACGTAGCGCGCCGGCGTCCAGCGCGTGGTGGGATAGTCGCCGGGGTTCAGCTTGTCGGATTGCGCGGCGGGAGCGAGTTCGCCAAGCGGCGTCAGATGCACAAACACCTGGTAGTTGCGCGCCACTGCGCCGGTCGTGCGCCAGTACAGCGTGACGAGGAGCGTCTCGCCAGGGCGGACAGTTTCCGTCGGCAGATCATAGGCAAGCAACTCCATGTCATCGGCGAACGCCTGGTGGTAAGGGTATTGCGCAACCAAGACCTCCCCCGGCGCGGAGCGGAAGTGGAACAAACCCGGTCGGGCGTCGGAGAGCGCCTTGAAGCCGACGAACAGCACCCCGGCCAACAGCGCCACCGCCGCCGAACGCCGCCCCAGCAGGTGCGGGGGACGCGGGGCTGGCTGTTCTGCCTGTCGTTCCAGAGTCGCCGCCAGCGCCGCCAGCGCGAGGGCCGAGGCCAATGTGATGACGCCGCCCAGATCACGGGGCGGCGTGCTGTCGAGAAAGACGCGCACGTCGTGGCTGCCGGGCGGCACACGCACCACGATGAACCCTTCGGGCGCAGCGATTTCGATCTCAGCCGGCCGCCCGTCGATCTCCGCCCGCCAGCCGGGGAACATGAAGGTGTACAGGCGCAGCGGAAAGCTTTCGCGCGTCCGCACCAGAAACACGTCTTCGGTCGGGCTATGCGCGATCACGTCCACCGTCGTCCCTTGCGGCAGAGTCGCGCGGTTCACTTTGTCGATGTGACCGGGGCGCGCATACGACTCGATCAGGGTCGATTGCGGGCCGGGAGGCGTCAGTACCGTCGCCGGCAAGAATTCGCCGCCGGCGGTGGTGCCGAGCGCCACGCCGGAGAGTTCAAAGTCGATGTAGGCCTTCGGCGTGGTCTCGCCGAAGTCTGGCTCCCACTCCGGCGGGTAGAGCGCCGCGATGGAGGTGAACAGCGGCAAGGCCACCAGCACCGACAAACCCGCGAGTCGTCCCGCACCAGACAGGCCCCGTAACCAGCGCGTGGACGCTCCCGCCAGAATCGCCAGGCAGAACGAGGCCGGTCCCAGCAGCCGCCAGGGGAACTGGATCACAGGCATCCCCGGCACGATTTCCCACACGGCCTTAGAAACCGACAACATCAGGAAGATCAACACCAGCGCGGCGACCACGAAGTAAATCGCGTCGCGCACGCCGCCGGATGGGGCCGGCGCTTCATCCAGCGCGCCGCTGGCGAGCAGACGACGCCACCCGTCCAGCGTGGCGATGCGCGGCTGAGGCGGCGGCTCGCGCCGCCGCGCCTGGACCGCCAGCGCCGCGCATCCGACTAACGCCAGCGTCCAGGTCGCCAAGCCCAGGTTGAAAGCATACGCGGGATTCGCCGCGCCCAGGTCTAGCGGCGGGGAGGGGCGTAACAGTTCCCCCAGGGTGAGGAAGTGGTTCTGGTAGTCGAAGTGCCCCCGCCCGACCAGCCGGCTTAGTTGCACGGCGTTCGTTTCCAGCAACACCGGGATCCAGAAGAAACCCGCCAAGCCCAGCCCCAACGCCGCCGCCAGCCATGCCCGCCGCCGGTAGCGCGCCGGTACGACCAGCGAGACCCAAAGCAGCCAGCCCAGCAGAAGAGCGAAGAAAAACAGCGCCATAAGGTTATGCGTGAAGATAAGCGCCGCCAGCAGAAAGGCCGCGATCACGGCGTGCCGTCCGCGCCCTTCGCGCAGCAGCCGGTCGAACGCCCATATAGTGCCGGGGAACACGCCGAGGGCAAACGCCTCGGCCATATCGCCGCGCATGTGCGGATCAATGAGGAGCACATAGGGGCTGTAGACATATACGACCGCCGCCACGACCCCCGCATGTGCACTCCAGCGGCGGCGCACGAAGGCGTAGGTTCCCACGCCGGCCAGCGCGAACCCCAGGATAAAGACAAACCTGGCCCCTTCCACAGGGCTGGTCCCGGTCAGCAGATCATAGCCGGCTGCAAGATAGTATGTGAGCGCAGCGTAGTAATGGAAGAACGGGTAGCCGTACCCGTACCAGAAGTTGGGCGCCCAGCGCGGATAGAGCACCCCGGCGCGGAGGCTGTAGCTCAACTCAGCGGCGCGGAACACGTGCAGCTCGGCGTCCGTCTCACGGGGCAGGCCAGGATGGGTCAGGAAAGGCAGCGCCGCCGCCAGCGACAGGGCCACCACCAGCAGCAAGCCCCAATCGAGCGCCGTGTGATGCGGCTGCATCCAGTTGGGCAGTTCAAACGATTGGTCTTCGAGAGCCAGTTCACGTGTCGGGTGGTCTTTCGCCATCACTGACCGATCTTAACCGATGCTGGCGCATTTTGGAAGTATAATCGTCCCTTTAACTTAGAACTGATTCAAACTTTTGCCAACAGCTGGCCGTGCTAAGCGTTTCTCTACCTCACCCCCGTCTCGACTGCGGCTCGACACCCCCTCTCCGCTTGCGGAGAGGGGGACGGGGGTGAGGTTGCCCGCAAACACGACAAGCACCACAAGCACCGGGGTCGTTGGCTCAAAAGCTTGAATCACTTCGTTGAAAGGGCTGTATGATGCCTGACGCACCCACAGGCGGCAAGCGCACACGGCAACTGGGCACCTACGAGATGCTGTGGGACTGCAAGTTCTGCGGCACCAAGAAGTTGCTGGGCAAGACGCACCGGCAC
>DAOTXU010000404.1:0-18460 GCA_034435135.1 Anaerolineae bacterium | reverse complement strand
CCAAAAATGGAGAGGGGGACTTCAGACGCTGAACAGGGCCGACTCCCCCTCTCCGCGTGCGGAGAGGGGGCCGGGGGGTGAGGCAAAACCGGGATAGGTGAGCGAAAGCCATAGAACAGTTGTCCGATGTCCGGCAGCCAGGCGACGAATGCAAGGCGTCTGAATATGGCCTTGCGTGTTTGCGCCGACCTACGAGCTTTCTATACAAGGAAGAAGTCACAGGTTCGCGTCCTGTACCGCCCACAGAGCACTCCCGGCGCTGGTTGACAGGGTCGCCAGCGCTGATTCATATCTCATTCTCCAGGTCAGATGAACCTCAAGCTTCAAGAAAGTGGGTCAATCATGCTGCGAACAAACTACGCTGCCTTCGACGCACCGTTCTTTAGGAAGCTCTCCGACGATCAACTGAAGCGAATCCACCATGCCAGCCTTGAGATACTGGAGCGCACAGGCGTGCGCCTGTACGACGAGGCGGCGGTTGAGTTGCTCAAGCGCGCCGGCGTGCCGGTCGCGGATGGGAACCGGGTTCACATCCCGGCCTACCGCGTCGAGTGGGCGCTGAACCTCGCGCCCAAGAAGATCACACTCTGCGACCGGAACGGGCGGCGGGTGATGCCGATTGAAGGCTACCATGTCTTTTACGGCCCCGGCTCGGACTGCCCCAACGTGATCGACCTCGACTCCGGCGCATTGCGCCAGGCGACGCTGGCGGACGTGGTCAACGGTGTGCGCCTGTGCGATGCGCTGCCCAACATCGACTTCATCATGTCCTTCTGCATGGCGTGGGATGTCGATCAGCGCGTGATGGATCGCTACCAGATGCGTGCGATGCTCGTCAACAGCGCCAAGCCGAGCTTCTTTGTCACCCCCGGCTTCGAGGGCACGGTCGATGCGGTCGAGATGGCGGCGGTCGTCGCCGGCGGGGAGGACGCGCTGCGCCGGAACCCGATCACCGCCTGCTACGTCAACGTCACCGGGCCGCTGCGCCACAACCAGGACTCGCTGCAAAAGCTCCTCTTCCTCTCTGAAAAGGGGCTGCCGTTTGTCTATATCCCGGTCGTGCTGCGCGGCCTGAACGGGCCGGTCACGCTGGCTGGGGCGCTGGCGCTCGCCAACGCGGGAGAGCTGGCCGGCGTGGTGCTGTCGCAACTCACGCGCGAGGGCGCGCCTATCATCGTCAGCGGCGGCACCAACGACATGGTGGACATGCGCACGCTGGTCGGCATCTACGCTGCGCCGGAGAATCGCGTGAACTTTATGGAGGTGGCGCACTTCTACAACCTGCCAATGTTCGGCCTGGGCGGGGCCAGCGACGCCAAGCTGCCCGACGAGCAGGCCGCCGCCGAAGCCGCCCTCTCGCTGCTGACCGAGACGCTCAGCGGCGCGAACCTGATTCACGATGTCGGTTACCTCGCGTCGGGCATGGTCGCCTCGTTCGAGCAGACCGTGATCTGCAACGAGTTGATCGGCTGGATTAAGCGTTTCATGCAGGGGGTTGAAGTCAGCGACGAAACGCTGGCGCTGGACCTGATCGACGAGGTTGGCCCGGATGGGCAATTCCTCGGCATGGGGCACACCAGCGCCCACTACCGCGAGGACTTCTACCCGCAACTGCTGGATCGCCAGCACCTCGACAACTGGAAGGCCGCCGGCGGCTCGACGCTGCGCGAGCGGGCGGTCGCGCAGGCGCAGAGAATCCTCGCCGAGCACCAGCCGGAGCCATTGCCTGCGGATATGGTGGCCGCGCTCGACACCATCATCGAACGCGCGGCAGCGCGCAAGGGTTAGCAGGTTTACGACGTTTGCGGAAACCGTAGGGGCACATACGCCTTGATGCAGGGCTGTGCCCCTACAGTTTCAGCCGTGTGTCACGCCAGGAGATGATAACCGGTACTTGTGTTTTGTGTCTTTTTAGAGTTATTCTGACCATGACGATAAACAGTGCCCGATTTCTCTCACACTGCGGCTTGCATCGTTGACAGGAGTCATCAAGAGACATGGGTATCCTTGGCGAGGTCCTGACGGTGGACCTCACAGCGCGCAGGGTTCAAACAGAGCCTTTAGAGGAGCGCGCAGCCCGCCGCTACCTGGGCGGGCGCGGCCTGAACGCCTGGCAGTTACAGGACCGCACCAGGTCGGACGCCGACCCGCTAAGCCCGGAAAACGTCCTCCTCCTGAGTTGCGGCCTGCTCACGGGCACGGAAGCGCCCGCTTCGTCGCGCCTGCAACTGGGCGCGCGCTCGCCGCAGACCGGATTGCTGGGCAGTTCTAACGTGGGCGGGCGCTTTGGCGCCGCGTTGCGATCCGCCGGATACCACGTCGTGCGGATTACGGGCCGGGCAGATGCGCCGGTATATCTGTGGATCGACGCCGGCGGCGTAGAAATCCGCGACGCCTCCGACCTGTGGGGGCTGGATACGCGCGCGACGGCGGAGGCGCTCAGAGCGCTCACCGGCGATCCCGATGTCCGGAGTTTGTCCATCGGCGCGGGCGGGGAGAACCTGGTGCGCTATGCGTCGATCCTCGCCGGCGACGCGCACGCCGCCGGTCGCACCGGCCTGGGGACGGTAATGGGTTCCAAGCGCCTGAAGGCAATCACTATTGCCAGCTGCCCTGATCGTCGCCCTCTCAGCCCGCAGGTCAGGGACCTGGTGCAGGAGTACGCGCGCAGCATCCGCGACGCCGAGCGCTTTGAGATCTACGCCACCTACAGCAACTCGGCTTACCTGGTCGAGTCCAACGCGAGGGGCTTGCTGGGCACGCGCAACTTTCGCCAAACCCAGTTCGAGGGCGCGGAGAAGATCGACGGCAAGGAACTGGTCCGTTACGTCACGAAGGCCAAGAGCTGCCACCGCTGCCCGGTCCACTGCAAGGCCGAAGTGCGGGTAGAGCACGGGCGCTTCGAGACATTCATCGGCGAGCGGCCCGACATCGAGCCGTTGATGGCGTTAGGCCCGAAGATCGGCGTCGATGACCCCGAAGCCGTGCTGTACCTGTTCGCGCTGGCAAACACGTTGGGCCTCGACGTGATCTCGACCGGCGGCGCGCTGGCCTTCGCCACCGACCTGTACCAGCGCGGCATTCTGACGCGCGACGACACCGGCGGCCTTGCGCTGGCGTGGGGCGACGCCGAGGCGATGGGCGTCCTGATGCAGCGGATCGTGCGCCGCGAAGGGCTGGGCGATCTGCTGGCCGACGGCGTGCGCGAAGCGGCGCGGCGGATCGGGCGCGGCGCGGAGCACTACGCCTATCACAGCAAGGGCCTGGAACTGCCCGGCTACGATCCGCGCAGCGCGCAGGGCACCGCGCTCGGCTTCGCCGTCTCAACCCGAGGCGCGGATTATACCAGCGTCTACCCCGCGCAGGAGTTCTTCTGGACGCCGGAGCAGGGCCGGGAGGCCTTCGGCGACGAGAAGGCGGTCGATCCGCTTTCGCCCGAAGGCAAGGGCGCGCTGGTCCGGTACGCGGCGACGGTGTCCGCCGTGCTCGACTCGCTGGGTATTTGCAAGGTGCCGGTGCTCTCGGTGCGGGGCGACTTCAGCCTGGAGAAAGAGGCGCGGCTCGCGGCGGCGCTCACCGGTTGGGACCTGACCGCCGAGGAGTTGTTTGAGATTGGGCACCGTATCCTCAACGCGGAGCGGCGCTTCAACCTGGCGTGCGGGATGACCCGCGCCGACGACGACCTGCCCGACAAGTTCACCGAGGAGCCGGTCCCCTCCGGGCCGACCCAAGGGCAAACGGTGGCGCTTCAGGCCATGCTGCGCGAGTTCTACGCGGCGATGGGTTGGGACCGCGAAGGGCGTCCGCCGGAGGAATTTGAACGGTAGCGCCGGCGTCAGCCCTATAGTTGCTCGCACAGATAATGTGTACAATCTTTATGAGATCACTCCACTACGAGGTTAGCGAAAATGGCAGAACGAGCTGTGATCCTGGGCGGCAAGCCCCAACCCCTCGCCGGGCGCGCGTTGAAAGTTGGCGACCCGGCGCCGGATTTCGTACTGGTCGGTCCTGACCTGTCGCCAGTCAAGCTCTCGTCGTATCGCGGCAAAGTCGTCATCATCTCGGCGATTCTCTCGCTCGACACGTCGGTATGCACCACCGAAACGCATCGCTTTGAAGACGAGGCCGCCCAACTCGGCGACGGCCTGGCTGTCTTGACCGTCAGCATGGACGTGCCCTATACCATGCGGCGGTGGATTCAGGAGAACGGCATCAAGTACGTGAAGATGGGTTCAGATCACAAAACGGCAGCCTTTGGAGAAGCTTACGGCGTGCTGATGCGCGATATGCGGATGCTGGCGCGCGCGGTGTTTGTGGTGGACAAGCAGGGCATCATCCGCCACATCGAGGTGTTGCCTGAGGTCGGCAAAGAGCCGAACTATGACCAAGTGATTGAGGCCGCGAAGGCGCTGCTCTAAGATCGGCGATCCAAGAAACCGCATCCATTCACGAGAGACAACCATGAAACTGCTCGTTTTCCGCGCATTGTGGGGCATGGCCGGCCCCCTGCCCGAACAGATCGAGCGCATCGCCGCCGCCGGCTACGACGGCGTGGAGGGCGCGCCGCCCGACCCGGCGGCCATGCCGCGCGCCGAGTTCACCGCGCTGCTGGCGCGCCACAACCTCAAATACATCGCCGGCGCGTTCGTGGCGGACAAAGCCGACCTGGCGCCGACGCTGGCGCGGCTGGCCGAGTATGCGCCGCTGAAGATCGACCTCCACAGCGGGCGCGACAGCATGACCCGCGACGAAGGCAGCGCTTTCCTTGAGGAGGCGCTGCGCGTCGCGGAGAAGATCGGCATCCCGGTCGGGCACGAGACGCACCGGGGCCGCCTGTTCTTCACGCCCTGGGACACGGCGTATTACCTGCGCCAGTTCGACGCGCTCCAGGTCGTCGCGGACTACAGCCATTGGGTCAACGTGTGCGAGCGCCTCCCCGACGACCAGGCCGACGCGCTCGCGCTGACGAACGCGCACGCCATCCACATCCACGGGCGCGTGGGCTACGAAGAAGGCCCGCAAGCGCCGGACCCCTCCGCGCCGGAGTACGCACGCCATCTGGCGTGGCATGAGCAGCAATGGGCGGCGATCAAGGCGCGCCACGAGCAGGCCGGCGCGGCATACTTGACCTTCACGCCGGAGTACGGGCCACCGGCCTATCTGCACACCCTGCCGCACACGAACGTACCGGTCGCGGATTTGTGGCAAGTGTGTCTATGGGGCGCGCAGCGGGCGCGCAGTGTGTTGGGTTGATTAGGATTGCTCAAGCCGCGCGCGGACCGCGCGCAATTCGTCCAGGATGGCGGCCAGCAGGCGTTGCTCATCGACCAGAGCTGACGGCTGGGACGGCGTCGGCTCCGCGCCGGCCTGGGCCGGGGGCAACGCGCCCCGGAAGCGCCGGAGTTCGCCGGCAACCTGTTCGTACACGCCCTGCACGTCCGTCAGGCCGACCAGATTTTCCTCTGCGCCGGTTTGCCCGCTCATGCCCGCCGTCTGAATCGCTAACGAGCCGAGACCGAACAACCGGTCAAAGGGGCCGCGCGTCACCAGCAGGTTGGTCACCGTGCGGAAGGGCACGTGCTTGATCGACCTGGTGAGGACACCGATGTGAACAACCACCTCATCCTCGTGAATCTCGTAGCGGATGCTACGATAGTATACAGGGATGAGCGCGAACACCAGGACCGCAACCCCACCGTTCAATAGCACGGTCACGATCAGGCCGAGCGCCGCGCTCTGATTGCCGATGCCGTAACCCAGGCCGAAGGCAAGCGGGATGGTCCACCACGCGAACACCAGCGCTATGAACAGCGCCGCGCTGACGAACAGCTTGGTCTGAAGCCTCCTGTCAGGGTAGATGACTGTCGGTTTCATAATCGATCTCCTTGCACCATATCCCCAATCCGAATCCATTATAGGCCCAAAGGCTGACAGCCTGTCTCCCAGAAATTAGGGCATCGGACGGCGGCGCTCTTCGCGGTTTAGCGCGCGCTCGCCTCGTCCAGCGCGCGCTTGATCGACTCCAGGTCCGGCGCGGCGGTGAGCAGCCGGTTGGCGTAGGTCCCCTTGACGCCGGGGAGCTGGTCGGTGTGGTAATCGAGGATCACCGTCGGGTCTTTGAGCAGGTGCCCGGTCAGCACGCCGACCACCGTCGCGCCGGGGTCGATGACGCCCATGCGCACGAGTTTGCGCGCCCCCGCCAGCGCACACGCCGAGGCCGGCTCGCAGCCGACCCCCGCCGCGTCGATCTGCGCTTTCGCGTCCATGATCTCCTGGTCGCTCACCTGCTCGGCCACGCCGTCCGTCCACTTCAGCGCGCGCTGCGCTTTGGCGTAGTTCACCGGCGCGCCGATTTTGATCGCCGTAGCGAGCGTCTGCGCCTTGACCGCCCGCCGCTCGGCGAAGCCGCTCCGGTAGCCCAGGTAGAGCGGGTTCGCGCCCTCGGCCTGGATGATCGCCAGGCGCGGTATGCGGTCGATCAGGCCGAGGCGGTGCAGTTCCATCAGCGCCTTGCCGAACGCGGAGCTGTTGCCCAGGTTGCCGCCGGGGCAGACAATCCAGTCGGGAGCCTGCCAGCGCAGTTGTTGCAGAATCTCAAAGGCGATGCTCTTCTGCCCCTCCAGGCGGAAGGGGTTGAGGGAGTTAAGCAGGTACACCCCGAACGCGGCGCAGACCTCGCGCACCAGGCGCATGGCGGCGTCGAAATCGCCCTCGATCTGCACGCAGGTCGCGCCATAGGCGATGGACTGCGCCAGCTTGCCGAGCGCGACCTGCCCCTTCTGAAAGAAGACCAGCGCGCCCATCCCGGCCAGCGCCGCATACGAAGCCAGCGCCGCCGAGGTGTTGCCGGTCGAGGCGCACGCCACGCGCGCCATGCCCAGCCGCCGCGCCTGCGAGACCCCGCCGGTCATGCCGCGATCTTTAAAGGAGCCGGTGGGGTTCTCGCCCTCATGCTTAAGATATAGCCGTTCCAGGCCGGCCCACTGCGCCAGCCGGGGGACGTGGTACAGGTTGGTGTTCCCTTCGGGTCGTGAGACAATCTGGATGTCGGGCAGATCGGGATAGACCAGCTCTTTGAAGCGCCACACGCCGCTGCGGTAAGGAGCGTCCAGCGCCCCCAGGCGGGCGTCGAACGTCGCGCGGCTCACGTGGCCGCCCATCGCTTCCAGGTCGTGCGCCACGTCGAGCAGGCCGCCGCACACCTCGCAGGTGTAGATGACCCGATCAATCGGGTAGGTCTGGCCGCAATCCATGCATTGCAGGTGACTTTGCCATTCCGGGTGAATGCTCATGCGTTAATCACTCCCCATGGCTGCGATTCGAGGCTGGCACGATTGTAACACACCATGCCCAGGCGACTGGCTGCCAACTGTGTTACCGGTGTCATGATCGTGTATGTTCCTCACCCCCCAAAATTGGTGTTCCAGAGAATAACATTTTCAGTTATCATGTATTTAACTGCAAATCGTTCATTGCTAAGGAGAATAAGTCATGGAAACTGTCTCCTCAGCTTCCCAGATCAAATCTGGGGCGTTGCTGAACGATGAAATCAAAGGGCTGATTGACAAGGGGTGGCTTGTTGAAGATGCGGACATAAGGCAGATTAAACCCGTCGGCTATGATGCCCGCGTCGATGACGCGTACTACCAGTATGGGAAGGTACATCACATAACCTCAGATGATATGTGGATCGAGATTCCGCCCAATGACATGGTTTTAGTCTCGTCATTAGAGACTTTTAAGCTCCCCAACAATGTTGTAGGCCATGACTATTTACGTCGTGGTTTGACATGGAAGGGGCTTTTACTTCTGAGCGAGGGACAAATCGACCCGGGATATCATGGCAAGATATTTGGGTTTCTATACAACGTCTCGCAGGAGCCTGTAAAGATAGAAAGGCATTCTCATGTCTTTACGGTAGAGTTTCATTACACAACGCCAACCACACCGGATTCCAGACCTTATGGTTCTTCGGAAGATGACAGACACCAGGGAGCAAAATCATTGGACAGAATTGTGCCTAAAGGTGTAACCATTAATAGCGGCCCTAGAGCTATTGAGCAAAAAATGAGTGACATTGACAACCGGCTTCAGGAAAGACTCACCCAGATTGAGGCCAACCTGAGCGCGTATCGACAGGAAAACGAGAAGTTGACTGAGCGCTTCTTCCTATTTCTCGGTGTCCTTCTCGCATCCTTTGTGGGATTGGAAATCCTTGTTGCTCTTACCGCGTTGCTCAGATAGACATCAGCATACATTGGTGATAGCCCTTCGCGTCAGACGAATCACAGTTCCAATGGGGAATTCAGCTGTGTGTAGGGCATATCTGCTCCACCAGGTATAACCAACGCATAACCAAACGCCGCCTTAACGCAAACGGTGGGGAAAAGTAGGGTTTTGGGACTTGCGCGAACCGAAAACCCATGATACGATGATGTCCCACTCCAAAACCGCCACATCTTGGCACAGAGCGCATTGAAGACCGTATATCTGGTACTTTTTTCCTATGTGCCCGGCCTGGTGGTGCCCTCTGGTGGTTCCGAGTGGGCTGCCTCCCCGGCGCGGGAGCGGGCGACATCCGTTTGATACATGAGGGACAGCCATGAAATGCCCATTCTGCGGATATATCGCTCTCGGCGAGGCGCGCCACCGGGTGCTCGACACGACCCCCGATATGCGCGGCGGCATCCGGCGGCGGCGACAGTGCCCGAACTGTGAGCGCCGCTTCACCACCTACGAGCGCCCCATCCTTTCGACGCCGATGCTCGTCAAGCAGGGCGGCGACCGCGAAGAGTTCGACCGCGACAAGCTCATTCGTGGCGTGCGCGTGGCGTGCGCCAAGCGCCCGGTGGCCGCCGCCGACATCGAGCGGCTGGCCGACCGGGTGGAGAGCTACCTGCAACAGTTGGGCAGGCCCGAAGTCCCCAGCCGGGTGGTAGGCGAATATGTCATCGAAGAGCTGAAAGAGCTGGACCCTGTCGCCTATATCCGCTACGCCATTGTCTTCCTGGGTTTAAAAGACTTAAAGTCAGTCCGCGACGAGATCGACCGGCTTCTCGCCGAGGGCTGATGCCTTCCGACCGACCCCCACAAATCACCGCGTACTTCGAGGCTAAATGAGGAGGTTTTTTAATGGTTGCTAAGCTTAAGGCACGTGATGCGACGAACGGGCGTGTGCCTCCCGATAACAGGGAGATTCCAATCACCGAAAACGCCATGGCGGTGTTGGAGCGCCGCTATCTGCGCCGGGGGCCGGACGGCAAGCCGGCGGAGACGGTGCACGAGATGTATTGGCGCGTCGCCAGCGCCGTCGCCGAAGCGGAGGTCGAGGTTGGCGGCGACGCTGACGACGTGAAGGAGGCCAGCCTGCTCTTTTGGGACCTGCTAACTTCGTTGCGCTTCTTTCCGAACTCGCCTACCTTCACCGGCGCAGGGACGCCGTTGGGCCAACTTGCGGCGTGCTTCGTGCTCCCCATCGACGACGACATGGGGCGCACTGGCGCGGGCATCTTCCAGACGTTGCGCGACGCGGCGCTGATCCAGCAGACCGGCGGCGGCAACGGGTTCGCCTTCTCGCGCCTGCGCCCGAAAGGGGCGCTGGTCCGCTCCAGCAATGGCGACGCCACCGGGCCGGTCGGCTTCCTGCGCGTGTACGACAAGGCCTTCGGCGAGATCGCGCAAGGCGGCGTGCGGCGCGGGGCGAACATGGCCGTGCTGCGCGTCGATCACCCCGACGTGCGCGAGTTTATCACGTGCAAGACTGACGAGAATGCCATCACCAACTTCAACATCTCGGTCGGCATCACCGACGCCTTCATGCGCGCGGTCGAGAACGACGCGATGTTCGATCTGGTCAACCCGCACGACGGCGCGGTGTGGGAGACCGTGTGCGCGCGCGAAGTCTTCGACCTGATCGTGCGGCAGGCGCACCACAACGGCGAGCCGGGCGTCCTCTTCCTTGACACGATCAATCGAAGCAATCCGGTCCCCCATCTCTACGAACTCGAAGCGACCAATCCGTGCGGCGAACAGGCGCTTGGGCCTTACGAGAACTGCTGCCTGGGGTCGATCAACCTGGTCAAACACGTCACTGAGGACGGGCGGCTGGATTGGGAAAAACTACGCGAGAGCGTCGAAGTCTCCACCCGCTTCCTGGACGACGTGGTGACCGCCAACGCCTACGTGCCGGCGGTGCCCCAGTTGAAAGAAGCGGCGCACCAGGTACGGCGCATCGGCCTGGGCATCATGGGCCTGGGCGACGTGATGTACGCCCTGCGGGTGCGCTACGGCAGCCCCGCCGGGCAGGAGTTGGCCGCGCAGATCATGGAGTTCGTGCGCTTCCACGCCATGCGCGCCAGCATCGAACTCGCGCGCCAGCGCGGGCCGTTCCTGGTGATCAAGGGCAGCATCTACGACCCTGACGACCTGAAGTGGACGCCGCCCACGCCGCTCAACCCTTACACCTACGATTGGGGCCGCCCGCCGCTGGACTGGAACGCGATCGTCGAGGGCATCAGGCAGCACGGCATCCGCAACGGCGCGCAGACCACCGTCGCGCCGACCGGCACCATCGCCACTGTGGCCGGCTGCGAGGGCTATGGCTGCGAGCCGGTGTTCGCGCTGGCGTACATCCGCCACGTGAACGACAAGGGTAAAGACTTGAAGCTCCAGTACACCAGCCCGTTGTTCGAGCGCGCTTTGATCGAGGCAGGGTTGGACGAGGCCGCGCGCCAGCGCATCGTTGAGCAGGTGAACCTGACCGGCTCATGCCAGGATGTGGAGGAGGTGCCGACCGACCTCCGCGACGTGTTTGTCGTCGCCGGCGACATTACCCCGGAGGAACACGTGTGGATGCAGGCCGCGATGCAGGCCTTCGTCGATAACAGCATGTCGAAGACGATCAACTTCCCCGCCGACGCCACCGAAGACGACGTGGCGAAGGCTTACTTCCTCGCCTGGAAGCTCGGCTGCAAGGGGCTGACCGTCTACGTGACCGGAAGCCGCGAGAAGGTCGTGCTGGAGACGCACGAGACCGCCAGAGCCAAACAGCAGGGGCCGGAGCAGTTGACCCTGTTCAAAGAGGAGAAAAAGCCGCGCCCACGCCGCCTGCCCGGCTGGACCTACAAGATCAGCACGCCGGTGGGCGAGGCGTTCATCACCATCAACGAGAACGGCGGGGGCCTACCTTTTGAGATCTTTATCCAGACCTCCAAAGGGGGCAGCGAGACGGCTGCCGTCGCGGAGGCGATTGGTCGGCTGATCTCATTCATCCTGCGACTCAGTTCGCCGGTGACGCCGCCCAAGCGGCTGCGCGAAGTCACGCGCCAGCTCAGGGGCATCGGCGGCGAACGCTCGATGGGCCTCGGCCCGAACCGGGTGCGCTCGTTGCCGGATGCCGTGGCGCAGATTTTGGCCCAATATCTGGACGAGCGGGATGACGCGGGCGAAGAGGCGTCAACCGCCGACGGCCAGCAGTTGGCGATGCCCATCGGCGATCTGTGCCCGGAGTGCGGCCAGGCGGCGGTGGTCAATGAGGAGGGGTGCCGCAAGTGCTATGCCTGCGGCTATAGCGAGTGCTGACGGCCCGGTGGGGTCGAATGAAACACGACTGGACCCGTTGCCAATCGCGGCGGGTCCATTTTGTTTCCCTGTTCCCGGCGCGCTTTCTTCGTGAAAGAAAAAGTGGCCCCCTATCGAGAAAAGTGTGATAATATAACCCTTTTCGGCCCAGTCAAAGAAAAGAAGGGAGGGGAGAACCATGCGACTGGGCATCGACTTTGGGACGAGCAACTCAGCCGTTGCGTTGTACGACGGGGACAGGCTGGTTTCCATCGAGATCGATCCCCGGACCGATCACATCCTGCAATCGCTGATCTACATCAACCGCGCGCAAGAAGCAGTCGTCGGCTACGAGGCGGCGCAGGAATACCTGCACCGCGAGTCGGGCCGGCGCGTGAAGTGGGAGCGGCGCTACATCGGCGAGATCGAGATCATGGTGGCCGGCACCGGCAGCAGCCCGATTGTCTACCCTGAGAGCATTTTCGTCAGCATCGACACCGCCGCCAACGGGCGGTTACTCCAGTCGATCAAGAGCGCGCTGCGCGATCCCAAATACGACGGGACCTACATCTTCGACCGGTTTTACACCCTCGACGAACTGATCGCGGTGATCCTCAGTGCGCTGAAGGCCGGCGCGGAACGGCAACTCGGCGAGCCGTGCACCGACGCGATCATCGGCAGGCCAGTGAAGTTCTCCGACGACCCGGCGATCAACCAGCGGGCCGAGGAGATCCTCTACAAGGCGGCGCGCTGGGCCGGCTTCGAGCGCGTCAGTTTTGAATTGGAGCCGGTGGGCGTGTGCTATCTCCACCACATTTCCAGCCCCGACCGGCACACCGCGCTCATTTTCGACTTCGGCGGCGGCACGCTGGACCTGACGGTCGCCAGGGTGGGCGGCGACCAGAGACCCGAAATCCTCGCTGCGCAGGGCGTGCTGGTGGGCGGCGACGACCTGGACCGGCGCATCATGCAATCGCTGCTGAAGTACTTCGGCGAAGGCTCGACACTCGACGGCTACCCGTTCCCACACGACGTTCTCGACCTGCTGCTGAGCTGGCAGACGATGCCGGAGGTCTCACGCCCGCAGCACATGAACACCATCCGCGAGCTGAAGCACGCCGCCAGCAACCCGGCAGCCGTCGAGGCGTTAGAGACGCTGGTGAGTGAGAACGTTGGATACAAGCTGTTCAGGGAGATCGAGCGGGCCAAGATCGAGCTATCGGACTCGATTATCACCAGGCTGGAATTCAGGCACGGCCCGATCCGAATCCGCGAGGTGCTGACGCGCCTGCAATTTGAAGAGATGATCGCTGCCGAGATCGCGCAGGTCGAAGCCGGTATCCGCACCGTCCTCGCGCAGGCCAGGTTAGCGCCTGCGGACGTGGATGTCGTGCTGCGGACCGGGGGGTCGTCGCTCGTGCCGGTGTATGTGCGGTTGCTCGCCGATCTTTTCGGGGCGGAGAAGGTGCGGCAGGTGGAGCCGCTGGTGTCCGTCGTGGGCGGGCTGGCAGTTGCTGCGCATCTGGAAGAGGAGCGCCCCGCGCCGCGCTGCGCGATCCGGTACGACCGGTCCGTGATCGGCGAGGTTCGCGCGGAGAGCGGCAGGGTGTATGGTACTTACACCATGCGCATCGGCGCGGAGTGCTACGCCGATAGCAATATCACCGTCACGCAGTGCCCGGTGATGCTGAGCGGGCTGCCGGCCATCAAGACGGCGGATGCGGACCGCCAGGTCGATTCCGCGAAGTTCCTGCGCATTGATCTCAAGCAGGCGGCGCGCGTGTTCGTCGCCTACGAAGCCTCGGCGAAGCGGCTCCCCAGGTGGCTGCGGTCGTTCGACCACGAGAACGGCTACATCGCCATCAAGGGCGAGTGGCTGGAAGAGCGGCTCTTGCAGCTCTACAGCAAAGAGTTCCCGGCAGGGGTGGCCGCGCTCGGCGGCAACCAGGCCGACGGTTATGGCGGCGATGTGTTCGTCCACTACCTCGTCATCGTCCAGGCGGCGCTGTGATCGGTATCCCCTGCGCCGCCCCGCTACCGTTACATTCAAAGTCTCACACGTCAGGGTTTACACAATAGGGCAAGCGCTCGCCCTTCAAACCGGCGATCAGGTTCTCGGCGGCCATCTGCGTCATTTTGCCCCGCGTCGCCCGGCTCGCGCTGGCGATGTGCGGCACAACAACAATGTTGTCCAGTGTGAGAAGCGGGCTGTCAGGCGAGAGGGGTTCCGGCTCGGTCACGTCGAGCGCGGCGCAGGCGATCACGCCGGCTTTCAGCGCATGGTACAGCGCCTCGGAATCCACCACCGGCCCGCGCGCCGTGTTAATCAGGATCGCCGTCGGCTTCATCCTTGCCAGCGCGTCGGCGTTGATGAGATGGCGCGTTTCCAGCGTCAGCGGTGTGTGCAGCGACACGAAATCCGACTCGCGCAGCAGGGTATCCAGGTCCACCTTTTGGGCCTGTAGCATTTCGGCTTCGGGATCGTTCGTAGCCAGGGGGTCAAAGTAGAGGACCTTCATGTCGAACCCCCGCGCCCGCCGCGCCACCGCCTTGCCGATCCTGCCAAACCCCACGATGCCCAGCGTAGCGCGATAAACGTCCTGACCCAGCAGCAGCGTCGGTCCCCACGTCTTCCACTTCCCCGCGCGGACAAACTTATCCCCTTCGACCACGCGCCGCGCGGCAGCCATCAACAGCGCAAAGGCAAAATCGGCGGTGGTGTCGGTCAGGATGCCGGGCGTGTTGCCGACCGGGATCCCACGCTTCGTCGCTTCGGCAACGGCAATATTGTCCACGCCCACCGCACAATTGCTGATGACCTTGAGCGACGGCCCGGCAGTGTCCATCACCTCCGCGTCGATGGTGTCGGTCAGCAGAGAAAGGATGCCGTCGACTCCCTTCACCCGTTCGAGGATGACCTCGCGCGGCGGCGGCAGCTCGTCGGGCCAGACATCGGCGTCGCAGAATTCCCTGACAGGAAGTAGCCCCTGCTCCGGGATGATTCGCGTCACAAACACTTTTGGCTTTGACACGGTTTTCCGTCGCCTCCTCATCGATTCGCGGGTGCGCCCCGTAACCCTGCGCTTCGCGGGGTGTTTTGCCGCCGCCCCCTCCCTGCGCGCCGGCACCACACTGGCCCGCATCTACGGAAACATCGGGAGATAGTCCCGGTTGGCTTCGATGTACGCATCGGCAAGCGCAATGGCAACGTCGGGGTCTTGAATCATCGGGTCGATGGAGAACATTTGGTGGACCAGGTTCCTATCGCCCGTCATAAACGCCTCCACGTTGAGCCGGTCGATGGTGAGCTGGGTCCGGCAGATCGCGGCGATGGCCTCCGGCAGCGCGCCGACGTACACGCCCGAAACCCCTTCCGCGTCGATGAACCCTGGAACCTCGACAATCGCGTCCGCCGGCAGGTTGGGGATGTAGCCCTTGTTCGGGACGTTCACGGCCTCTTCGTAGGCGCGGGTGTGGTTCACCATCGCGTCGATCATGAACTCCGCCCGCTCGCTTGTTGCGTGCTTCAAGTGGTCGATGCTCGCCCGGCCTTCCGCCATCGCGCGGATTTCTGTGAGCGTCCTTTCCCTGCGCTGCTTGGCCCATGCAAAGTCGTAAAGCTGGATGTCGAAACGCTCCCAGGTCCCTTCGCGCAGGTCGCTGGTAAAGGGCACGTATTCGGAGATATGGGTATCGCCCTGGACCGGGACGAGGCCGTAAATCTGGAACAGCTTTTGCGTCAACGGCTCGACCTCTTTGGGCAGGCGCGCCATTTTCTCTTTCAGGAGCGGGTAGACGTCCTCGCCCGTCGCCTTGTCGCGGACGGAGAGCATCCACGTGAAGTGGTTGAGGCCCGCCGCCTTGATGGTGTACTTCGCCTGGGCGATTTTCTGGTACGTCCCAAGATCGGCGATCCGGTCGTCTCGCCACAAGAAACGCGGGTCCGGCGCGAGGGTGATGCCCAGTTCTTCGCGGAAAGCGTTCGCCACAACCCAGTAACCAATGCCGATGCCGTGACAAATCCCCACGTTCGGGAGGCTGGATAGCATCTGAATGGCTGTGCTGATGCGCGTCAGGGGGTTGGTGAAAGTCAACAGGTGAGCGTTCGGGCTGAGTGCCTCAATGTCCCGCAGGATGGGGACAATCAGCGACAGGTTGCGGCAGGTGTGCGCGAACGCGCCTGGCCCGCCGTTTTCGGAATAGTGGGTGACACCGTACCTGAGCGCCAACTCATAGTCTCGTTTCCAGCTGTTTTCTCTATCGACCGCGACCGAAAGGATCACATAGCCGGCGTCGTCCAACACTTCTTTGCGCTCGGTAGCCGTCGTGATCTTCATGTCCGCGCGCCATTCGCGGTTCATGCGGTGGGCCAGCCTGCCAACGATGTCGAGCTTGGCGGCGTCAATATCGACGAGCATCAGTGCCGCGCCGTGCAGCCCCTCCGTGCGGATTATCCCCGCCAGCGAGTCCAGGCCGAACTCGGCGCTGCCGGCGCCAATGACCACGATCTTTTTGTTTCTTTGCATGGCTTCCCTCAGCACATTAGGCAGGGTAGCGGCATGAACACAGCCGCCCGGATGCGGTTGTCGAGTGCGTTTACTGGTAAGGTGCGCGCCTCTCGTCGTCAAACGGCAGCGCGAGAAATGCCTTCCGGATCACCAACTCCATCGACCCTGAAGGGCCGCGATAGCCGCCCCCAGCAGTGGGCTACCTGGCGAGCGTAGATCACGAGCCGAGGCGCGCCATCTGCGCGTCCTTCGCCTCTGACGGCGTAGAGGCGGTCGGCGTTGTCTTGGGTGTGTACGGCCACAAGCGGCCCTTCGACACCCAATCTTCCTGCCAGACCTCGTCCATGATCTCCGCCAGGTGTCCGGCGTAGGCGTCCAGGCCAGGAGCGAGGCCACCCACCAGCGACTCCGCGCCGGCGTGAGTCGGGTAGGGGTGACACTGATTGAAGATGTCGCGGAACACGCAGGGATTGTCGATTAACATGCACGGCATGAGCAGGTTGTCGTTATACGGCTGACGGGCGCGGATGGCTTTGAAGAACGCCGATTGCAGGCACGCGCCCAGGCTTTTCTCTTGCACGTTGTCGGTGGCGAAGTGCGCGAAAATACACGGCTCCACGTCACCCTTGTTGTTGATGTGGAAGTACTCGCGCCCGGCGGCGATGCAACCCCCCACCAGCGGGGCGTCGTTCCAGAAGTCCATCACCAATAGCGGCATCACCTCGCGGATCCGGTTCGCGCCATGCGTGCGCAAGTAGTTGCGCTGCTCCGGCGTCGGCATCAGGCTGAGGTCCGGGCTGTGGCCAACTGGCATGTACAGAAAGTGCCAGCCGAACATGCACCCCTTCTCCACCAGCATCCGGTTGAAGGCGTCGCTGCAAATGGTCCCTATGTTGTGGCGCGTAATCATGGCCGAGAACCCAAACAGAATGCCGGCCGCGCGCATCCGGTCGAAGGCAGCCATGATCGCCGCGAACACGCCCTTGCCGCGCCGCGTATCCGTCTCTTCTTCCCACCCTTCCAGGCTAACCACCGCCATCACGTTGCCCAACGCGGCGATCCGGTCCACGTTCGGCTGGGTCAGCGGGGTGCCGTTGGTGTACACCATGAACTGGATGTCGCGGTGCTTTTCGTACAGGTCCCACATGTCCTTGCGGACGAACGGCTCGCCACCGAGCACGGTGACGAAGTACATGCCCATCTCCTTGCCTTCCGTCAGCACCCGATCCACGACCTCGATGGGTAGGTCGTCCTCGACGGTGTACTCCGCGGCGTAACAGCCGGTGCAGCGCAGGTTGCAGCGCATCGAGGGGCTGATGAGGTAGACGAACGGCAGCCGGAATCCGGCCTTCTCCTCAAAGGCTCTGCGCCGGGCGCGGGTTGGCCCCCAGGCGTTATTGAGCACCAGGTTGGTGACCAGGTAGCGGCGGGCGCGCGGGTTCACCTCGTGGATGAAGCGGCGCAGGAGCTGGCCGTAGGCGTCGTCGGTCTCCCACGAGCGCCGCACGTTGCCGACCAGTTGCTTATCCCTCGGATTCGGAGCCAGTCGCTCGCCCAGCCGGAACAAACGCGCCAGGTCCCGATCCGACCAGTGGCCCAACCAGGCGAGGAGCAGGCGCATCATCTGAGTCGTCGCCTGGCGGCTGAGGGTATCTTTGAGATGGTTAAAGCTATGCATTGGTCGACCTCCTTGCGGTAGAGCGCTGCGAAGGATCTATAACCCTTCTTATAATAGCAACTTCTACTTCAGGTTGCGCTCAATGCGCAAATAAACCGCAAAGGCATCGCCAAAGTCACGGACCAGCGCGTCGGGTGGGTAGCGCAGCGCGAGCGCGACCGCGCCCAGGTCGCCGATTGCCCCGGCGGCGTTGACCGCGACCGCCAGCGCCAGGAACAGGTGCAGGCTTAGCGGCGTCAGCAGGAGCAGCGCCACCCCCAGCAGCGTGATGACTGCGAGCGGCGCGAGCGTGGCGACGCTGAATGCGTTGCGAGGGAAGTACGTCTCGCCCGCCGGCGCGGCGTAGAGCACCAGCTTGGCGAGCTTGATCCCATAGCGTACTCTGTCCGCGCCCAGCAGCCGGTAGGCCACCCCGTGACACAGTTCGTGCAGCGGCAGCACCAGCAACAGGAGGGCGATCAGCGCCAGGAGATCGTATTCGGGCGGCAGCAATCGCCGGTCCAGAAAGGTAAGCGTGAGCGGCGCGCCGATGGCGACGTACCAGGCGGCGAGCGCGAGCATCGCCGCGCCGAACAGGACCATCGGGACGAGCGCCGCGACGTTAAGCCAGAAGATCAGCCATCCGGATTCTAACGAGAAGCGTCGCGCCTCCCCGTAGCCGTCAGGCAGCGCGTTCAGTGCAGTCATATCATCACTAGAGCGCCATTTCCCCTAG
>DAOTXU010000403.1:0-26762 GCA_034435135.1 Anaerolineae bacterium | reverse complement strand
GCCGCGACGCCGTGCCGACCCCGCCCTTGAAGCCGAAGCACACGGTCCCGGTCCCCGCGCCGACGTTCCCCTCGGCGACCGGGCCGCCCGCCGCGCGGTCGATGGCCTCCCACACGTGCGCCGGCTTCACGTGCCGGCCCTGGAGGTCGTTGAGGAAGCCGTCGTTGCACTCGCCCACGACCGGGTTGACGCTGCTCGTCGTGATCCCAATGTCGGGGTTGTCGCAGAGCATATAGGTCACGAGCGCGTCGGCGCACAGGCCGACGTTGAGCGTGTTGGTGAGGAGGACCGGCGTTTCGAGCGCGCCAAGCTCGCGCACCTGCTCGAAGCCGACCGCTTTGCCGTAGCCGTTGATCGTGTGGGCGGCGGCGGGGACCTTCTCGCGGAAGAGATTGCCGCCGTGCGGGAGGATCGCGGTCACGCCAGTGCGGATTGGGCCTTGCCCCGGCACAAGCGGCCCTTCACCGGCGATCAGCGTCACATGCCCGACGCGCACGCCGGCCACGTCGGTGATGGCGTTGAGCGCGCCGGTCGGCAGCCGCCCCGGCGTCACGCCCAGGTCGCGCAGGCGCGTCATCGTTGCCCGCCAGGCACCGCGGTACCCCGCGCCCGGCCACGTTGACCCGCGCTCACAGTGGCTCCAGGCCGCCCGACTCGTTCAACTGCTGCACGCGAAGCTCTGCCGCCTCCAGTTGCTTCTCACACTGCGCCGCCAGCTCACGCGCCCAGGCGAACAGCTCCATCGACTCGTCGAGCGTCAACCCGCCGGCCTCCAGCCGCGCCACTGCGTCCTCAAGCTCCTTGAGCGCCTGCTCGAAATTCATCTCACACGGTTCGCCCATCGCCATCCTCCCCTCGTGTCTCCTCCACGCGCGCCCGCAGGCTGCCCCGGTGCAGCCGCACGTTTACCCCTGTACCCGGCGGCGCGTCGCGGGCGTCGGTGAGCACGTGGCCGTCGCGCGTCGCCACCGCGTAGCCGCGCGCCAGCGTCGCCACCGTACTGACCGCCTCCAGCCGCGCGCGCACGCCGGCAAGCCGCGCGCGTCGGAGCGCCAGATCGCCGCGCGCCTGCCGCGCCGCCCGCGCTAGCAGATCGTCCACGCGCTGCCGCGCGTTGCGCACCGTCGCCTCCGGCGAGACGTACCGTAGCGTGCTTGCCAGCGCCTCCAGCGCCCGGCGACGCTGATCGAGCGCGTAGCGCATCGCGCGGTCGAGCCGCGCCGCCAGCGCTGCGAGCGTATCCAGGTACTCTGCTCGATCCGGCGTCACTAACTCCGCCGCCGCCGAGGGCGTGGGGGCGCGCGCATCGGCGGCGAAGTCGGTCAGCGTGAAATCGGTCTCATGGCCCACGCCGCTCACCACCGGGATGCGGCTCGCCGCGACCGCCCGCGCCACGCGCTCGTCGTTAAACGGCCACAGGTCCTCCATCGAGCCGCCGCCGCGCGCCACGATAATCACGTCGGCCTGCGTATAAGCATTGAGCGCCTCCAGCGCGGCCACGATCTGCGGCGGCGCGTCCGCGCCCTGCACCTGGGTGGGGCTGAGGATCACCCCGGCGACCGGCCAGCGCCGGCGCAACACGTTCTGAATGTCCTGAAACGCCGCCGCCTGCGGCGAAGTGACCACGCCGATCTGTCGTGGGAAGGCCGGGAGCGGTCGCTTGCGCGCCGCGTCAAACAGGCCCTCGGCCTCCAGCCGCGCCTTCAGCGCCTCAAACTGGAGGTACAGGTCGCCCAGGCCGGCGGGCTTGAGGATATCGCAATAGAGCTGATATTCCCCGCGCGGCTCATACACGCCGATCTTGCCGTGCGCCAGCACCCGGTCGCCGTCGTCCGGCAGCGCCGCGAGCCGGGCCGCCTGGGTTTTCCACATCACGCACCGGATTTGCGCCTCGGCGTCCTTCAGCGTGAAGTACAGGTGCCCGCTCCCCGCCGGGCGCAGGTTCGAGACCTCGCCTTCCAGCCATAGGTCCTGAAGCCGCCAGTCCATCTCAAGCGTCTGGCGGATGTGGCGCGTCAGCGCTGAGACGGTCCAGGGTTCGTTTGGCTCGCTAAACAGGCTGAGCTGCGACACGACCAGCCTCTGTCATCGCATGGGCGAACCAGCGGTTCGCCCTACTCTTCGGCCTGGCGCATGTGCTCCGGCAGGATGCTCTCCGGCACGGTGAGTCCGAGCGCGTGATAGCCGCCGTCCACATAGACGACCTCGCCAGTCACGGCGCTGCCCATGTCGCTCATCAGCCACAGCGCGGCGTTGCCGATGTCCTCGATGGTCATATCACGTCGAAGGGGCGCAATCTCGCGCGAATAGCGATACATCGTGCGGAAGCCGGGGATGCCCGCCGCCGCCAGGGTCTTAATCGGCCCTGCCGAGATCGCATTCACGCGGATGTTTTGCGGGCCAAGCTCGTAGGCCAGGTAGCGCGTGGCGCACTCCAGCGCCGCCTTAGCGACCGCCATCACGTTGTAGCGCGGCATCACCTTCTCGGCGGCGTAGTAAGTCATGGTGGTGATCGCGCCGCCGTCGGTCATCAGAGGCGCGGCCTGACGTGACAGCACAATCAGCGAGTACACGCTGATGTCAAGCGCGATGCGGAACCCCTCGCGCGACGTGTCGAGGAACCGCCCTTCCAGGTCCTCACGCGTGGCGAACGCGACCGAGTGCACCAGCCCGTCCAGTCGCCCATAGGTCTCTTTGAACCGCGCAAACACCTGGTCGATGTCCTCGTCTTTGGTCACGTCGCACATCTCGACGAACTGCGAGCCGACCTCCTCCGCGAGCGGGCGCACGCGCCGCTCAAGCTGCGGGATGGCGTAACTGAACGCCAGCTCGGCCCCCTCGGCGTGCAAGCGCTGCGCGATGCCCCACGCAATCGAGTTCTTGTTCGCCACGCCGAAGACCAACACCACTTTGCCGTCCATCAAGCCCATGATCCCGCCTCCGTTTGGCTAGTGCTGCGATAGGTTCCGGTCGAAGATTATAGATGGCTCCGGTCGGGATGCCTACAGAGTAGAACCCAAAAGCGCCGAAAAGGACACGTGCCAAGCGTACCCCGTGCTTGCTCGGCGAGCAAGCCGCGTGTTCAGGCTCTCCGGCCGAGTGTTATGGTGCAGGCCTCCCGACAGGCGTTCGGGAAACGGCGCCGATTTGAGATTCTAGGCTTATGAGGCGAAGCGTGCGCCGACCTCATGGTGCGCGCAGGGGCGCGGTGAGCGGCAGCAACCACACCAACACCAACCCCGCCGCCAGCAGCGCTGCCGTCGAGATGATGGCCGCCGGCCACGCGGGCACGCGGTGAATCACGGCGTTGCTGTACACAACCCCCCCGACCAGGTATACGAAGAACACAAACAGGGTGTACGCCGCCGGGGTGGTTGCCGCCGCGCCCAGCGCGTTGGCCGCGACCGTCGTCAAGAGGGTGAGCGCGACGAACAGCAGCGACGCAGGCGCGTAAAACAACCCGCTCAGGCTGAAGAGTTCCACCGCGCCGACCTCGCTACCGAAGCGCTTGCGCCCGATATACGACGCCACCCACGCGGCAATGAACAGCGCCAGCACCACTTGCGCCGCCATGAGCAACGCGCGCACAAAAGACTCGCCGAGAAACCGGAGCAGGTCGCCGGCTGCAAATTCCCCCAGCAGACTGAGCAACGGCACCACTGTCGAGACCAGCAGCGCCAGCGCAACGGCAAAGGCGGTCATCAGCGCCGCGATGATCGGGTCGGTGCGGCCACGATAGGCTTCATAGGCGCGCTCCCCATCGAAAACCAGCGCGGCAAGCCACGCCCGGATCAGGCGCGGGCGCTCCCGGACCGGGGGCGGTTCGATGGAGGCTGTCTCCGCCGCCAGCTCTTGGATCTCCTCCACCGGCGTGCCGAACAGCGGGGTGACAATCCCCTCGTCGCGGCGGTAGCGGCCATCGCGCGGGCCACCCTGTACAGCGGGTCTGTCATCCATCGGCGTCAGCTCTTGGCTGGCCGCCTCGACGGGCGCGCTGAAAGGGTCAGACTCAGCCGTCGCGTCGTCCATGTCATGCCAGGGGGAGGTCGTCGGCGTGGGCGGAGAAGGCGCCGGAAGAGGCGGGGGAATCGCCGCGGTCCCCTGGGCTGCCGTCAACGTCTGGACGGCCTCGCGGGCGCGCGCGTGGTCTGGGTTCAGTTCCAGCGCCCTTTGCATACATTGAAGCTGTTTATCCGGGTCGTCCAGGACCAGGCCCAGCCAGAACCACACTTCCGCGTCGCGCGGGTTCAGGCGCGCCGCCTGGACCAGTCTCACGCGCGCGTCGTCGTCTTTGTTGGCGCGCGCGAACGCGATGCCCTCGCGCAAAAAGCGTTTGGATGCACGCTCGTCAGCCATCACACCCTCTCCGCAATGAATTCTCAGCGTGCATTGTACAAGAAGCGTTGTGTGCGCGAAAGCGCCCCCCCATACTAATTTCTAACCGAGTATAAGTTCATTACACTGAAACTAATTTAATTATGAACATCACAGAGCCTTGACAGGCTTTGGCTTCCCGCGTAACATCTCCCCGCGACTGAAGCGATCCCCGCGCCCCACCCGGAGGAAGTGTCATGGAAACCATCGTCTCTAGCGCCGCCAAGACCGTCGTCATTGCGCCCGACCAGCCCACGCGCATCATCGGCGAGCGCATCAACCCCACCGGGCGCAAGAAATTCGCCGCGGCGCTGCTGGAGGGAAACCTCGATGTGGTGCGGGCCGAAGCGCTCGCCCAGGTCGAGGCGGGCGCGGCTATCCTCGACGTGAACGTGGGCGCAGCCGGCGCAGACGAAGTGGCGCTGCTCCCCGCGGCGGCCAGGGTCATCATGGAAGCGACCGACACGCCGCTGTGCTTCGACTCGCCTAACCCGAAGGCGCTGGAGGCGGCGCTGAAAATCTACACCGGCAAGGCGCTCATCAACTCGGTGAACGGCGAGGAAAAGTCGCTGGCGAACGTGCTGCCTGTC
This sequence comes from Anaerolineae bacterium, assembly GCA_034435135.1. Taxonomy (GTDB): domain Bacteria; phylum Chloroflexota; class Anaerolineae; order Aggregatilineales; family JAFGMM01; genus JAOSJO01. Next base: position 21,798 of record DAOTXU010000403.1, on the reverse strand, counting down.
ATCGCCGAGCACAAGGCGGCGGTCATCGGGCTATGCATGGACGACAACGGCATCCCGCCCACCGCCGAGGGCCGGCTGGCGGTGGCGCGCAAGATCATCGCGCGCGCGGGGGCGCTGGGCATCCCGCCGGAGGACATCCTGATCGACTGCCTGGCGATGACGGTCGGCGCGGACGCGAAGGCGGCGACGGTCACGCTGGAAGCGATCCGCCTGGCGCGGCGGGAGTTGGGGGTGAACATGACCCTGGGCGTGAGCAACGTCTCGTTCGGCCTGCCTGACCGCCACCTCATCAACAGCGCGTTCCTGCCGATGGTGATCCTGGCGGGAGTCAACGCGCCGATCGTCAACCCGCTTAAGGAGTGCGGGATCGTCGCCGCCGCCGACCTGCTGATGGGGCGCGACGAATACGCGATGCATTACATCACGTATTGCCGCGCGCAGCAGGCCAAAGCGGGGGAGACCTAGCGTCTCTGGACAAGGGGCTTAAGCCCCTTATCCAAACGGTCTACGGGGTTTCGGGTTGGGGCGGGACGCACGCGGGGTCGTGCTGCGGGGTTACGCCCTCGGCCCGCTGAATCGTCACCGACTTCGCGCCAGCGGCCATGAGAATAGCGCGGAGGTGTATCTCGGCGTCGGCCCAGGCCTGATCCAGGATGCCACCTTCGAGCGCGCTCTCGCGGAAGGCTGCAATTGATTCGCGCTCGGCAACTTCCAACAGGTCCGGTTCGTCGTAGAACGCTTCATAGACGAAGTTGAGGAAGCCCACGTCGTGCTCGTAGACATACGACCTCTGCGGGTCGAGCACACACGTGGTCAACTGCGCCGGCGGCAGCGCTACCGTCACCGCGTCGCCGTCCAGCGTGATCGCGTCTTCGCCCAGCCGCGCGAAGTCCACCCCGGCCCCAACGTAGCCGACGCCGATAAAGAGCAACTTCTCGCCGCTCACGCCGCCCAGGTGTTGCACAAACTCCACCGGCACGACCTTCTCGAAGTTGTAACGCACCGTTTCCAGCACTGCTTCGCGCTGCACGAGCGTGAGCACGGTTTGGGTGTTCAAGACGGCCGGGGCGGGCGTGGGTGCGTTAAAGACGGAGTTGAGCCAGCCGGTCACCGCGCCGACGCCGGTGTTGATCCCGGCCAGCGCCAGCACCGCCAGCAGGCACACGGCGATCATTCCCACGAGCAAGACGACGCCGAGGAGTTTCAACATGTTGCTCAGGCAACTCCCGGCGTCAAAGGAACTGTACTCTAGGGGGTATGCAGGCAGCGCGGCGCGCGGGGCCGGCCCGCTTGGGACAGCTTTGGCGGGCGGTTCGTCGTTTTCAGCAGGTTGTATGTCCAGTGCCCGGTCGTCGTCCATAGACCAACCTCCCCTAGCAATTACGCACCAGAGCGGGATCAGTTTCGCCGCGAGACATAGGGATTATCGCTCACAGAGAAGCGCCAGGGGACAGACTTCCACGGCTCCGGCGCTGTGTTAAGGCCGACGCGCGGCCCCGTGCGCACCTGTACGTCCGGGATAGGGGCGTCTGCTTCTACGAAGATGGTCGCGTCGGGCGCGAGCAGGTCCATGCCGTGATCGTCGGGGCCGATGCCCAGCGCGCGCGCCGCCCGCGCCGGCCCGGAAGTCCACTCGCGCTGCTGGCGACCGGGGCGGTTGGCGGCGATCACGTCCAGCCCTTCCAGCGGCTCGACCGCGCGCACCAACACTGCGCCGGGCGCGCCCTCCGGCTCGACGCAGATGTTAAAGAGCCAGTGCATTCCATAGGTAAAGTAGACCAGGCTCACGCCAGGGGGACCGAACGCCGCCGCGAAGCGCCCCAGCGTGCGCCGCAGGTTCCAATGTGCGCCCATGTCGTCAAGGCCGCGATAGGCTTCAGTCTCCACAATGCGCCCGCCCACGCGCTGCCCCTCCACCACATGAATCAACCGCTGGCCCAGGAGCGCGCGGGCCACCGTCAGCGCATCGTGCGCGTAAAAGTCGCGGGGCAGGCGGGGCATGTCTCAAGATTTCTTTTCAGGAGCAGCCGGACAGGCAAAGGCCGACATGTGAAGGTAGGTGTCTCAGGAGGGGCAGGGATAGCGGCGCGAGCGCGCCTATGCGCTCGTCTCGAACGCGGTGACGATGGCCTCAGCCTTCTTATACTCCGGGCTGTCCGGGTCGGCGGTGTCGAGAATCTTGGCCGCTTCGACGTACTGCTCCATGGTCACTTTGGCGCGGCCTGAGTTCAAGCGGGCGTAAATCTCGCCGCTGAGCCACATGCGCTCTTCGTCGGTGAGCTTGCCGTATTGCGCTTCCAGGGCGTCAATCTCCTCGTCAGTAAGCACATCTTTGGACGCCAGCAGCGCCTGGGCTTCATCGAAAGCTTTGGTCACTCTGCCCCCTCCGAAGGGACCCGGTCTCAAACCAAAAACAAAATAAGACTAAACCAAGAGCTACCGTTTGACAAATTTTAAGCTCCCGGCTCACCATCGGCGGGGGCGCTCATGGCCTCCTCGCCGAAAAGGGTCCATACACGCCTTGACGCTCATACAAGACGCGGGTTACAATCGCACGGACGGTATTACAGGCGGTAGGAGGCGGCTCGTGGAGGTTCTAAAGCAACGCATTCTGGCCGAGGGCCAGAACCTGGGCAACGGCATCCTCAAGATCGATAGCTTCCTCAACCACTGCCTCGACCCCGAATTGATGATGGCGATGGGCCACGAGATCGCGCGGCGCTTCGCCGACGCGAACATCACGCTCATCCTCACCGCCGAGGTGTCGGGCATCGCGCCGGCGCTCACCGCCGGCTACGTGATGGGCGTGCGGGTTGTGTATGCGCGCAAGCACAAGCCGATCACGATGAAGGAACCGGTGTACATCGAAAGCGCGCCCAGCCATACCAAAGGCGGCGAGACTCACCTGATGGTCTCGCCGGAGTTTATCCGCGCGGGCGACCGCGTGCTCATCATCGATGACTTCCTGGCGAGCGGCAAAACAATCCATGCTCTGGCGCGGCTGGTGCAGCACGCCGGCGCGGAACTGGTCGGCATCGCTTGTGTGGTTGAAAAGACTTTCGAGGGCGGGCGCGCGTTCCTGGCCGACCTGGGCACCCGCATCGAGTCGTTGGCAGTCATCGTGAGCATGGACGGCGACGGCATCCACTTCGCCGACGACATCGGCGAGGCGGTTGCAGCGCAAAGCCTGGATCACAAAGGGAATGCCCGATCAAGCTAAGCACGGCGGCGTCGCCATCATCGATTTCGGCTCCCAATATACGCAGCTCATCGCGCGGCGCGTGCGCGAGCAGAACGTGTACGCCGAGCTTTTCCCGGCGGATGCGCCTTTTGAGGCCATCGCCGCGCTCGAACCGCGCGGGTTCATCCTTTCCGGCGGCCCCAACAGCGTCTACGAACCCGGCGCGCCCCAGATTTCGCGTGGCGTCCTCGATGCGGGGTTGCCGATCCTGGGCATCTGCTACGGCTTGCAGGCGCTCGCGCACATGCTCGGCGGGCGCGTGGCGGCGGCGGGGGCGCGGGAGTATGGGCCGGCCCAGGTCGTGCTCAGCGTAGCGGACTCACCGCTCTGGCGCGGCCTGCCTGACCACATCGACGTGTGGATGTCGCACGGCGACCGTGTTGAAAAGCTGCCGCCTGGCTTTGCGCCTCTGGCGCGTTCGGCCAACTCCCCCTACGCCGCCATCGGCGACCTGGCGCGCGGCCTGTATGGGGTGCAGTTTCACCCGGAGGTGGTGCACACGCCGCGCGGCGTCGAGATACTGCGCAATTTCGTCTTTGACATCTGCGACTGCCAGCCCAACTGGACCCCCGCTGCCTTCATCGAGGAATCGACAGAAACGATCCGCGCGCAGGTGGGCGGCAGGCGCGTGGTCTTGGGCCTCAGCGGCGGCGTCGACTCGGCGGTGACGGCGGTCCTGGTGCACCGCGCGGTAGGGGACCAATTGACGTGCCTCTTCATCGATCACGGCATGATGCGCCTGGGCGAGCCGGAGCAGGTGGTCGAAACGTTTCAACACCGCCTCGGCCTGAAGCTCGTGGCGGTCAACGCTGCGGAGGAGTTCCTCAGCCGGCTACAAGGCGTCACCGATCCCGAAGCGAAGCGACGCATCATCGGCGAGCAGTTCATCCGCGCGTTCGAGGCGCAGGCGCGCCGGCTCGGCAGGGTAGATTTTCTGGCGCAAGGCACCATCTACCCCGACGTGATCGAGAGCGCTGCGCGCGACCGGCCCGGCGCGCACCGCATCAAGAGCCACCACAACGTGGCCGGGCTGCCCGAAGACATGGACTTCAAGCTCGTCGAGCCGCTGCGTTACCTGTTCAAGGACGAGGTGCGCAAGGTGGGCGCGGCGCTGGGCCTGCCGGACGAGATACTATGGCGGCATCCCTTCCCCGGTCCGGGGCTGGCGGTGCGCTGCCTGGGCGAAGTTACCTGGGAGCGGCTGGAGCGGCTGCGCCGGGCCGACGCCATCTTTATCGACGAACTGCGCGCGGCGAACTTGCTGCGCGACGAGACGGCGCAGGCATTCGCGGCGCTGCTGCCGGTGCGCAGTGTAGGCGTGATGGGTGACGGGCGCGCCTATGGCGAGGTAGTGGCGCTGCGCGCCGTGACCACCACCGACTTCATGACCGCCGACTGGGCGCGCCTGCCCGCCGACCTGCTGGCGCGGGTGAGCAACCGGATCGTGAACGAGGTGCCCGGCGTCAACCGCGTGGTGTATGATATATCCAGCAAGCCGCCGGCCACGATTGAGTGGGAGTAAGCAAGTTGGGCGCTGAGGCGACGAGCATCGCATTGGGTAGGGGCGCAGTGCGCTGCGCCTCTGCGCGAGTCACGCTTCTTCTCGTGAGCGTGATCTTCCTGGTCGCCGCGTGCGGTCCCTCCGCCTCGCCGACGCCGACCCTCACCGCCACGCCCACCGACACCCGCACGCCCGGCACCCCGACGCCGCTCAGCCCGACGCCCACGCTCACCCGCACGCCCCGGCCCACCCGCACCCCCACCGCGGCCGCGCTCCCCGCCGCGGACGTAACGCAGGCTGCCACGGCGACGCTCACCCTGCCGCCCGGCGCGCCCAGCCCCACGCCCACCCTTCTCGGCCTCGAGGACGCGCCGGCTCCGTTCCGCATCGACCTGCCCGACGGGTGGAAGGAACAATACAACCAGTTCAGCCTCGTGCGCGCGGATGGCTCGAAGATGCCGGTTAAGGTGGCGTTCTACAGCGGCCCCACGCCTGCTCACGAGGCGGTGATTACGTTGTTGTGGGACTACGAAACCATCTATAACGAGACGTGGCGCGACGGGATTGAGTTGGCGCAGGTGGTGTTCGACCCGACGTGCGAGTTCACCCTGGTCGGCAGCCCGCCCCAGTCGCAGACCTACACCGTCGGTCTGCACTACGCGGAAGGCATCCCGTACCAGGTCGCCAACTGCCAAACTGAACCGGACGTAGTCGGCTGGCTGGTGGGCCTGCGTCATGCAGAAACCAACTATCTGTTCTATGTGCGCGTCGCCCCGCCCGAAGGCGCGGAAGCCGACTTCCCCTTCATTCAATCCATCATCGACACGATCCGCTTCCCCGGCGAAGGGTAAACACGAATCACACCATCAACACGACTACAAAGCCGTGCATTCGGGTTATTCGTAGTTTTCTTGCTGCGATCCGGTGTCAACAGGTGGCCTCCGCCGGCGGCTCCTCGATCTTGAACACGAAGAAGAGCAGCGCCCCCGCCAGGCGGACGCAGGCCGCCACGATCAGCCCCGCGCGCAGGCCGATGCGATCCGCGATAGCGACCGAGAGGAGCGGCGCGATCACCGCGCCGACGTTCATGATGGTCGTCCAGAAGCTTACATAGCTGGCGCGGCGCTCGCGCGGGGGGAACTTGAGGAGCAGGTTCGCGCGGCTCAGGTCGAGGCAGGGGTTGATGAGGCCGATCACCACCACCGCGATCAGGCTCAGGTTCAGGTCTGCGAAGAGCGCCACCGCGAACGGGTAGAGCGGCGACAGCGGCCCCATGTACACCAGCACCCGCCGGAAGCCCTTCCAGCGGATCAGCCGCTCGCCGAGGAGGAAGCCGCCCACGACTGCGAAGTTCTGGACGCCCCGGAACAGCCCAATCCAGGCGTCGTCGGCGTGGAGTTCGCGCACGAAGTACAGGATGAACAACGGACTCGACATCCAGATGCCGAAGGTGAAGATGAAACTGCCGAGAGTCAGGTTCCAGAACGGGCGGTGGCTGCGAACCTCTTCGCGGACCTCGTGGCGCACCGCGCGCCATGAGACGGTGGGGATCGGGATGCGTTTGTGTCTGGGTGACGCCTCACGGCTGTGCACGACCGACGGAGGGATGGTGAGCCGCTCCAGGACGGCGCAACTGAGGAACGCCGCCGCCGCGCCGAAGGCGTAGAGCGTCTGGTAGTTCGAGGGAAACGCGGTGGCGTTGAGCCAGCGCCCGGCGGCATACGTCACGACGGCGATCACTGCAAAATAGATAATGTTCCGCCGCGAAAAGACAAACGCGCGCCGCCCTTCGGGCAGAATATCGGCCAACAGCGGCATCCAGCCGGCGTTGAACAAGATCATCGGTACATTTAAAACCACCAGCCAGATCACCAGCCAGGTGGCGGTATTAGAGGGCTCCAGGAGGGGCAACAGCGCTACTCCCAGGTAGCCCAGACGGCTGAGCAGCAGGCCCCACAGCATGTACGGACGCCGATCAGCGTGGCGCTCCAGCAGCCGCGCCGCCGGGATGGAGAGCGCGGCGACGATCAACGGCGGCGCAGCGGTGAGCAGGCCGACGAGCGCGTTCGACGCGCCCAGGCGGAGCGCGAAGGCGTCGTTGAAGGACACCATGCCGCCCAGGATCCCGGCCCAGAAGATTTCCAGGTAGAGCAGGCGGATGTTTCTGTCTACTGGGGAGGCGGGCAGTTGCCGGAGGCGGCGGAGGGTATTCACGAACACCGGGGGTGACATGCGGCTTTACATGACGACTCGGTACGTGGCCGCAGACAAAAACCGGTCGCTCCACGCGGGCAAGGATCGCAGGCGTACACGGTTTTAAGGGTATCTCATCGCCAGGAGGTTGCCAAGCGCCGGGCGATGGGATGCCTCTATGGCAACGTGACTTTAATGTTTCCTCTAAACTTCCTTAAGTCTAGACGGGTTGACCTTTGGGGAGCGCGCCGATCTGCGCAATCAGCCGGAAGTCGCGGTCGGTGACGCCTTTCACATCGTGCGACAACAGGCTGATCTTGAGGTTCTTGTACCCGTAGATCAACAGGTCGGGGTGGTGATCGGCAGCCTCGGCAAGGTGCCCGACCGCGTTGACGAAGAGCAACGTCTGCGCGAAGTTCTTGAAGATGAACGTCGCATGTAACTGGCCGTCTTCGCCCAGTGTCCAGCCGGGGTATTCAACCAACTTCGCTTGAATCTCCGCCTCACTGTACGTCGTTTGGTTCATCCTGGCGTCTCCTTGCATCTCCTTCCCGCGCGTGCGATTTACAAGAGATGATCTCAAATTCGACGCGCGCCGACACCAGTCAGGTTGATCTTATGCAGCGCGACGCCGGGCTGGCCGCGGAAGCGCGCGCCGATGGCAGCGAGCGTCTCACCCGTGACCGGGTGCACGAAATCGGGGGCCAGGTCGGCGAGCGGCAGCGCCACGTGCGCGCGCGTGGTGATCTCCGGGTCGGGGAGGGTGAGGCGACTTTCGGGATCGTCGAGCACGAGGTCGCCGTAGAGCGCGATGTCGAGATCAATCGAGCGCGGCGCGTACTTGTCGGCGCTGCGGACGCGGCCCATCTCCGCCTCGATGGGGCGCAATACGTCGTGCTTGAGCGCGGCGGGCGGCAGGTCGGTCTCCACCAGGGCGGCGGCGTTCAAAAAGTGACCCTGCTTTATCATCACGCGCCCGCTGGCGTCGAGCGGGGCAGTCCGGTACACGCGCGAGACGGCGCGCAGCGCCAGTCGCTCTCCCAGCAGACGCACCGCGCGCGGCAGGTTGCTCTCCGGCGCGACGTTCGAGCCGAGCGTGACGAAAACCGGGGCCGGCTTCATTGTGGAGGAAGAGGGATGGGCTGGACCGGGGGTTGACCGGTCCGGCGCTCGAAGTCGGCGCGGGTCCGCTCGATCTCGACGCCCACCGACTGCGCGAAGCGGAGCGCGCCGGGCTTCTCGACGCGCACCACTGCCCGGTCAGCGTTGTGCTCGACCACGCAGATGCGCGCGATCTCGGTTGCCAGCGCTTCGACCAGGTAGTGATGAGACGACTCCACGTAGTCGATGATGGCTTTCGTGACGGTGCGGTAGTTCAGCGCGTCCTCGGCGTTGTCAGACTGGCCGACGGCGTGCATGTCGGTGTAGAGAGTCAGGTTGATGAGGATGTCCTGCTTTTTCTCGCGCTCCCAGTCGCTGATGCCGATGATGCCGCGCAACAGCAGGTCTTTGATGATGATTTTGTCCTGAGCTGGCAATTCCCCCCCCCTGCGTTGTGAACCACGAATCTCACCGATCTCACGAGCCATTCGAGAAATGTTCGCGTTATCGGTGTGATTCGTGGTTCCTTCTCCTCTTCACGGTCAGGCCCTTCACTTCCCGATGAGCCGGTAAAACTCGTCGCGCAGGTCGCGGCTGTGACGGAATGCCCCGCGCGTCGCGGTGGTGACCATGTTGACGCCGTGCTTCTCGACGCCGCGCAGCGCCGCGCACATATGCTGCCCCTCCACGAGCACCATCACGCCCTGCGGGTTGAGCGCTTCCTCAAGCGCGTCGGCGATCTCGCCGGTCATGCGCTCTTGCACTTGCAGCCGGCGCGCGAACATATCGACGATGCGCGGGATTTTGCTCAGCCCCACGACCTTCTGGTCGGGGATGTACGCCACGTGCGCCTTGCCGACGAACGGCAGCATGTGGTGCTCACACAGCGAATGGTACTCAATGTCGGCAACGACGATCATCTCGCCGTCGCCGTATTCCACGTCGAACATCGCGCCGTTGATGATCGTCTCCAGGTCTTGCGTGTAACCTTCCAACAACTCGCTGTACATCTTGGCGACGCGGTGCGGTGTGCGCTGCAAGCCGTCGCGGTCAGGGTCTTCGCCGACGTGGATCAGGATTTGCCGCACGGCGTCCTCGATGGCGCGCTTGGAATCGGGCGAGACGTAAAGCGGGTGCGCCGCCGCCAGGTCGATGGCGGCTTTGCTGTCGTGATGACCGCTGCCGTTCGGTCGCCAAAGCGCCTGCCTGGCAGGTAAATCGGGTTGGAGAGACATTTTCAATCACCTCACATCGTTAATAGGTAAAGCAGGTCGAGTATATCGCAATCAAAGGCCCTTAAACACGATTTAACAGATTTCTAAGAGTTCGCGCCTTTCTTCCCCGGCGTTGCCGGACAGGTTATCGGTGTGTTGTCGCCCGGTCGTGAAACTGTCAGACAGTATACATGATGTTCTGGTATTGTTCAAGTATTTTCGGCCTTCAAATCGACCTTTCCGACAAAATTTATACACAACCTGTTCACCACACCCCTCGCACGGCTTCCCCAATGTTAAGCCCAAACGAAACCCTGATCCTCAATACTAGACGCGCTGACGGTTTATTTGTATACTCACCTCGCGCATCTTTTCACACTCTTAAGTTTAGGAGGAGGAAGAAATGTTCCGCACACGGCGAACTGTCGCCATTGTTCTGCTCGTTGTGCTCACGGCCTCCCTGGTCGGCGTCGCGCCCACGATGGCTCAGGAGTGCGCGCTCAAGATCGGTTTCGTGACCGACGTAGGCCGCCTGAACGACCAGAGCTTCAACGAGTCGGCCTGGAACGCGATCAAGATGGCCGCTGAGACGCTGGGGTTGGGCGAAGACTGCTACGCTTACATTGAAACCCAGGACACCGCCGACTACATCCCCAACATTGAGTTGTTCATCAACGAAGGCTACCAGGTCATCGTGACCTCCGGCTACCTGATGACCGAGGCCACCCGCGAGGCCGGGCGCACGTACCCCGATGTCTTCTTCATCGGCACCGACCAGCGCCAGCTGGACGCGGACTTCGCGCCGGACCCGATCCCCAACGTGGCCGGCCTGATCTTCGACGAGAGCGTTTCCGGCTACCTGGCCGGCGTGCTCGCCGCCTCGATGAGCGAGACCGGCGTGATCGCCGGCGTGTACGGCACCGACATTGTGCCGCCAGTCGTGCGCTTCCGCCTGGGCTATGAGCTAGGCGCGGCCTCTGTGAACCCCGACATCAAGGTGCTCGGCGCGTATCACCCCGGCACCCCCGACGTGGCGTTCATCGACCAGGAGTGGGGCGCGGAGACCGCCCAGGTTATGATGGACGAGGGCGCAGATGTCTTCTTCGGCGCGGGCGGCCAGACCGGCAACGGCGCGCTGATCGCCGCCTGCGAGAAGGGCCTCCCCGTGATCGGCGTGGACTTCGACCAGTACATCACCCTGCCCGAAGTGCAGGCGTGCATCATGTCGAGCGCCACGAAGGACCTGGTGAACGGCGTGCATGACCTGATCATCGCGGCTGCCGAAGGCAACTTCACCGGCGGCGAGGTGTTCGGCCCCGCCGCGCTGGCTCCCTATCATGAGTGGGAGGACAAGATTCCCGCCGAGGTGAAGGCGCTGCTTGAGGAAACCGCCGCCGCCATCGCCGCGGGCGAGGTCAAGACCTGCCCCTACGACGACCCCGAAGTCGGCGCGGACTGCTTCCCGCCGGAGGAAGAAGCGATGGGCGGTGAGGCGCTGGTGGCCGAGCGCTGCACCGTCTGCCATGACATGGCGCGCATTGAAGAATACTACGGTCAGGACGCGGCGTACTGGACCGAGATCGTTGATGAGATGATCGAGACTGGCGCGCAACTCAACGATGAAGAGCGCCAGGCCGTGATCGACTGGCTCGCCAGCCAGCAGTAACCCTCTCGCGTCAAAACCTGTTGGGGGGAGGGATATTCCCTCCCCCTGTGCCTTGTTTCCACGCCTTTTTTCTGCTATGCTTCTCCTGACCCGCAGGCGTTTCTGCTTCGCTAACCCCGGCATCAGGATCAGGTGAGGCCTATGGCGACGGCTACAGCAACCCTACGCGCGGCGTTCCAGGACACCCTGGCGCGCCTCCTGCGGCGCTTGCTCGTCCCAGTCCTGTCTATCTTAACATCACTGGTCATCGGCGGCGTCATTATCGCCCTCTCCGGCAGCGACCCGATTGCCGGCTACGCTGGCCTGTGGCAGGGCGCGTTTGGCGAGTCCAAGTCCATCATCGAGACCCTGATTAAGACCACGCCCTACATCTTCGCGGGGCTGGCAATCGCGGTTGGCTTCCGGGGCGGCCTGTTCAACATCGGCGTCGAGGGGCAATTGTTCGTCGGCTCCATTGCCGCTGTGATCGCCGGCTACGTGGTCGCACTGCCGCCCCTGCTGCACGTGACGCTCGCGCTGATGTGCGGCGCGCTCGGCGGGGCGTTGTGGGCGGCGGTCCCCGGCGTGCTCAAGGCGCAGACCGGCGCGCACGAGGTCATCACCACCATCATGACCAACTACATCGCGCTGCGCCTCATCAACTGGACGATCAGCCGCGGCGGTCCGCTGCGCCCGCCGCGCAACCCGTTGCCCGAAACCTATCGCGTGCTCGATTCGGCGCGCCTGCCCCTGTTGATCGAAGACACGCGCCTGCACATCGGCGTCATTCTGGCAGTGATTGTCGCGGTCTTCATCTACTGGCTCATCTGGCGCACGCCGCTGGGCTTCGAGATTCGCACGGTCGGCCTCAGCCACTCCGCGGCGCGGTACGCCGGCATCAGCGTCAAGCGGACCGTCGTGCTCACCATGTGCTTCAGCGGCGCGCTGGCCGGGCTGGGCGGCGCGGTGCAGGTACTCGGCCTGAAGGGGTTCTTCACCACCGGGTTCAACGTGGGTCTGGGCTTCGACTCGATTGCGGTGGCGATGCTCGGCGGCAACCACCCCTTCGGCGTGACGCTGAGCGCGCTGCTCTTCGGCACGCTGGACGCCGGCTCAGCGACGATGCAACTGCGCACCCAGGTCCCGCGCGACATCGTGGTCATCATCCAGGGATTGATCCTGATGTTCGTCGCCGCGCCGCTGCTCACCCGCGAACTATACCGCTTGCGCAAGCCGGCGGAGGAAGAGGCAGCGGTCTCCATCAGCGCCAGTTGGGGCGGCGAGAGGGGCTGACATGATCAACGAACGGTTCATCATCGGCCTGCTGGCGCTGAGCATCGTCAAAGCCACGCCGATCACGCTCGGCGCGCTCTCCGGGCTGGTCGGCGAGCGCTCCGGCATCATCAACATCGGCATCGAGGGGATGATGCTGATGGCGGCCTTCACGAGTCTGCTGGGCGCGGTCTATAGCAACAGCCTGTGGATTGGCGTCGCGGTCGGCCTGCTCACCGGCGCGCTCCTGGGCCTCTTCCTGGCGCTGCTCTCCATCCGCTACAAGACCGACCAGATCGTCGGCGGCACAGTCATCAACCTGCTTGCCGCCGGGGTCACTGCCTACGGCTCGGTCACCATCATCGACGCGCAGGACATCTCCGGCATCGGCGTGCTCCCGACCATCCGCATCCCCATTCTGGCGGACATCCCCCTCATCGGGCCGATTTTGTTTCAGCAGCAGCCCATCACCTATACGATGCTGATTCTGGTCTTCTTGCTGCACGTCGCGCTCTTCTACACGCCCTGGGGTCTGCGCACCCGCGCCATCGGCGAGCACCCGCGCGCCGCCGACACGGTGGGCATCCACGTGAACCGGATGCGTTACCTGAATACCATGATTGGCGGGATGCTGGCGGGGCTGGCGGGGGCGTTCCTTTCGCTGGAGTCGGTGGGGAGCTTTGAGCCGGGCATCACCACCGGGCGCGGCTTCATCGGGCTGGCGGTGATGATCTCCGGCAACTGGCGGCCCATCAACGCGCTGTTCATCGCATTGCTCTTTGGCGCGTCGGAGGCGCTGGGCGTGCGGCTCCAACTGGGCGACGTGAACCAGTTGCAGACGCTGATGCTGGTAGCGGGGTGGGGCTTTTTCGTGATCGCCAGCGTTTGGGCGTTTGCGCGGTATCTGCGCAGCCGCGAACAAATTCCCTGGGTGCAGATCATCGTGGCGGCGGTGGGCATTGCCCTCATGATCCCGACATACTTCGCTGAAATACCCAATATAAACATCCCCTTCCAGTTTCTCGGTCTGCCGCCCTATATTCTGACCATCATCGTCGTGGCAGGGCTGGTCGGCAGTGTGCGCCCGCCCGCGGCGGAGGGCAAGGTCTACGAGAAGCAGTGACCATATGATTTTAACCCGCCACTCAAGTTGGTGGCCGATGGATTGAACACCATCCCTCTGCAGAGAAGACCGATGCAACGCGAATGTAAGGTAAGTGCGGCATGACGGACGAAACTGTCCTGCGCGTCGAAGGGATCACCAAGCGCTTCCCCGGCGTGCTCGCCAACGACCACATCAGCCTGGACCTCCGGCGCGGCGAGGTGCTGGGGATGCTGGGCGAGAACGGCGCCGGCAAGTCCACCCTGATGAACATCATCTACGGCCTGTACACGCCGGACCAGGGCCAGGTCTACATCGACGGCAGGCCGGTTGCGATTCACGAACCCGCCGACGCGATCCGCAACGGCATCGGCATGGTGCACCAGCACTTCATGCTTGTGCCCATTCTCACTGTCGCGGAGAACCTTATGCTCGGTGTGGAGCGCACGCGCAACCGCCTGTTTCTTGACCAGGAAAGCGTGATCGCCGAGATCGAGAAGCTCTCCGCGCAGTACGGCCTCCATGTAGACCCGCGCGCCGTCGTCGAAGACCTGCCGGTAGGCGACCAGCAGCGCGCCGAGATCATCAAGGCGCTCTATCGCGGCGCGCAAATCCTCATCCTCGACGAGCCGACCGCCGTGCTCACCCCGCAGGAGGCCGACGACCTGTTCAAGATCATGCGCGCGCTGACGGCGCAGGGCAAGTCGATCATCTTCATCACGCACAAGCTGCGCGAGGTGATGGATATCGCGGACCGGATTGTCGTGCTGCGCAACGGGCAGTTGGTGGGTGTCACCACCCCCGCCGAGACCACCGAGGCGGAACTGGCGAACATGATGGTCGGGCGCGAGGTGATTTTGCGCGTGGAGAAGGAGCCAGCTAAACCGGGCGAGACGGTGATGGCCGTGCGCGACCTGCACGTGCGCGACGACCGCCATCACCTGGCCGTGAACGGCGTCTCGTTCGAGGTGCGCGCCGGCGAGGTGTTTGGGGTCGCGGGGGTGCAGGGCAACGGCCAGCGCGAGCTGGTCGAGGCGCTCACGGGGTTGCGCAAGGCCGAGGCCGGGCATGTGCTCATCATGGGCAAAGACACGACCAACACCTCCCCGCGCCTGGTCACCCAACTGGGCAGCGCGCACGTGCCCGAAGACCGCCACAAGCACGGCGTGGTGTTGGGCTACCCGGTGGACGATAACCTGGTGCTGTGTACGTACTACCAGGCACCCTTTACCCAGGGACTCAACCTGAGCTTCAGGGCCATCGAAGCAAACGCGCGCCGGCTGGTCAACAAGTTCGACATCCGCACGCCCTCCATCGAGACGCTGGTCTCGTCGCTGTCGGGCGGCAACCAGCAGAAGCTCATCGTGGCGCGCGAACTCAGCCGCGAGGTGAAGCTGCTCATCGCCGCGCAGCCCACGCGCGGCATCGACGTGGGGTCGATTGAGTTTATCCACAACAACATCGTCGCCCAGCGCGACGCCGGCGTGGCGGTCCTGTTGATCTCGGCGGAGTTGGACGAGATTATGGCGCTGTCGGACCGCATCGCGGTGATGTATAAGGGCCAGATCATCGACACGGTGGACGCGACGACCGCCACGCGCGAACAACTCGGCCTCCTGATGGCCGGCGTCAAAGAGACAACCGTCCTTCGTGGCGTCGCCGCCGATTGACGCCCCCACCGTCAGCCGGGTGCATTCCAAGTCAGGGGTCATGCGGTGCGCCGCTGCGACCTCATCCCTCGCGCTTCCCGGCTTGCGCCGGGCAGGCAGCGCAGTCCCCGCGCCATTTATGGCGAGGGGGCAGGGGGCTATAGTCCGGCGAAGCCGGGGTGAGGTCAACCCGGCAGAGGCAAGCCTCACTGAATGTCGCCCCCAAAACGGAATGCACCCCGTCAGCCGCCGGAGTTGACAGGCGGCTCATGATAGGCGACAATGCACCCAACACCGCGCGAACGCGACCCTTGTTTGTGCGGCTTTTTGACTTTCGTGGTGTATCATAAAATACACAGGAGAACGGCGCTTATGACGAAAGAAGTGCTCCGCGAAAGCGAATCGCGTATGAAAAGCGCCATTGATGCGCTGGAGGAGGACCTGGCGACGATTCGCACGGGCAGGGCTTCGCCGGCTTTGGTCGAGCGGCTGAGCGTGGACTATTACGGCACGCCCACCCCGCTCAACCAGTTAGCGACCATCAGCGCGCCGGAGCCGCAGCTTCTCACCATCAAGCCGTATGACCCCGGTTCGCTCCGCACCATCGAGAAAGCCATCCTCGCCTCGGACCTGGGCCTGACGCCCGGCAATGACGGCAAGATGATTCGCCTGAACGTCCCTCCGCTCACCGAGGAGCGGCGCAGGGAGCTGGTCAAAGTGGTCAGCCGCCGCCTGGAGGAGTCCAAAGTGGCCGTGCGCAACATCCGGCGCGACTCGCTGGAGGCGCTGCGCAAAAAGGAAGACGCTAAAGAAATCGGCGAGGACGATTTCCACCGCGCCAAGGATGATCTCCAAAAGCTCACCGACCGGTACATCGAGCAGGTCGATGAGATCGGCAAACGCAAAGAGCAGGAGATTCTGGAGGTCTAGCGCGCTGTCGAACGTGAGGTCGCAAGCAGTAGGGGCATAGCGCTGCGCGCAGCGCTTATGTCCCTACTGCGCCCCTGTATTCCTCTATAGACAGTGCGGACTGCGCTTCTCTTGCATCAAAGAGCTTATGGAGGTTGATCTGGACGATAAGCTGCTACCGGAACGTGTGCCCACGCACGTGGCCATTATTATGGACGGCAACGGGCGCTGGGCGCGTGAGCGGGGGTTGCCACGTATCGCCGGGCATCGCGCCGGCACGGAAAACCTGCGCCGTATCCTCCGGGCCTGCACCGAGTTCGGGATCAAGATTCTCACCATCTACGCCTTCTCCACCGAGAACTGGGGCCGGCCCAAAGCTGAAGTGCGCGGCCTGATGAGTATTCTGGAAATGGTCATCGACCGTGAGCTGGCCGAACTCAATGCCAGCGGCGTGCAGATCCGCCATCTCGGCGAACTCGATGGACTGGAGCCGCACTTACAGCGCAAGATTCGCCACGCGCTCGACCTGACCCGCCACAACGACCGGTTGATCCTCAACGTGGCGTTCAACTACGGCGGTCGCAAAGAGATTGTGCAGGCGGTGCGGCGTATCGTAGCCGAGGGCATCCCGGCGGATGCCATCGACGAGACGGTGCTGAGCTACTACCTGTACAGCGCCGGCCTGCCCGACCCCGACCTGGTGGTGCGCACCAGCGGCGAGATGCGCCTGAGCAACTTCCTGATCTGGCAGGCGGCCTACGCCGAGTACTATACCACGCCAGTTTACTGGCCCGATTTCAACGAAGATGAACTTCGCAAAGCATTGCTGCAATACAGCCAGCGCGAGCGCCGCTTTGGACTGGTGACGCCGACCTGATGCTCCGCCAACGACTGCTGACCGCTATCCCGCTCTTCATCATCTTCATCCTGGTTGTGGCCGCTGGCGACCTGTGGTATTGGGGCATGGTGTTATTGGCGCTGAGCCTGGCGGGTTGGGAATGGGCGCGTCTCTTTGGGCAGCCAGGTTTTACCGGATCGCTTGCCGGCGTCCTGGGCCTGATCTGGGTCATGCTGCTGGACGTACAACTGCCCGACCTCGAACTGCTCAGGCCGGGCGTCGCCCTGGTGCTGATGCTGACTCTGCTCCAACTGGTACTGCGCCGGGGGCGGGGCTACCCGCATCCTGAGAACAGCTTTATGGTGGCGCTCGCTGGCGGGCTGTACCTGGGGTGGATGGGAATGCACCTGGTCATGCTCCGCAACCTGTCCGACGGCCTGTTCTGGACCCTGACCGCCGTGCCCGCCGTCTTCGCCGCCGACTCGTTCGCCTACGTCGTCGGAACCTCGCTGGGACGCCACAAGCTCGCCCCGCGCATCAGCCCCAGCAAGACCTGGGAGGGCTACATCGGCGGGGTTGTGGGCGCGGTTTTGCTCACCGGGCTGCTGGCGGCGCTGTGGTCGGCGCGCGGCGTGCCGTCCACCTTCGCCGACGGCGCGATGATCGGCCTGCTCGTAGGCGTCCTCAGCCTGTTAGGCGACCTGGGCATCTCGGCTTTCAAGCGCGAGATGGGCGTCAAGGACTCCAGCAACCTGCTGCCGGGGCATGGCGGCTTTCTGGATCGGCTGGACTCGGTGCTGGTGGCGGCGGTCGTCGGTTATTATTACGTCTTGTGGTTTGCGGCGCGGCCTTGACACGCTACCCGCACCCCGATACAATACTTCTACACGCGCCGAAGCGCGTTCTTAACAACCTGCATAACCGTCTAAAGGCCATGACCGGGAGTAATAAGCCATCGCGGCAGCGAGCCAGGGAGGGTGGAAGCCTGGCGGCTGTGCCCACCGCGAGCACCCGCGGC
Source organism: Anaerolineae bacterium (assembly GCA_034435135.1). Taxonomy (GTDB): domain Bacteria; phylum Chloroflexota; class Anaerolineae; order Aggregatilineales; family JAFGMM01; genus JAOSJO01. Next base: position 4,115 of record DAOTXU010000403.1, on the reverse strand, counting down.
CCAACTCGCCCGGTCCCCCGTCCAAGAAGACTCAAGGTAAGACAAGGGGCTTAAGCCCCTTGTCTGTACCTGCTCACTTGAGTCGAGGGGAAGCCGCGCCGGTGAACACTTCATTATCACAAGTAACCGGCGACGTGAGCGCGCGTTAAGCGTTCGAGTGGATGAACCGGCTAACATGCATGGGCCTGTAGCTCAGTTGGGAGAGCGCCACAATGGCATTGTGGAGGTCAGGGGTTCGAGCCCCCTCAGGTCCACCTCACCGGTTCATCAAGCAGGGTGGTACCGCGAAGGCCCCTTCGTCCCTGAGATGAAGGGGCTTTTTGTTTCCAGAAGCGCGAAGCGAGAGACTGGAAGCGGGTCAGTTTGAGACCAGCTTCCAGTATCCAGGTTCTAGCTTCCGGGCAGGAGGGTGATGTGATGCGAAAACCGAATACCTTCAATACGGTGAACGTCGGGATGCCGCGCGCGCTCTCCCTTAGTCTTGGACTTAGCCTATAGCGCTTAGGAAGCGTCGCTTTGGCTTTGAAAGCACCCGCCGGGTGGGCAGCGACGCCCACCCGGTTTTCATGAGTGGAGCAGACAGCAGGGGCATTCCCTTGTGCAGTTTTAGAGGAGAAACAACCATCATGGTCGAGAAATACAACCCCAAGGACATCGAACCGAAGTGGCAGACGCGCTGGGAGGCGGACCAACTGTACCGCGCCGTGGTGGACTGGAGCAAGCCCAAGCACTACGCGCTGACTATGCTGCCCTACCCCAGCGGCGACCTGCACATCGGTCACTGGTTCGCCATGACGCCATCGGACGCGCGCGCCCGCTATATGCGCATGAAGGGCTATAACGTGCTGTTCCCGATGGGCTTCGACGCCTTCGGGCTGCCGGCGGAGCAGGCCGCGATCAGCCGCAACATCCACCCGAAAGAGTGGACCTACGCCAACATCAACCGGATGCGGCGGCAACTGCGCAGCATGGGCGCGATGTTCGACTGGAAGCGCGAGGCGGTCAGTTGCGAGCCGTCCTACTATCGCTGGACGGAGTGGTTCTTCAAGAAGTTGTTCGAGCACGACCTGGCCTATCGCGGCGAGGCGCTGGTGAACTGGTCGCCCACGCTGCAAACCGTGCTGGCGAACGAGCAGGTCATCGACGGCAAGGACGAGCGCACCGGGCAGCCGGTGGTCCAAAAGCTGATGACGCAGTGGTTCTTCCGCGTGACCAGGTACGCCGATGAGCTGCTGGACTTCAGCACGATCGACTGGCCGGAGCCGGTCAAGATCATGCAGACCAACTGGATTGGCCGCAGCGAGGGCGCGCGCGTCACGTTCACCAGCGAACAAGGGGACCCGATTGAAGTCTACACCACGCGGCCCGACACGCTGTGGGGCGCGACCTTCATGGTGCTGGCCCCGGAGCACCCGCTGGTGGAGAGGATCACCACCGACGACCAGCGCGCGGCGGTGGAGGCTTACAAAGAGCAGGCCGCCCGCGCCACCGAGATCGAGCGCACCGCCGAGGACCGCGAGAAGACCGGCGTCTTCACCGGCGCGTATGCCATCAACCCGGTCAACGGCGCGCGCATCCCGATCTGGATCGCGGACTACGTGCTGCTGACCTACGGCAGCGGCGCGATCATGGCGGTGCCGGCGCACGACGAGCGCGACTTTGCGTTCGCGCTGAAGTTCGGCCTGCCGATCATCCCGGTCATCGCGCGCCCCGACGGGCAGGCGCGCAGCTTCGCGCTGGCCGGCAAGTGGATGAAGGAAGGCTTCACCCAGGCGATGGATGCAGCCGGCATCCGCTATCGAGTGGAAGAGGACCGAGTTTACATCACGCTGCATGTTGATCAGATGCAGACGTATATTCCCATCGCGCGGGCGCACCTGCGACCCGGCTGCTGGAACGATGTCATCGGCAGCGGGTGGGCCTTCATCTTCGAGGACGAGACCATCCACTTAGACTCGATGGAGGCCGACCGGCGCATCCTGGCGCGTTGCAAGGCGCTGGAGCCGAGCGTAGCCGGTATGCGCACGGTAATGGAGATGCTGTACAACCTGCCATGGTACCGCGAGATTCTGTACCACGACGAGTACGGCGACATGATCCACTCCGGCCCGTTCAGCGGCACGCCGGGCACGGGGATCGATTCCGAAGGCCAGGTGAGGCGCGTCGCCAAAGAGAAGGTGACGGCGTGGCTGGAAGAGAAGGGCATCGGCAGGAAGGCGATCAACTACCGCCTGCGCGACTGGTTAATCAGCCGCCAGCGCTACTGGGGCGCGCCGATCCCAATCATCTACTGCGAAGACGGCACGATTGAGGCGGTCCCCGACGCGCAACTGCCGGTGCTGCTGCCCGACGACGTGCAGTTCATGCCCACCGGCCAAAGCCCGCTGCTGTTCCACCAGGGTTTCCTGAACACGACCGACTCGCGGGGGCGGCCCGCCCGGCGCGAGACCGACACGATGGACACGTTTATGTGCTCGTCGTGGTACCAGTGGCGCTACCTGAGTCCTGAGTATGACCAGGCCCCCTTCGACCCCGAAGAGGCGGCGTACTGGCTGCCGGTGGACGTGTACACCGGCGGCGCGGAACACGCCACGCTGCACCTGATGTACACGCGCTTCTTCACGAAGGCGATGCGCGACCTGGGCGTCTTCAGGGACACCGCTGAGGCGATGAAGCGGCATGGCCGCAACCCGGAGGGCCTGTTCGACGAGCCGATGCTGGTGCTGCGCAACCAGGGGCAAATCCTGGGCGAGGAGCGCCAGGGCAACACCATCATCGCCGCGGGGCGCTGGGAGGGCGGCAAACTGTTCGCGGATCGCATCGAGGTGGTCGAGCCGGGGACTCCCGCCCCTGATGGCGGTGTGGCCGGCGAGATCATGAGCCGGGTCGAGAACATCCTGCACGTGGACGCCGGCGGCGATGCTTTCCATGTCGTCGAAGTCATGCCCGACGCGCAGGTGATCATCCCGGCCATCGGCGGCAAGAACGATGTCAACCAACTGAAGCACCACCTGGAAATCCAGCGCATGTCCAAGAGCAAGGGCAACGTGGTCAACCCGGACGAGCTGGTCGAGCAGTACGGCGCGGACACGGTGCGCGGCTACCTGATGTTCGCTTTCGACTGGCAGAAGGGCGGCCCCTGGGACAGCAAGGGCATCCAGGGCGTGGTGCGCTGGCTGAACGACGTGTGGGAGGTCGTCCTGGGCGATAAGCCGGAGGTCTCCGGCGAGGCGACCAACGCGGACATCCGTGCCCTGCGCCGCAAAGCGCACCAGACCATCGAGCGCGTGACCGCCGGGCTGGAGAACTTCAGCTTCAACACCGCCGTCGCCGCGCTGATGGAAATGAAGAACGCGATGCAGGCGGCAAGGCGCACCCCGGTCGTGCACACGCCCGCGTGGGACGAGGCCGTTGAGATCATGCTGGTGCTGATGGCCCCGTTTACGCCGCACATTGTCGAGGAGATGTGGGTGCGGGCCGGCAAGCCGTACAGCATCCATCTGCAACCCTGGCCGGCCTTCGACCCGGCCATCGCCGCCGAGGAGGTCATCACGCTGGTGGTGCAGGTCAACGGCAAAGTGCGCGACCGCATCGAGGTGCCGGCGGACATCAGCGAGGAAGAAGCTAAAGCGCGCGCGCTGGCGAGCGAGAACGCGCAGCGTTTCATGGACGGCAAGCCGCCGCGCAAGGTGATCTACGTGGCGAAGGGCGGGATCGTCAACATCGTGGTGTAGCCACGAGCTTCCCGGAAGTTCCAAGCTTCCAGGGCGTCTCCTTTAGCAAACTCCAGGACAGGGGGCTTAAGCCCCCTGTCCGAGACTTCTCAGATAGGCTTATAGGCCCAGGGGTGCATTCGGGATTTGGGGAAAAAGCAGTGGGTTGTTGGGTTTTTGTATGAAGTGATTCAAGCTTTTGAGCCAACAACACCGATGCGGTGGCGCTGGTCGTGTTTGCGGGCGACCTCACCCCCCGTCCCCCTCTCCGCAAGCGGAGTGGGGGACGGGGGGTGAGGTCGCCCGCAAACACGACCAGCGCCACCGCATCGGTGTTGTTGGCTCAAAAGCTTGAATCACTTCATACAAAAACCCAACAACCCACTGCTTTTTCCCCAAATC
>DAOTXU010000402.1:0-7840 GCA_034435135.1 Anaerolineae bacterium | reverse complement strand
GCCGACGCCGAAGCGCTGGCGGCGGCCTATGACGGGCTGCCGGCCTACTTCCTCCCCGGCGCGGGCCTGGTCCCGCTCACGGACAACGCCGACGCGCTAGCGTTCATCGATTTTGCCGTCTCCGCGGATGGGCAGGAGGCGCTGATCGCGGCCGGCTTCTTGTCGGAGACCGTTACGATCACCGACCAGGGCGGCAACGAGGTGGTTCTCCCGCAGCCGGTGCGCCGGATTGTCAGCCCCTATGCCATCGGCACGTACTATGTCTACACTGTCGGCGCGCAAGAGTCGCTCGTCGCGGCGAACTTCCTCGGCGGAGGCGGCGTCGAGAACATGGCACGCATCGACCCGCGCGCATCGGAAATCAGCAGTGTGATGGTGATGAGCCAGCGGGAGATCAACGTCGAGGAGGCCGCCGCGCAGGAGCCTGATGTCATCCTCGCCAGCACGCGCACCGCGTGGATTGACGCGATCCGCGAGCTGCAAATTCCGCTGGTGCTTTATGAAGGCGAGACGCTAGAGGCTCTGAAAGAATCCGTGTTGCTGACCGGGCAATTTCTGGGGCCGAACGCGACGGCGCGCGCCGAAGCATGGGTTGTATACTACGACTCGATCCTTGCGGCAATCGCCGAAAAGACCGGCGCGCTGGCCGAGGCCGACCGCGTGAAGGTGCTCTTCACCGGCACCGAGCCGCTCAGGGTCGCCAGCGGCGACATGTACCAGACTGCCATGATTGAGGTCGCCGGCGGCGTCTCGGTGAGCGCGGAACTCGCCGGCTTCTGGAACGATGTGAATCTTGAGCAAATCCTCGTCTGGGACCCGGACGTGATCCTTGTCCCATCCTACGGCGGCGCGAGCGTCGAGGCGATCACCGACAGCCCGGAATGGCAGGCGCTTGACGCTGTGCAGGAAGGCCGGGTCTACCAGTTGCCGCAGTTCACCGCGCCGCTGGATACGCCCGTGCCCGATTCGGTGATCGGCATCATCTGGATGGCGCAGACTCTCTACCCCGACCTGGTTGACCTGGACTGCGCCGTCGAAGCGCGTTACTTCTACGCGACATGGTACGATTACGCCATGTCGGATGAGGAGGCCGCCGCCCTGTGCGGGCCATAAATGCGTTCGGACGGGCGATCCCCGCGCTCAAGCTCAGCCGGCGGAGCCTGGGTTACTGGCTACTGTTGGGGCTGCCCATCCCGCTCTTCTTGCTGGCGCTCACGCTGGGACGCTTCCCCATCGATGTCGGGGACGCGGCGCGCGCCCTGCTCTCGCCGTTCGCGCCGGGGCTGGCCGCCGAGGTCCCCGACACCGCGCAAACCCTGATCCTGCGCGTGCGCCTGCCGCGCGCGCTCGCGGCGCTGCTGATCGGCGCGAGCCTGGCGAGCACCGGCGCGGCGTTTCAGGGCATCTTCAAAAACCCGCTGGTCGACTCGAACCTGCTGGGCGTCACGTCGGGCGCGGGGTTTGGCGCGGCGCTGGCGATCCTGCTGGCCGGGCAGATGCTCCACGTGCAGGCGTCGGCGTTCGCGTTTGGGTTGCTGGCGGTGGCGCTCGCCTTCTTCGGGAGCCGGCTCTACCGCACCGCGCCCATGATCGTGCTGACGCTCATGGGCATCCTCATCGGCTCGTTCTTCGGCTCGCTCACCTCGCTGCTGAAATACATCGCCGACCCGCTCGACACGCTGCCGGCGATCACCTTCTGGCTGCTGGGCGGGCTGACCTCAGTGACGTGGAGCGACATCCCGCTGCTGGCGCTCATCACCGTCGGCGGCGCGGTCTTCTTGCTGGTGATCCGCTGGCAGTTCAACATCCTCTCGCTGGGCGACGAGGAGGCGACGGCGCTGGGCGTCAACCCGGACCGGCTGAAGCTGTACGTGATCCTCTGCGCCACGCTGATGACCGCCATCGCTGTCTCGGTGGGCGGGGTGATCGGCTGGGTGGGGCTGGTGATCCCGCACGCCGGGCGCATCCTGGTCGGGCCAGACCACAAGCGGCTGCTCCCCGCCTGCCTGAGCCTGGGCGCAGCGTTCCTGCTGCTCATCGACAACATCTCGCGCGTGCTGCTCCCCGCCGAGGTGCCGCTGGGCGTGATCACCGGGCTGGTCGGCGTGCCGATTCTGATCGTGCTGCTGCGCCGGAATCGGGTGGGGTGGTAGGGTGAGTTCGAAGCCCCACGATCATGTGACAGTGAAGACCATAGAACCCTACGATAACTGACGCACGTACTCCGGCGCGCGCGCCAGGTCGGGCAAGACGGCGTGGGCCGCGCGGCGCGCCTCGTCCAGCGGGCGCGGGTCGCTCCGCCCGGCGCGCGCGACCAGCACGACGTGCGCGCTGGCCTCACGCGCGCTCATAACCCCGTCGGCGTTGTCGTCGAAGACCACGCTCGCCCCTGGCGCGCTGTCGGCGCGGCTCAGCGCCAGGCGGTACGCCTCCGGCCCCTTGCTGAAGCTCCTCACCATGTCTGAGCTGACAATCGCCCTGTCGAAGTAAGCCAGCAGCCCCGCGCCCTCCAGCGCGCCCCGGCAATGCGCCAGCGGCGCGTTCGAGACCAGGCCCAGGCTGTAGCCCGCCTCCGCCAGCGCCGCCACCGCCGGGCGCGCGTCGGGATAGGCGGCGTCGATCTGTCGGAGCACCAGGTAACGCCGCTCGCGGGCGAGTTGCTCCAGCTCGCGCGCCGGCGGGTAGGTCGTCCCGGTGAGGCGGAAGTGCGCGCGCAGCACGCGCAGTTCCCCCTCCCACAGGGCCTCGATGCCGTGCTCGCCGTCCAGGTCAAGGTCGGCCCAATAGCTGTGCCAGTCGGCGCGGATGGCGTGATAAGCCTGCGTCCACGCGGCGGGGTCGCCGCCGTAGCGCTCGGCCAGCAGCCTGCCCTGCGCCTCCGGTTGACGGACGCGCATGACCGATGGGTCGATGAGAACGCCATGCAGGTCAAAGATGACGGCTTTAATCACGGTTGATGTTGCCTCTTGCCTGATGCCCAAAAGGACAGTGGGCTTAAACCCACCGTCCTGTACTGCTCACGCACAACCCTGCCATCCTTATTCGAGCGTGGCCTGCGCGGTGGAGAGGTAGCGCGTGGCGCTGCCGCCGAGTTCAAAGAACGTGATCTGGTATGCGGCGCTCTGGCCGGGGGCGAGTTCCTGTTGCTGCGCGAAGGTCGTGTCGATGGCAACGACGCGCCCCTGCTCGTCGAAGAGCGTGACCGTGATCTTGACGAAGTTGGCGTTGAAGGGGCCGGTGTTGGTGACCGTGCCGCCGACGACCAGGTGTCCGCGCGCGTCAAAGTCTGCCTGATCGACTATCGTGAAGTTGGAAGGGCCATAGTAGTTCTCCGCCGCATAGCCGGCGTGACGCGCCGCCGCGTGCAACTCGTACCGGACCGCGGCGGGAGGTTTCCCGCCGACGAAGTGCATACTGAACGGTGCGCGCTGGCCCGGCTCCAGCACATCCGAGGCGGCGAAATCGCTTAGCTCGGCCAGGCGGTTGCCCGCCGCATCGAAGAGATAAGCGGTGACGCGCACGAACTCCAGCGCGGCGACATCATTATTGACCGCCTGCCCGTTGATGTGAAATCCGCCCTGCCCGTCGGCCCAGGTGTACAGCCCGGCGAAGCCCACGACCCCGGTCGCCGCCTGATCCACCGGCGCGGCGGGTTGAGCGATCTGGCCGGCGCTCAGGTCCGCATCGGGGTTGAGTGTGAAGGTGTCGATAATCGTGTCCAGGGCGGCAAACAGCGCCGGATCATCGGCAGGGAGGCGCACTTCCATCGCGGCGAAGAGCGAGCCTTCGCGCTCGAAGAAGGTGTTCAGTTGCACAACCCCCGCCTCGGTGCGCAGCAGCGCCGGCACCAGCCAACTCCCATCCGCCTGGATGGCGCGCGCTTGGGAGACGTAGCGCGCCAGGTCGGGATGATAAACGGCCTGGTAGTCGGCGACGGCGCGCTCAAAGGCCTCGGCGGTGAGCGGCGCGCCGGTATTGAGCAGGTACACAGTCAGCGGCGGGCGGAACGCGCCGGGCGGCGAGAACTCCACGTACAACGCCTGCGGGGTGGAAAGATCGTTGACCGCCCAGTCGGGCGGCAGGCGGATGGAAAAGACGCCGGTCGGGTGGAGGTAGGTCTGGAAGGCGGCGTCAGGCGGCGCGGGCGTGGCGACCACGACCACCGTGCCACTGCTGCACCCGGCCAATAAGACGGCGATGAGAAAAGCCGTCAGCGCGCAGAGGAACCTGTCCGCCATAGAGGTCATTGTACCGCACCGACGCCGCCGGGAAAAAGTCGATTGCGCGCGGGCGACAGCTCTTCGCTTTTTCCAACAATTGCAAACGATTGCTTCACCTTGGTCAAACCTGAATCAAACAGTCGCCCGGAAATCTCCTCCAAACACCCTGGCACGCTTTGTGCATGAGAAGCTTTCAAACAGAATACATACGTCAATAGTACTAAACTCAAACTGTTTCTTAAGAGGATTGCAATTAAACTCAACTCATACACCGTTTAGTACTCTGGGACCATTTACCCGCCTATAACGTGACTCTATGCTACGAACATCGTACCGTGACGCCATCAACCGCCCGTGCCAAGTTTTAAGGTTAAAGAAAGCAGGCAGCGACAGTGTACACGACAAACGAGTTGATGTTTCCCCCATACGCGGTCCCGGTATTGCGGGACATGCGCGGTCCAGAGTGGCGCGCGTTAGTCGAACGGGTGGTAAGCCTGCCGGAAGACCATGAAGAGAGCCTGGCCTTCATCTTAGTGATGATTCGCCTCAACGGTTGCATGGCGTGTGAGACCGATAGCTATCGCGCCATGCGCGGGTGCGTCGCCTGCGCCCGGCAGACGCTCCGCCGCTACAAGGGCAGCGACCGCGATTTGCTGCGCGCCTACCAACAAGCGCTGGACGACATCCGGCGCTACCTGGCGCGCCGACGGTTTATCGGACGGGTGGCGTAAACTTCAAACGAGGGGTGAACCGGCGGGTTCGCCCCACTTTTTCCCCACTGTCTCCTGACCTGGAAAGCTCCCCTGAGAGGAACATCCTGCATATCCCCGCTATTGCAGCCGTTTGCGATTGTGGACAGTTGTCATCAAATTAGCTTACATATGCAACTGTCAAAGCGCAAATCTCTTGATGTAAAGTAGGCGATATAAACGGTCTATAGGCTATTTGTATAGACTACCCTAACCCGCCCTCGCTTTCATAAAAATGCTCACCTAATCTAGCCAGGGAGGAACCGCCTATGCAGAAATTCCAGATCGAAGTGCCTGCCATGTTCGGCGACCACCATGTCTTAGCCGTGCGCAACATCTTACTGGCGATCAACGGCGTTGACGACGTTTTCGCCAGCGCCGCGTGGCGCACCATCGAAGTCACGTATGACCCGAACAAGGTTTCGCCCGAACAGCTTGAGCGACGGCTTGCCGAAGAGGGCTATACTCAACCGGCGCAGGTCCCGGCGCTGGACCCGGAGAGCGTGCGCAGCCGGCGCTACAGTTCCAGCCTCGTCGAAGCCACCAGGACCTTTTCCTTCCTTGAAAGCTTGCCTCCCATCACCGATCATCGGCCCCTGTGGCCGTGCCCAGGCATGGCGCCCTGGCGCGCCGAAACCGAAGAAGCATAGGAGCACGTGAATGGCTAAAAAGGGAGAACGACCACTGGAAGAGATCAGCATCGACCCGGCAGCGCAACAGATGATCCGCCGCGCGCAAGAGCTTGGCATCAGCACCGCCTTCGCGCGCGCCGACGAATTGGCCGCGTGCAACATCGGCGGCGCGGGCATGTGCTGCAAGATGTGCGGCATGGGGCCGTGCCGCCTCACCAAAGACGGTTCGGTCGGCATCTGCGGTGCGACCATCGACACCATTCAGGCGCGCAACCTGGCGCGCTCTATCGCCGGCGGCGCGTCGGCGCACAGCGATCACGGGCGCGACATGGCCTTCACCCTCAAAGCCGTCGCCAACGGTGAGGCGCAGGGCTACCGCATCCGCGACATCGTGAAGCTGCGCCGCCTCGCCGAGCTTTACGGCATCCCAACTGAGGACCGCACATCCGAGGAAATCGCCAACGACCTGGCCGACCTCTACATCGCGCAGTTCGGCCAGCAGCGCGGCGATCTGGTGACGGTTAAGCGCGCACCCAAGAAGCGCCAGGAACTCTGGCGCGAGCGGGGCGTGGTCCCGCGCGGCATCGACCGCGAGGTGGTTGACGCGCTGCACCGCACCCACATCGGCGATGACCAGGACCCCAGCCACATCCTCCTGGGCGCGGTGCGCACCGCCCTCGCCGACGGTTGGGGCGGCAGCCTGATCGCCACCGACGTTTCGGATATCCTCTTCGGCACGCCTGCGCCCGTCATGGGCGAGGCCAACCTGGGCGTGCTCAGCCAGGACGAGGTGAACGTGGTGGTGCACGGCCACGAACCGACGCTGTCCATGATGATCGTGGCCGCCTCGCAAGACCCGGAGGTGATCGAGTACGCCAGGTCGAAGGGCGCGAAGGGCGTCAACATCAGCGGCATCTGCTGCACCGCCAACGAAATCCTTATGCGCCAGGGCATCCCTGCGGCAGGCAACTTCCTGCAACAGGAGCTTGCCATCCTCACCGGCGCGGTCGAGGCGATGGTCGTGGACGTGCAGTGCATCATGCAAGCGCTCGTCGATGTCGCCAGCCACTTCCACACCGAGATCATCACCACCTCGCCGAAGGTCAAGATCACCGGCGCGACGCACATCGAGTTCGACGAGCACCGCGCGCTCGACATCGCCAAAGAAATCATCAAGCGCGCGTGCGACCTGTTCCCCAAGCGCGGCGAGACGCACATCCCCGACGTGAAGTCAGAGCTGATCGCGGGCTTCTCGCACGAGTACGTCAACTATATGCTCGGCGGCACGTATCGCGGCAGCTTCCGCCCGCTCAACGACGCGATCATGGCCGGGCGCATCCGGGGCGTGGCGGCGATCATCGGCTGCAACAACCCGCGCAGCAACCACGACTACCTGCACATCGAAGTGACGCGCGAAATGCTCAAGCAGGATGTGCTCGTCGTGCAGACCGGGTGCGGCGCGATTGCCAGCTCCAAGCTCGGCTACCTGCTCGGCGAGGCGGGCCTCTCGGAAGTGGGGCCAGGCCTGCGCGAAATCTGTGAAACGACCGGGATGCCGCCCGTGCTGCACGTGGGAAGCTGCGTCGATAACTCGCGCATCCTCACCGTGCTGACGCAGATGGTCGAAGAGGGCGGCCTGGGCGACGACATCGACAAGATTCCCGCCGTCGGCATGGCCCCCGAATGGATGAGCGAAAAAGCGCTCTCCATTGCGACGTATTGCGTCGCCAGCGGCGCTTATGTCATCATGGGCGGGTCCAACCCGGTCGAGGGCATGGTAGACCGCGTGCCGCAGAGCCGCTACGTGGCCGAAGAGGTTCTTCTCAAAGAATGGGAGCAACTGTACGGCGGCAAACTGGAGTTCATCCGCGACCCGCAGGAGATCATCGAGAAGACGCTGGCGCACATCGACCGGAAGCGAGCCGAGTTGGGCCTGCCGGCTTACGATGCGAGCAAGTGGGGTAAGAGCGGCGACTGGCGCATGGCCGAACTGGAGACAATCCCGCTCGCCGAGCGTGAAGCCGCCCTGTACGGTATGCCCGTCGGTGACTGAGAGCCAGAGACAGGGGGCTTAAGCCCTTTGTCCGAAACGTTGGAGGCGAGATTTACGCCTGGGCGCAACAACCGCGCCCGCGTTGGTGGTTCAGCCGCCTGTACGCGAAGGAGTAGCACTATAGATGTCTAAATACATCGCAACCAGGGCCATTAGAGGCGCGAACGCCATCGTCGCCGAAGCCGA
>DAOTXU010000401.1:0-5984 GCA_034435135.1 Anaerolineae bacterium | reverse complement strand
GATGCCGCGCGGCGCAACCCTGCGCCAGCGCCACGCCGATAGTGTTGCCGGCAGTGTTCCACGCGCCGTAGGCCGCCAGCGCGGGCAGATTGACGTGTTCCACGAGCAAATCGACGAGCACGGGGTCGGCACCGTTTGGATACGCCACGTCGGCGACCACGACCGGTTGCTTGGCGGCCTGGCACCGCCTGACTTCGGCGACCATCTTCTCAAGATGCGGCAACCGCTCGGCGCGCTCCTCATCCGCGATGGCGAGGTGCCAGTCGGCAGGATGTGCGGCGCTCGGCGGGTTAATCGCCAGAAAGATCTCTCCTCCGTCGTCAGCGAGGGTTCCACCCACTGCGCGCACCTGGCGCGAGACAGTCGTCGAAACCGGACCATCCTCGAACGGCGCGACGATAGCGTCGCCGCCCGGCACGCCGTAGAACGGGGTGAAGTGGGGCGTGTAACCGGCGTGCGCATTGAACAGCCGCGCCACCAACGCGCTGCCGACTTCATCAGCGCCGGGGTACATGAGCAGCCGATTATCGCCAGGGCCGACCAGCCCGGTCCACTCGGATAGCCATCGCTTTTCACGCGACGGCAGGCCATAGGGACTTGTGTCGTCCGAACTCATCACGAGCAGGTCGAAGACGCCTTCAGCCAGGCTGTGCAGATTTGCCAGGTTGACCGTGTGGTTGCGCAGCCGGCGCCGCAGAAAGTCGCGCACAGCAGCCTGGGGCAAAGCGCTTCGCAGCGCGGCGAGTTCGGCCTCGACAGGCTGACCTTGTGCGTCTTGGTCAAGCAGCTGCGAGAAGCGGTACATACGATGCCCGTACTCAGCCCAGTAAGGCGGCTCCTCGGCGTCACTGTCATACCCGGCAACGCGCGTGATGACATTGAAGCCGACGATGTACAGCGATGGGTGTTGGCGCTTCAAGTCGCGCAGCAGGCCGAGGCGGGAGATGACGACGCTTGCCGGCTCATCGGTGGTGCGCGAAGCGATCAAACCGCCGTATCCCAACATCTCACACGAGACGATGACCGCGTCCAGGCGGGGGGCCACGTCGCGCAGCCACGCAGCCAGGCTGTCGCAGTTCGCAGGGATTTTGCGGTCGCTGAGCACCTTAGCCGGCGGCAGGTGTAGTGCAACGCCGGCGATGTCCGCGATCATCTTTGGATAGCGGGTGTTGACCGGGCGCTCGTCAAGGGGGATCAGGCCGATCTGCATGGGGCATTTTCCTTGCGCAAGCGGAGCTGGCGAATCAACCCTTGATGCCAGTCAGTGCAATGCCTTTGACAAAGGTCTTCTGCGTCAGAAAGAAGAGCACCAGCGTCGGCAACATGGTCAGCGCGGCTGCCGCCATCATGAGTTGCCACTGTGCGCCGTACATATTCTTAAACATCTGCAACCCTAGCGAGATCGTCCAATTCTCCTGGTTGGTGAGGTAGATCAGCGGTCCCAGGAAGTCGGTATAGGCTCTCACAAACGTGAACAGCGCCACCGTCGCCAGCGCGGGCTTGAGCAGCGGGATCATGACATACCAGAGGATGCCCAGCTCGCTAGCCCCGTCTATGCGCGCCGCGTCGCTCAGTTCATCGGGAATCGTCAGCAGGAATTGGCGGAGCAGGAACACAAAAAAGGCGTTTCCAAAGAAAGCGGGCACCACCAGCGGCAGGTATGTGCCCACCCATCCGAGGTTTCGGAAGATGATGTACAGCGGGATCATCGTCACCTGCCCAGGAAGCATGATGGTGCTGAGGTAGATGAGGAAAACGATGTTGCGGCCCGGCCAGCGGATGCGCGCGAAGCCGTAGGCGACGAGCGTGCAGGAGAGGAGCGTACCAACAATCGTCATCCCGGCGATCACGAACGTATTCCACAAGTACGACCAGAACGGAATGTAGGTGGTCGATTCCGGGAAGTTTTGCCACTGAGGGCTGCGCGGGATCAGGCCGGGCGGCAACTCAAAGACTTCGGTGTCGGTCTTCAACGCGGTAACGACCAGCCAGTAGAGGGGAAAGATGTAAGCAATCGCCATGAGCGTGCACACGGTGTAGGCAATGGCCTGGGTGATCCGCCGCTGGATAAACTGATTCTGCCGCCACCCGCTGATTGCAGAGACTGAAAGCTGGCCCGTTCGTGATGTCATGCCTGACTCTCCGCGTGATAGTACACCCAGCCGGCCGTTTTGAAGATGATCGCCGTCGCAATCAACACAATGACGAACAGCACCCACGCCTGGGCGCTGGCGTAGCCCATCTTGAACTGCTGAAACGCCGACTGGTACAGGTACATGGAGTAGAACAAGATCGAATTGGCCGGGCCGCCCGCCGCGCCGTCGCGCGTGGCGGTGAGCACCCACGCCTCCGTGAAATACTGGAAGTAACCGATGACGTTGATGATGATGGTGTAAAAGATCACCGGGCTGATCATCGGCAGGGTGATGTGCCAGGTCTTCCGCCAGGCGTTCGCCCCATCCAGCTCCGCCGACTCCAGCAGCGATATTGGCACATCCTGGAGGGATGCCAGGTAGACAAGGATCGTGTTGCCGCCAAACCATAAGCCCATGAAAATGAGCGAGGGTTTGGTCCAATCGGGGTTGGTCAGCCAGCCGATGGGCTGGACTCCGAACCAGCCGAGGATCACGTTCAAGACCCCGTACTGGCCGTTAAACAGCCATAGCCAGACAATGGCCGAGGCGACGACGGGCGTAATCGTAGGGACATAGAAAACGGTGCGGTAGAGGGGGAGGCCGCGTATTTTCGTATTCAGCAGGAAGGCCATCCCCAGGTCAAAAATGAGGTGGATGGGCAGGCCGATCAACACCATGTAGAAGGTGTTCTGCAACCCGATCTTGTATACACGGTCGCTGAGCAGGTCTTCGTAATTCTCCAGGCCGAGGAAATAAGGCGGCTGGAGGATGTTGTAATCCGTGAAGCTGTAGTAGAGCGACTGAATGATCGGCCAGAGGGTGAAAAGCAACAGGCCGATCAGCGCCGGGGAGATAAAAACCAGGCCCACCACCAGCGCCCGGAGTTGGGTGCGGTTGAGTTGGAGCCTGAAGCCTCTTACGAGTATGTTTCTTGCCTGCATGGTGTATCGCCCTTACTCCATGAACCTGCTGTCGAAGCCTGACCGGGCGTAGGGGCATGGGGGTGCCATGCCCCTACCCGTCGCGGCTGATCACATGCCGAGCCGCTCCAGAGTCTTGTCCAGTTCTTCCTGGACCTCTTCGGTGAGGCGGTCGAGCGCTTCCTGCGCCCCAAGGTCGCCGTTCTTGACGGCGGACTCGGCCTCGCCCAGGCGGGTGAAGAAGAAGTCGTTGACCGGGTGCTTGTCCGGGCCGAAGGCGTTCGGGCCATTCAACAGCGTGACGGCCAGCTCGAAGCGCGGGTCACTGATGAAGCGCTCCTCCGTGGCCGGCGCTTCCTTGGGCGGGATGTTGTGAATCTGGAAGCAGAATTCGCCCATGTTTTCGTCCTGGCTGAGCCACTTGATGAACTCCCAAGACGCTTCGGGGTCCTGGACGCCGGTGGGGATGGTGAACACGCTGCCGTCGAAAACGGTGCAGTTCTCGCGGCCTCCAGGCGGCGGCGGCGCGGGGATGAACTCCATGACCAGATCGGGCGCGAAGCGTCTCTGGAACTCGATGAACCACTCCCCGACCTGGGTCATGGATTCCTTGGCGACGAAGAACGAGTTCTGCGTGCTCATGTAGTCGCCAAAGCCGCTCTGGAATGCGGCGACCTTATCAGGGCCAAGGCGGCTCCAGTAGCCGGCCATCCAGTCGAGCGCCTCGACGATCTTCGGGTCGTTGGCAGTGATCTTCACGTTTGCCTCATCGTAGAAGTTCCCGCCGAAGACCCGGCCCCACCACAGAAGGCCGCCAGGCAGGATCCCGACGCGCTCGATGTTGCCGTCGGCGTCCACCTTCTCCAGCGCCATAGCGATCTCGTCCAATTCGGCCAGGGTCTTGGGCGGCGCGCTCGCGCCGACCTCCTCAAGGAGAGCGGGCTGGTACGCGATGACACTGGAGTTAGACGTGACCATCAAGCCCCACAGCTCGCCATTCCAGTGCCAGGCGTCCCACAGTTGCGGGAAGTAGCCGGTCCCATCGATGCCGGCGAGCGCGGCAAGATCGGTGATCGGGGTCAGCCCGCCGCGCGCTGCCATCGAAACAAGCTGGTGCAGCCATACCGCCGAAACCACGTCGGGCGGGTTGCCGCCGGCGATGGCGGTGAGCACCTTCTCATATTGGCCGAAGACGGTGGTCATGTTGACGAATATATTCGGGTGCTCCTCGTTGAACTTGTCCACGAGCGTCTGGAGCACGTCGAACTCGAAGCCGCTCCAGCCGGTCCAGTAGTTGAGGAAACGCTGCTCCTGCGCCCTGGCGGCGACGGGCAGCCGTGACAGCGCCAGTGCAGCGCCGCCTGCGCCCACCGCGCGCAGGAAATCACGTCGTGAAAGGTTTTTCATTATCTTAACCATCCTTTCGGTTAAAAAGCGGGACCTTCTTCGTTTTCGAGTTAGGCTTTGCGGATCGCTGTTCTCTCCAGTCTTCACCTCCTTAGAAGAAGATAACCTGGAAACCGAACGCTGCCTCTGGGAGATCACCAAGTAGTGGCTTGACGCGCAAAGACAGCCGCACCCACCAATCCTGCGTGTGGGCCTAACGCAGCAGGCACAATCGGCGTTGTGCTCAAAGTCGGGTAAGCATAGACTTGCAGGCTGCGCTGGATGCTTTCAAAGAGCAAATCCCCGGCCTGCGCCACACCCCCGCCGACAACGACCACTGCCGGACGCAAGGCCCCCAGAATCCCGGCTAAACCGAACCCCAACCATTCGCCTACGGCCCTCACCGCGTCGCAGGCGGCAAGGTCGCCGGCCTGCGCCAACGCGGCCACCTCCCGCGTCGAGGCGAGCGTTTTCTCCGGCGCAACGCGGGTGTTGTATTCGTGGAGAAGAGCCGCCCCGCTGACGTAGGCTTCCAGGCAGCCGCTCCCGCCGCAGGTGCACGGGCGACCGCCACGCACGATTTTGGTGTGGCCGAGGGCAACCGTCCCGCGATAGAGTTCGCCATCCATGACCATGCCCCCACCCAGTCCCGTGCCGATGGTCAACCCCAAGACAGAAGCGTGCCCACGCCCCGCGCCAAAGTGCGCCTCGCCGAGCGCGGCGGCGCTGCCGTCGTTGATGACCGCTGCGGGCAGTCCAAAACAGTTTTCCAGGGTTTGCCGGAGGGGTATCTCTGCCCAGCCGGGGATGAGGCCGGTCGCGTGGACGACTCGCCCGGAGGCGTCCACCTGCCCTCCGGTAGACACGCCGATAGCGACAGGGCTATCCTGGGGTTCTGCGCGCAGGGTTTCGAGCAGCCTGACCGCGTGCGCCAGCACCACATCAGGGCCTTCCCGGACCGGTGTGGGTATTTCGCGGTGGAGCAGCACGCGGCCCTCTCCGTCAATCAGGCCGCCAGCAATCTTCGTGCCGCCGATATCCAGCGCCAGCGCCGTCTGATCAGAAAACTGCGCCCCACGCATAGCCGCCACGTACTGCTCGACGATCCATTTGGGCCGGGTAATCATCGATCCGACCACAACTGCGTAAGCGCCCAGTTCCAACATGCGGCGCGCCTCGCGCGGCGCCGCGATGCGCCCCTCGCACACGACCGGGGTATCGATCATCTGAGCCAGCCGGGCGACGAGTTCAAAGTCCGGCGATTCGCGCTGAGGGCTATAGGGCGTGTAGCCCGACAGCGTCGTCGCCACCAGGTCAGCACCGGTTTCGGCAGCCGCGATGCCTTCGTCGAACGTCGAAATATCGGCCATCACCGGGACGCCGAGCGCCTGCCTGACCCGACGTACCATTTCAGCGCCGGTATAGCCATCGGGGTGGGGGCGGTCCGTCGCATCCAGGGCGACAATGTCCGCCCCGGCTTCGACGACGGCGCGCGCGGCCTCTAGCGTCGGAGTGATGCGCACAGCACAGCCGGGCAGGTCTT
>DAOTXU010000400.1:0-23680 GCA_034435135.1 Anaerolineae bacterium | reverse complement strand
TCGCTCCGGCGCAAACATCTTCTGCGACATCCGCAGCTACATCTCGACGGTTCGCAAACAGGGTGTCAATGTCCTCCAGGCCCTGCATGATGCCCTACTCATGCGGCCCTTCGTCCCTGCCTGAGTAGTTACCACTTTCTCAGAAACCGGATAGGGGGCTTAAGCCCCCTGCCTAGAGTCTACTCGTTCCGCCTCATTTAAAAACTGCTCGATGAGGTCCCGCGTCACCGGGCCGGCGTGCTTGCTAACGACCGTGCCATCGGGCGCGATGACGTAGGTGGTAGGATATGCCGTCACATCATAGAGCGCCTGGATTTGCGCCTCCTGGTCGAGCACGAAGTTCAGCCGCAGCCCGCGCTCCCGCGCAAACCTGACGATCTGCTCCGGCGTCTCGGCGAAGTTGACCGCCAGCACCGCGAGCCTGTCGCTGTACTCAATCGCGGCCCACTGCAAGTCAGGCATCTCCACACGGCATGGGCCGCACCATGTCGCCCAGAAGTTGAGCAGCACCGTCTTGCCCCGGAAGTCCTCCAGCGTGACCTGCCTCCCGTCCAATTGCTGCGTCTGGAAGTTGGGCGCGACTTCGCCCGCCTTCAGGCCGACCGGCAGCCCATGCGCGGCTGTCTCGACCGGGCCGGCGGTCAGGCTCCAGTCCACCGCGCTGCCGTCGGGGAGCGCGCCCCAGATCGCGCCGGACGCCTCCGCCGAGGCGGTCGCCCCGGAGAGGACCTGCGTCAGTTCGTCCGCGCACGCGCCGATCTCGCTAAACGCAATCCGGCCCGCCACCCAGCCGCCGACCACGCACTCTTCCAGAATATAGGCGACATCCGCGCTGCTGCCAAGCTGGGAGAGCTGTTGCAGCGCGCCCGTAAATACCAGCACCCCGATGGCGATGAGCAGCGCGCCGCTGACCATCTCGATAGCGTGCATATGGCGCTGCAAGCGGCGCAGGAAGCCGGTCATCCGGTCCAGGCCGACTGCCATCACCAGGAAGGGGATGCCCAGGCCCATCGCATAGGCAAACAAGAGCACGCCGCCCCGCACTGCCTCGCCATCGCTGGCGGCGATGGTGAGCATCGCCGTGAGGATCGGACCGATGCAGGGCGACCATCCCGCCGCGAACACCAGCCCCATCAGCGCCGAGCCTGCATAGCCCAACTCGCGCCCCCGGAATGGCGCGCGCGTGTCGGCGTAGAGCGCCAGGTACACCGGTTGCAGGCGCGTCTGCCACGCGGGCGAGAGGCGCGTGTAGAGCGCGCGGAAGACGCCCATGATATGCAGCCCGAACAGGATGATGACCACGCCGCCGATGTAGCGCACCGCGTCGCTGCGCAGCACGTCGCCGACCACGCCCGCCGCTACGCCCAGGAGCACAAACACCACCGCGAAGCCCAGCACGAAGAACAACCCGTGCGCGAGCACGGCAAAGCGGCTCTTGCGCCCCTGCTCGGCGGCGCGCGTTGTGTGGCCGCCCATGTAGCCGATATACGCCGGCACCAGGGGCAGCACGCACGGCGAAATGAACGATACCAGGCCAGCAATAAACGCAAGACCAATCGTGATTTCCACAGCGACCCGCTCCTTACGTCAGACTCTATAGAAAACACGCACATTTAAGGTCACCCAACATCCCATTAACCATCAGGGCCGTGGGCCTGCACGGGCGGGACAAAGCGCCTTGCCCCTGTTCGTTGAATGCCAGACGCGACGAGAAGGTTACGCCTCGCGCTTGAAGCGCTCCTCCAGCGCCCGGATTTGCGTCTCCAGCGCCGCTTCAGAGCGGGCCACCCACCAGAGCACCCCGAAGGCAGCGCCCCACAGGATCACGTTGAGCAATGCGATGAGAGCCAGTGCGTTCATAGATCCCTCTCTCGCTAACGGCATAGAGCGTGCGGTCGCTCACGATCTTACACGGACTTATCAAACGCTAAGGGTAGGGACATGGCAATGCCACGTCCCTACGTCCACCCATTCTCATAGCATGTCTCGTACATCGCCACCACGTTCTCCGGCGGCGTGATCGCCTGGATGTTGTGGCACGGCGCAAGGATGTACCCGCCGCCCGCGCCCAAGATGCGCAGATTATCCAGCGCCTCCTCGCGCACTTCCTCCACCGTGCCGAAGGGGAGCGTGTACTGGTTGTCCATCGCGCCGTGAAACACGACCTTATCGCCGAAGTCGCGCTTCAGCCCCTCCCGGTCCATGCCCTTGAGCCGCCATTGGATGGGATTCAGCACGTCGATGCCGGCCTCGATCATGTCGGGGATGATGCGCCGGATCGCGCCGTCGCTGTGGTGGAACACAAACGCGCCCGCCTCGTGCACCAGGTCGATAATCCGCTTCATGCGCGGGATCAGGAATTCGTGGATGTGCGCCGGGGAGAACAGGAGCGCCTCCTGGCCGCCCATATCTTCGGCCACGTAGCTGAGCATCACCTGCCCCGGAATCTGCTCGAAGATGCGCAGCGTGTTCGTGTACGCCAGGTCGAAGAGCTTATCCAGGCAATAGTGAACCATCTCCGGGTTGTGCACCAGGTCCATGTACGCCTGCTCCTGGCCGCGCAACTCGCAGTACGTCAGGAACGGCTCCGAGCCGCCGCCCCGGATCGGGTACATCTCCTTGCCTTTGACCTGGTTGGGGATGTCGCTATAGTCCCACCAGTCCGGGTCGGGCCACAAATAGTGGCGCTCAATTCCGTCTACGGTCCTGAATTTTGCCAGGGGGTGCGAGACCCCTTCGTTATACACACCCGTCCCATACTCCACCGGTTTGAAAAGAACGCCGAAGACGTTCATCATCGGCGGCAGCGGCGGCCCGACATAGCGCGGCTCCACCGTCACCACGTAATCCACGTGCATCTTCTGAAGCATCTCGTGATAGTCGCTGCACCGCAGGTGCTTCATCATCTTCTGGTCGGTTTCGGGAGTGGCCCAGTAATCCATCGGCGTGCGATCCGGCTTTTGTCGGGTCAGCACGGCCAGCCAGCGCTCGCGCGGGGTCATCGTCTCTTGGGGCATGGTCTCGAATCCTTGTGTGGGCCTTGAGGATAAACGCAAATGCCTGCTTTGGAAATCATCCACGCGAGGGCCAGGCCCTACGCAACTTCCACCACCAGCATCGTCATGTCGTCGTATTGCTCCGCGCCGGCTTGAAAGGAAATCAACTCGGCGAACACCGCCTCACAAAACCTCTCCGCGGGCAGGTCGGCGTAACCCTGGAGCAGCGCCTTCAGCCGATCCCGCTCGAAGCTGCGCCCGCCAGTGTCCACCGCATCGGTCAGCCCGTCGGTGTAGAGCGCCAGCCAGTCGCCGGGGGCCAGGTCAACCTGCTCCTCTGACAACGACAGGCTGCCCTTGTCGAACAGGCCCAGCGCCACGCCCTGGCCGCCCAACTCGCTGACCGTTCCCGCCCGCAGCAACAGCGGGCGGTCGTGGCCGGCGCGCGTATAGGTCAGCCGCCGCGCCGCCCGCTCCACGACGCCATAGAACACCGACACAAACATGTTCGGCTCACCCAGTTCCAGGAGAAGCTGGTTGACGTTCGCCAGCACCGCGCGGGGCGAGCGCTCCCGGCGCGCCTCGGCCAGCAGCAGGCTGCGCGTCAGGGCCATGTACAGCGCCGCCGGCATCCCCTTGTCGGACACGTCGGCGATGGCGACGCCGAAGCGGTCTGCGTCGAGCAGGATCACGTCGTAAAAGTCGCCGCCCACCTGTCGGGCCGGCTCATTCCGCGCCGCGAACCGGTAACCCGGCACTTGCGGAAAGGTGCGCGGCAGCACGCTCTGCTGGACCTGCCGGGCAAGCTCCAGCTCGCGCTCCATGCGCTCTTTGCGCGCCAGCCCCGCCTGCGCCGCCTCCAGTTCGGCGATTTTGCCCTGAAGCTGCTTAATCAGCCCGGCGCGCTGGATCGCCAGCGCAGCCTGGTGCGCGAACGTCTGGAGCAACGACACCTCGCCCGGCGCGAAGCTGGACCGCTGCGTGGAGTGGACGATCATCACGCCAACCTGCCGGTCCTCGGCGATGAGCGGCACGCACAGCCCGGCCCGGAGCGCCGCGCCCTCCACGTCCGGGTGGCGGGGTGGAATCCCCGGCGGCCACCGTTTGAACGGCCTCGGCTCCGCGCCGGCCTCCGTGTCAAAGATCGCGCCCACGTCCAATCGTTGGTGGATAAGCGATGGTTCCCAGCCGGCCACCGCCAGCACCTCGGCCTGTTCCGGCGAATGCTGAAAGTACAGGATCGCCCGGTCCGCGCCGCAAAGCTCGCGCGCGCGCTGGCAGACTCGCGCCGCCAGATCGTCCAGGTCGGTTGAGGTGATGAGCGCCTGCCCCACCTCTTCCAGCGAGACCAGCGCCCTGGTCCGCTGCTCAAGCACGCGGTTGGCGGCCTCCAACTCGACCAGCTTGCGCTCCAGCACCGCGTTCGCCTCGACCAGGGCCTGCTCGCTGGCGACGAAGTGGCTGTAGACACGGCGGAATTGGTCCGCCTCGAACTGGAGCACATCGTCCAGCGACAGGTGGCCGAGCAGCGCCAGCCGCAAGACGTACTCCTCCGCTGGCAAGGCGCTGGGCTGCTCAAAGAGATCAGGCGCGCCTGGGTCGGCGCGGAACACGTCGAAGACGGCAACGTCGCCCTGGCGTCCGGTGTGATCGCAGGAGGCGCAGCCGTCCGCCTCGTAGAAAACGATCCCCTCGCTGTCGGCGGGCTTCATGAGGAACAGGTCCATATCGCCGAGATGAGGATACAGGCGGTAGAGCTTGGTCAGTTGCGTCGTGTCAGGCGGGGCCGGTCGCCGGCACTCCAGGCAGAGCGTCGCCAGGCGTTGCATCGAGACCACCCAGGCCAGACCGCCGAGTTGGCCCCGGCGCGCGCCCAGGTCGAGCAGGTGGCGGGCCACGCCGGCCCCTTTGAACACGGTGTCAAGCTGCGACAGCACCCGCAGCCCGCCCTGCGCCGCTTCCAGCGCCGGTGGCGCGGTTTCCGCGGACAGCCGGTCCACAACCAGCAGGTCAGGCCGCCGGCGGAGGGCGTCCATGATCTGCCCGGCGTAAGTGTAAGGTGGGCGCGCCAGCGCGAACCTGATCTGCCCTTGAAGCTGGCGCGGAACACGGATGACTTCCTTATCCTCAGCGACGACGATGCCCCGCGCCGCGGGGCGCGCGGCGAGGATTTCGCGCGCCAGGATACGGAAGATGGCGGCGCGACCGCTGGGCAGAAAGCCGCTCCCGGTTGCCGGCGCTGCCATCGGGCGCACGTCCAGGCCAGCGACGACGATCAGGCCCGGCCCGTCAGCGATTAGCTGCGCGATCAGCGCGTCAAGCTCAGGCAGGTGGAAGATGTCCGTGAGGGTGAGCATGGCGGCCCGCTACCGCACCACGATCAACGTGCCGGGCCGGAAGATGTGCGCGGTGATCTGGAAGTCGCGGTAGTCCGCCGCCGGCAACGTCCAGCGATAAATCCACTGCGCCACCGCCGGCGGCACATGCACGCACCCGTGACTCCGGGGCCGGCCAAAGTCGTTGTGCCAGTACACGCCGTGGATGGCGATGCCCGTGTAGTTGAAGAACGTCACCCAGGGCACGCCGGGCAGGTCGTAGGCGTCGAGGTTCTCCGTGCCGCCGACCATGTGCACGCTGGGCCGCTTGATGGTGACGTGGTACCCGCCGGGCCGTGTGCGATAATCCAGCCCCGCCGCGCGCGCGATGAACCGCGCCCCCGACGACACGCGCTGCGTCAGCACCGGCGCGCTGCCCTCATAGCAGGTGAGTAGCTGCTCGCCCAGGTCAACCACGATGCGCTTGTCGCCCACATCAGGGTGGATAGGCGTAAACTCGCTCTCTGGGACACGGCGCACCGCGTCCCCCGGGACCCAGAACACCAGATCGCGCGCGCGCCGCGAGTCGAGCCGGTACCACCACTGCCCGTCAGCGTCCTGCGCGCGCTCGCGCACCCAGAGCAGGGCATGGCAATAGAGCCGCTTGATGACTGGCGCGTCCAGGTGCGGCGCGTCGTGACTATCCACGTAGGGCAGGGTGATCTGCCCCCAAAAGCCGTCGCCGACCTCTTCGACCGGGTTGTAGACCTCGACGACCGGCTGCAAGAACGACGAGTAGACGTATCCGGCGCCGATGTTGCACCACGTGGCGTTATAGCGCTGCAATGCCTCGCCTTCAACTGTGCCGAAGACCGTCGCCACCTCGTCGAAATAAATCTGTCCCCACTCCGGGAAGTCGCTGCCCGGCCCGCCGCGCACCGTGAGCCTGGAAACCGCTACCCGCCCCAGCTTGAGCGGGCTGTCGTCATCCCAGGGGGTGGTAGGGATCGGCGCGTCCATTGCACGGGCAGGGTTCGACGCCGCGCCGCGCCCAGGACTGGAACCGGCGGCAGGGAGCCAGGCTGCGCCCAGGGCGGTCGCCACGCCCGCCCCGGCCAGCCGCAGAAAATCGCGCCGGCTCAATGGATCGCCCATGTGCCATCAACCCTTAACAACACAGCGCGTCACACCCCTTGCATCGTTTCCGGTTGGGCCTCGCTCGCGGCCCCGCCCGGCTGCTCGACCTTGATCTCGCGCGCGCCGCGCGTCACCTGGCCGAGGGAGACCCCCTCCTGCACCATGCCGAGAGCGCCCATAATGGCATATGTGGTGACGTTCAGCGTATGCAGGACGAGGGCGAAGCTCAGCGCGGTCGCCTGCGTCGCGGGCGTATCGCCGTAGACCGCCACCAGAGAAATCAGCACCGAATACTCGAACGGGCCGATGCTGGCGATGGTAGCCGGCACCGCGATGGCGAACGACGCCGCCGCGATGAACAACATCGCCGCGTCCCAGCGCGGGTTATCGTACAAGGCATACATCAGCACGTAGCCCGCGATCACGCTGAAAACCCAGGAGATCACCGTCCAGAACGCCACCGCGAGCAGGCCGCGCACGTTGGTGAGCGGCTTCAGGCCGTCCAGGGCGCGGTCGAGCATGTTGCCCAGGTGGAGCCTTTCGAGCGGCGGCAGGATACGCAGGACCAACCGCAGCAGCGCGTGTGCCCAGTCGTTCCGGCGCGCAAAGACCACCAGCAGGGTGAAGGCGACGAGCGCCGTCACCCCCATCGTCAGGCCCACGCCGGTGACCTCCGGCGGCATGTTCGGCAGGACGAGCAACACCCCGGCCAGCATAATCACGACCATGAGCATGTCGATAATGCGCTCGGTCACGATAGTGGAAAGCGAAGTAAAGACCGGTATCGGCGGATCGACGCGGGTCGCCAGGAAGGCGCGCGCCACCTCGCCCAGCCGGGCCGGGAGGATGTTGTTGACGATGTAGCTGATGTTCAGGATGCTGAAACTGCGCGGCAAAGGGATGCGCCCATCCAGCAAAACGCGCCAGCGGATGGCGCGCAGGAACAGCCCGACGACCGAAAACGCAAACGCCGGCAACACCCAGATATAATTCCCGCCCGCCAGCGCGTCAACCGCATCGCTCAGGTTGACGCTGCGCAGCGCCAGGTAAAGCGCGATCACGCTGATGAGAAGTCCCAGCGCCAAACCCTGCCATTTTTTCATAAGCCGCCGCTTTCAAGAAAAATACCTGCCCATCAGTGCCGTCCCATTATATAGCACGGTTCATCTGCCCCGCAAAGACGGCGCACCGGCGTCCTTGGCTGGTCGGGAATAGCCCCCTTGTCCACTATCTTTAAAACCAACTTCATGCTATTATGACAAAAAAAGTAGGGTGCCCATCTGTATGGGTGCCTCACGTGGTTGCCGGGAACGATTCATTGCAGCCGGCCATTATGTAGAGCCTGTTTCCTCTATGGAAGAGTATACCGGAACCTCAGGGGTTGAATCGACCCTCGCGCAGATCATGGCGCGCGTGGCTGAGGTCGTGCCGTTCAACCGGGGCGGCATCGCACTCTACGACGCCCAGGCGGAGACGCTCCTGCCCGCCTACTGGCGCGGCGACCCCGACCCGCGTCAGGGAGCTTCGGCTGCTTTCGGCGTTGGGGCGATGGGACAGGCGGCGCAGACGCGCGCGCTGGTGTTCGCGCCTGACCTGCCGCCGGGAGCGGGGCCGCGCGCCGAGATCGCCGCGCCGCTCCTGGCGGGCGACCGGCTCCTGGGCGTGCTGAGCGTGCAGAGCGACGCCCCCGTCGGGTTGACCGCTGCGCACTGCGACGCGCTCGCACTCATCGCCGGCCTGGCTGCGATTGCCCTCGACGAGGCGATCCAGCGCGCGCGCGCGCAGAGCCGCCATCAGCAGGTGGAACGGGCGCAGACCGTCATCCGCGCGGTCAACAGCCAGTTGCACATGCAGGCTTTGCTCAACCTGATCGTGCAAGAGGCGGCGACGATCTTCGGGGTGCCGGCGGCGAGCATTATGCTGCTTGAGGCCGACAACGAAACCCTCTATACCAGCGCCGCCTACGGCCTTTCAAAGGAATACCGGCATTGGCGGGTGTCGCTGCACGAGATAATCGACCCGACCGCGCCCGGCTCCGACCGCGCTGTCTATTACCCGGACCTGCGCGCCGTCGCCGGCGATCAGGCTGACCTGGTGATGCACGAGGACCTCCACTCGATGCTGGCGATCCCGCTCATGCGCGGGGGGTTGCGCCTGGGCAGCCTCAACCTGTACTCACGCGGCGGGCCGCGCCGCTTCGACGCCGAGGAGGTGGCGCTGGCGCAAATGCTCGCCAGCCAGGTCGCGGTCGCCATCGACAACGTGCGCCTGCTCCATGCGCTGGAACTGCACGCGCAAGAGGCGGCGCTGGCAAACCGCCTTAAGAGCGAGTTTCTCGCCAAGGTCAGCCACGAGTTGCGCACCCCGATGAATGCGATCATCGGCTTCTCCGAGACGCTGCTCAGTGGGCTTTACGGCCCCCTCACCGAGAAGCAGATCGACCGCCTGGAGACCGTGCGCCGGAACGCCTATCACTTGTTAGAGCTGATCGACAACCTGCTTGATCTGTCGAAGATTGAGGCCGGTCGCCTGGAGATGACCCTCGAAACGGTTTACATCCAGCAAGAAATCGAGGGGCTTGTCAGCCGGCACAAGGCGAAGGCCGATGCCAAGGGGCTGATGCTCTACCTGGAATTGGCCGGACGCCTGCCAGCCGTGCGCGGCGACACCGTGCGCGTGCGCCAGGTGCTTGATACGCTCATGGACAACGCGATCAAGTTCACCGAAGTCGGCCACATCACGGTGCGCGCCGGGACGCTCCTGCACGACGGGCGCGCCTGGGTGCGGTGCGCGGTGCAAGACACCGGCATCGGGATCGCGCCACAGCACCACGATCTCATTTTCGACGAGTTCCGCCAGGTTGACGGCTCGCCGACGCGCGAGTATGGCGGCAGCGGGCTGGGCCTGGCGATTGCCCGGAAGCTGATCGACATGATGGGGGGTAAAATCTGGGTCGAAAGCGCCGGGGTGCCCGGTCAGGGGAGTACATTTACTTTTGAACTACCGTCCGCATCGCCCACAAAAGAAGTAGAATAGAGATCAGAGTCGTCTTTTGGTGTGAGCCTTAGGTAGCCACACATCACGCACACAGAGACCGCGCCGCGATGGATGTGCAACTCGTCCCGCTGATCGCCACCGTAGCTAACCTCGTCGCCATCGCCGTCGCCGGGGGAGCGCTGTTGCTGATCGCCTGGCAGCCGACCCGCGACCGCGCCAGCGGCTCGTTCGCGCTCTTCCTGGTGGCGCTCATGATCTGGAGCCTGGCGTCGGTGATGCTGGGCAACCCGGAGGTCATCAGCTTCCCGCCGACGGCGCGATTTAACATCCTGGTCAGCGGCTTGGCGGTGGCAGCGGTGGCCTTCTATGCGTTTGCGATTGACTTTTGCGCGGTGCAGATGCTCTGGGCGCGCCGGGTGTTGATCTCCAGCCCGGTGGTAGGCGGCGTCCTGTTAGTCCTGCTCTGGACGGGCAACCTCTTCACCGGCGTCAATGAGCCAACCCTCTACGCCTGGGAGTACCAAATCCTGCCCCTCGGCCTGGCGGCGGTAGCCTATGTACTGGCGCTGTATGCGCTGGCGTTTTACTTTACCCAGACCATCGGAGACAGGCGCGCGCGCCCGATTGAGCACGCCGCCCTGCTCATGCTGGTGGGTCAGGTCACGAACGCCGCGCCCGCCGTCGCCGCGCTGAACCTGGATGCGCTGGCCGCAGCGGGAGCGGTGGCGTTGATGGGGCGGGCGATGCTGCGCGCGCAATTCCTCGCTCCGCTGGCTGACGCCAAGCGGCAGTTGCGCGTGGTCAACCAGGACTTGCGGCAGGCTATCATCGAGTTGAGCAGTGAACGTGAACACGGCCAGAAGCTCAGAGATGAAGTGCGGCAGGCCACCAGCTATAAAGCCGAGTTCCTGGCGAACATGAGCCACGAACTGCGCACCCCGCTCAATTCCATCGTTGGCTATAGCGAATTGCTGCTCCAGGGCCTCTACGGGCCGCTCACCGAACGCCAGGCCGACCGCGTGGGGAAGATACACCGCAACGGCTACACCCTGCTGGCGCTCATCAATGACATCCTCGACCTGTCGAAGATCGAGGCGGGCCGGTTGGACCTCAGCCCCAGCGCGGTGGACCTCCCGGCTCTGGTGCAGGAGATCGCCGACGTTTACAGGCCGGAAGCTGAGGCGAAGGGCCTGGCGCTCACGGTCGATGCGGTCAATCCTTTGCCGGTTCTCCTCGCCGACGCCACGCGCATCCGCCAGGTGCTCACCAATCTGTTGTCCAACGCGGTGAAGTTCACCAAAGAGGGCGGCGTGACCTTGCGCGTCCACGCGGCGCGCGTCGTGAACGGCAGGAGCGAGGCGCTGGCGTTGCCCATCATCGGCTGGCTGAGCGACGGGAACTGGGTCGTGTTCAGCGTCACTGACACCGGCATCGGCATCGCCCCGGAGGATCAGGCGGCGATCTTCGATGAATTCAGTCAAATCGATAGCTCGGCCTCGCAGGAGTTTCAGGGTACCGGGCTGGGGCTGGCGATCACCAAGAAGCTGGTTGAGTTGCATGACGGGCGCATCTGGCTTAAGAGCGCGTTGAACCAGGGGTCAACCTTCTTCGTGGCGCTCCCCGCCGACGCCGGGGGGCAGCTCCCCGGACGGCCGGGAGTCGCAGCCGCGTCGAATGGACAGCGTGAGACCGTGCTGGTCATTACAGACATTCCCAAAGCCGCCGAAATCCTGTCCGCCCGCCTGGAACGCGAAGGTTATCGCGCGCTGGCGGCGCATGACGGTAGCGCGGGGATTGAAATGGCCGGCCAGCGCAAACCCGATGTTGTCCTGGTGGATGTGACGATGCCGGGCATGAACGGCTGGCAGGCGGTCGGCGCGCTGCGGGCCAACCCAGTCACGGCGTGCGCGCCAGCGGTCGCCGTCGCCGTCATCGACGGCGCGCCGATGGGTTTCCCGCTGGGCGCTACCGACTGCATCGACAAACCGGTGCAGCGCGACGCCCTGCTCGAAGCGCTCACGCGCGCCGACGTCTCCCTTTCCAACCACGCGATCCTGATTGTGGACGACAACCCCGACGACCGCGATATTCTGAGCACACACCTGGCTGCTGCCCATTTCCCGGTGCAGGCCGCCGGCAGCGGCCAGGAAGCGATGCGTTGGCTGGCGGAACACCGCGCGGCCCTTGTACTGTTAAATTTGGCGATGCCGGGGATGTCGGGCTTCGAGACGCTGACGCATATCCGGGGGCGGCCAGCTACGCAGGATACACCGGTCATCATGCTTGCGGCCAGAGGGTTGACCCCCGAGGAAGAGGACTCCCTTAACGCCCGTATTGTCGCTATCATCAAACAGCAGAGCGCCGTCAACCGTGACCTGTTGGCGCGCGTCCTGCGGATTCAGACGGCGACGTAGCGCGATTCCAGACAAGGGCTTAAGCCCCCTGTCTGAAGGAACTTGGATACTTGGTAGACAGGTTTTTAGAGTTGTTCAGGAGAAACACCGGTGAATACACCGCCCCCGCCTGAGGGCGCCGTCGGGCAGCGCCTTCTCGCGCATCTAGTCCGTTGGCGCGGGCTGGTCGCTGTGCTGGCAGGGTTGGCAAGTCTGATCTTCATCAGCGGCGCCGCGCTGGTTGATGGGAATCGGCCTCAGGCCCAGGCCGGCGACGTGGCGCTTGCGCTTATCGCCGCCGCGACGGTCTACATTCTCCTCACTCTGGTCGAGCGTCAGGAGCAGGTCTACCAGGACCTGCTGGGTCAACTGCGCGACGAGCGCGACAAGACCACCGCGTTGTTCCAAGAATTGACCGAGGAGAGCGACACCATCCGCGACCTGAACGAGCGGCTGAACGCGATGAACCGCGAGTTGGGTGATTTGAGCCGCGCCAAGAGCGAGTTTATGGCCCGTATGAGCCACGAGTTGCGCACCCCACTGAACTCCATCGTTGGCTACAGTGAATTGGTGCTGGACGGCGTGTACGGCGAGTTGACCGACCGGCAGCGCGACCGGCTGGAGCGCATCCTACGCAACGGGCGCAACCTGTTGGGGCTGATTAACGACATCCTCGACCTCTCGCGGATCGACGCGGGTCACCTGGAACTGACCTTCTCCAACGTGCGCGTGGCCGAGGCCATCCGCCTGGCGGTAGCGAGCATGGAGCCGATGGCTCAGGCCAAAGGATTGCCCATCGTCATCCGCATCGACGGCAACCCGCCTAACATCCGCGCCGACGAACTGCGCCTGCGCCAGATGGTCTGCAACCTGCTCGATAACGCCATTAAGTTCACCGAACACGGGCGCATCAGCGTGTGGGCGGGCCATGTGCGCGTCAGGGGTCTGGACGACGCGCGCTTCCCGCAGTTGGGCCACGGCGATTGGCTGGTGGTGCGCGTATCTGACACCGGCATCGGCATCGACCCGGCGTTGCATCAAACGATCTTTGAGGACTTCGCCCAGGCCGACACTTCTTCGACGCGCCTCTACGAGGGCGGCGGCCTGGGGCTGGCGATCACGCGCCGGCTGGCGACGTTGCACGGCGGCGCGATCTGGGTGGACAGCCTGCCCGGCGAAGGAGCCACGTTTACCTTTGGCATCCCGTACACGAACGTCATCGAACACGCGCCCGCCCTGTCCGACGCCGAACTCGACGCCGCGCGCGAACAACCCCTGGTTCTGGCCGTCGATGATGAAGCTGACGCGCTCGAAATCCTCGACACCTACCTCTCGCAGGGTGGGTATAAGGTGGCGCGCGCGTCCGGCGGCGAGCAGGCGCTGGAGGCCGCCGCGCTTTTGCGCCCAGACGTCATTACATTGGATATTCTCATGCCTGACCTGGACGGCTGGCTGGTGTTGGAACGCCTGCGCGCCAACCCTTTGACCGCCGCCATCCCGGTGGTCATGGTGTCCATTGTCGATCAGAAGCCGCGCGCTCTTCAGATGGGGGCAGTAAACCATGTCTGCAAACCGATTGACCGGAATACGCTGCTGAGCGCCGTCGCCGAGGCGGTGGAATCCCGACCCCGGCTGCCCATCCTGATTGTGGACGATAATCCGAACGACCGGAACATTTTCAGCGCGGTGCTGCACATGGCGGGGCACCGGGTCGCCACCGCCGAGAGCGAAGAGGCAGCGATCACGTGGCTGCAAGGGCAGCGCGCCGGTCTGGTGTTGGTGGACCTGGAGCGGGATGAAATCGACGACCTGAAGGTGCTGGGGTTCATGCGGCAGCATACGCCCACCGTTCAGACGCCGGCGCTGGTCATCTGGCCCAAAGACTTGTCGGAAGAGACGCGCCACCTGCTGCGCGCGAAGCACACCTGGGTTCTCAAGAAACACGGCCTGGCCCAGGAGACGTTGCTTGAGTCGGTCGCCAGCGCGCTGGGAACCCTGCCTGAAGGCGATGGGCGCTTAGAAAGCCCTATAGAGCCTCAGAACTGATACTCTTTCTTTAAGGAAGGCGCCAGCTTATGGCCTACCACATCTTGATCGTCGAAGATAACCCCGACAACCGCACCCTCATCACCGATGTCCTGCTCTCACTCGGCTACGAGGTCATTGAGGCCATTGATGGCGTAGAAGGCGTGGAGAAAGCCGCGCAGGAGAAGCCCGACCTGATCTTGATGGACCTCTCGTTGCCCCATAAGGATGGTTGGACGGCGACCCGCGAGATCAAGTCCAACCCGGCGCTGACCGCGATCCCCATCATCGCGCTGACCGCTCACGCGATGGTGGGCGACCGGGAGAAGGCGCTCGAAGCGGGCTGCAACGACTATGTGTCCAAACCGATCGATCTGCGCGAACTTGCCGCCAAATTGGAAAGATTCTTGAAACCGTCGTCGGGCAGGTGAGCGGGTTAAGCCTTGCAGAGCACAGCGCTTGCCTGGACGGACGATTGAATGGGTCAGCAGCGACAGACGATGAAAGTACTGGTAGCCGAAGACAATAGCGATAGTCGCCAGCTCGTCGAGGACATCCTCGCAAGCCTGGGGTACGAAATCCTCACCGCGCCTGATGGCGTACAGGCGCTCGAATTAGCCCACCGCATGACCCCCGACCTCGTGATTCTGGACATCAACATGCCCGGCATGTCGGGCTTCGATGTGTGCGCGCACCTCAAGGCCGACCAGAACCTGGCCGCCATCCCGGTGCTGATGTTGACCGCGCTCGACCAGGTTGACGACCGGGTCAAGGCGCTGGGCCTGGGCGCGGACGACTACCTGACCAAGCCGTTCAACCCGCGCGAGTTAATCGCCCGCATCAACACCCGGCTGCGCGCCAAGCAAGAGGCCGACCACCTGCGCGCTGCCCAGCAACAAATCCGCCGCACCTTTGAGCGCTTCGTCGCGCCCGAAGTGGTCGAGCAACTGCTGGCCGACCCCTCACAGGTGGCGCTGGGCGGCCAACTGCAAGAGGTCACTATTTTGTTCGCCGACCTGCAAGGCTTCAGCACGCTCTCAGAGCGCCTGCCCCCCGAAGTGGTCATCAAATTGCTCAACCACTACCTGGAATTGATCGTCGAGACGATCAAGCAGCACGGCGGCACGATTGATAAATACCTGGGCGACGGGGTTATGGCCCTGTTCAATACCCCCCTCCCCCAGGCCGACCACGCGCTCCGCGCCGTGACCGCCGCCGTGCGCACGCATCAGCAGCTTGCCGAGTTTCACCGCGCGTTCGAGCCAGGCGCCCAACTGAATATCAATTTTGGCATCCACACCGGGCGCGCGGTGGTAGGCAATGTAGGCACCCCGGAGCTGATGAACTTCACCGCCGTCGGCGATACGGTGAACACCGCCGCGCGCCTCCAGGGTCTCAGCCACGGCAACCAGGTGCTCATCAGCCAGGCCACTTACGACCAGGTTAAGGACCGCGTGGTGGTTCGAGACCTCGGCCCGCACCAGGTCAAAGGCCGTGAGGAGCCGGTGGTCATTTACGAAGTCTTGGAGAGCCGTCCGTGACGCGAGACGTGATCCTGGTAGGCGATGAGCAGACCGAGCACACGGCCCACCTGCGCGCGGAACTGAGGGGGCTGGGCTACCATGTCGTCACCGCCACAGACAGCGCGCAGGCGCTGGCGCACGTAAGAGCCGGCCTGCCCGACGCGGTGATTATCGATTTGACGGCTCCGCACATAGATGGGCTTGCTGTGTGCCGCTGTCTGCGCCTCGACCCGGTCACTACCGCCGCGCCGATCATCGCCGTCGCCGCCGACGCGGACACGCGCAGGGCCGCGCTCGAAGCCGGCGCGGATGAGGCGCTCGCCTGCCCGCTGGATGGGTCGGCGCTGCGGGCGCACATCGGCGCAGCGCCGAGCGATGACTCAGAGCGCGGCGCGCCTCCCCTCCGGTTTTCCACCTCCCCGCAGGCGAAAGTGGTCGGCGTGGCCGATCTGCTGGCGCACGATCTCCAAAGCCCGCTGAGTATCATCATCGGCGCATTGGAGTTGCTGATCCACGCCGACGAACTCGCCGACCCCGACGCCGTAAGCCGGCTGACGGAACGCGCCCTGGAAGCGGCGCACCGGCAGATGCAGATGATCGATGAGCTGATCGACCTGGCGCGCCTGGAGGTGGGCGCGTTGGAGTGGAACGCTGAGGCTGTGTCACTGGTGCAGGTCGTGGAGGACGCCCTGGATCAGGCGGCGAACGCGATCACGGAGAGGATGTTGGAGGTGGTTGATCGAGTGCCCGATAACCTGCCCCTCGTAAACGCCGACGCCGCGCTCTTGCGCCGGGTGCTGCTCTCGCTGATCGATAACACGCTCAAGTTCAGCCTCCCCAATACCACCCTGACCATCGAGGCGACCGGTCCAGGCGGCGCAGGCCGGCGCGAGGTTTGCACATTGACGCTGACCGATAGGGGGCGGGCAGTGTCCCCGCGCTACGCCAGCGTCATTTTCGAGCAGGCCATCCAGTGGCGCGCCCGCCTGGACAACTCGCGCACCAGCGTGGCGCTGGGATTCCCGTTTTGCCGGGCGGCGGTCAGGTTGATGGGCGGGGATATTTCCGTCCGGTCCTCCGACGACGCCGCGCGCACGACGTTCACCATCACCCTCCCCGTGTACCGGTCGCCGGGCAGTTTTTCACTCGCGTAAGCCGCTTTGTAGGTGTAAACTGTGAGCACGAGCCGAGGAGCCTCCCGAAGCCATCGCTGGAAGACAAGCGCCTTAAGCCGCTGGTCTGAGGCTCTTGGGCGAAGCGTCAGGCGACCGATGCGGACAGCGATCGCAGGAAACCCCCAATTGTCCAGGGGGGCGGCCTGACAGAAAGAGGAGCCATGACCGACAAAGCAACCTTTCGCAGAGGCTTCGTAGCGGCAGACTTCCTTTCTCACAACTACCGCATCTCCGGCGAGGTGGACATCACGGTCAACCCGCTGGCCGATATTCTCAACGACGCGCTCAAATCTTATGTCAAAGTCGAGAACGTGTACATTTCGCCCATCCAGAACCCGGCGGACATCAAAGGGCACTACCGGCACGGCCAACTGCGCAAAGATAACATCACCATGGCCGTGCTCTACCGCGAGGAAGACGGCCTCCCCCGGCGGCAGAGCTACGGCAGCTACATCGGCCAGGTGATCCACGACGTGTTCCTCACCGTGCCCGGCTTTGAAGTGCGCGGCCTCCTGGCGATCAGCGCCACGCTCGATCTGGAGGGCGTGCTCGTGTTGTCGGCTGAGCGCTTCATCCCCATCTCCGAAGCGGTGGCGACCGTGTCGCTGGCGCCCGACATCAAGTTCAAGGGCGGGATGATTCTGGTCAACCGCGATTACATCGGTATCTTTTGCATGTCAGGAAAGCGAATCTGATGGCTAAGATATTGATTATCGACGACGACCGCAATCTGCTCAACATGGTCAAGCTGATGGTCCAGCGCGAGGGCCACGAGGGGCTGCTGGCGCAAAACGGCCAGGAGGGCCTGGATATTGCCCTCACTGAGCAGCCCGACCTGGCCGTCATCGACCTGATGATGCCCGGCATGAGCGGATACGACGTCACGCGGCGCCTGCGCGACGACGCCCGCACCGCCAAACTGCCCATCTTGATCCTGACCGCGCGCTCGCAACCGATGGACGAACAGATGGCGCGCAACGCCGGCGCTGACGCTTTCCTCTCCAAGCCGGTCACCGCCCAGGAGTTAATCGCGCAGGTCAACGCTTTGCTCAGCGCGCCGGGGGCCAAGCCGGCGGGCAAAGTCGACATCCTCGCTACGGTCACGGTGCTCGGTCTGCGCGGCGGGGCCGGTGCCACGACCATCGCCCTGAACCTGGCGCTGGCGTTGATGGCGCGCGGGGAACAGGTCTGCCTGGTGGACCTGTCGCCTTTCTCTGGGCACGCAGCGCTGCAACTGCGCATCATCCCCCGCCAGAGCTGGGGCGACCTGCTGGCGAGCGAGGGGCTGCCCTCCCCGGAGCAGGTGCAGAGCATCATCGTGACTCACGACCGCTCAAACCTGTCTATTTTGCCCGCACCGGCGGTGCCGCAGCACATGTCGCTGTCAGAGGAAGCCGCCAGAGGTCTGTTTGCCGCCCTGGGCCGTTCATACGGGGTCGCCATTGTCGACGCGCCGAGCCTGGGGCCGGCGACCACGGCGGCGCTGCGCGCCGCGCGCGCGATTATCGTCCCCATGACCGACGATGTGCTGGCGATTCAAACGACCAACGGGGTGCTGCATATGCTCAAAGAGATGCGGATCAACCTGGAGCGTGTGCACGTCGTGCTGAATCACGTGCGTCCAGACGCAGGCATACCCGCCGCCAACGTGCAAAAAGCCATCCGGCACCCGATTCACATTGAGCTGCCCTATGAGGCCGCGCAGACCGC
The DNA here is from genome assembly GCA_034435135.1 of Anaerolineae bacterium. GTDB lineage: Bacteria > Chloroflexota > Anaerolineae > Aggregatilineales > JAFGMM01 > JAOSJO01. The sequence goes on along the minus strand of DAOTXU010000400.1, from coordinate 5,409 downwards.
TGCGCTCGGCCAGGGCACGCCGCTGGTCATGGCCCAGCCGAAAAGCGCTTTCGTGCAGGGCATTTTGCGTCTGGCGAGGATGATATGAGCCATCCGCATCGCGTGTTGGTCGTTGAAGATGACCCCGAAGTGACCGACATGCTGAGCCTGTACCTGGGCAGCCGCGGCTATGCCGTGGAAGGCGTCCACAGCGGCGAGGAGGCCATCGCGCGCTGCCTGGAGACCTTTCCGCACGTGATTTTGATGGACATCACCCTCCCGGACATCGACGGCTTTGAGGTGTGCAGCCAGCTGCGCCGCCAGCCGCGCACCGCGCATATCCCCATAATCTTTCTCACCAAACGCAGCAAGCGCAGCGAGCGCCTGACGGGGCTGGGCCTGGGCGCTGATGACTATATCACCAAGCCTTTTGACCTGGAGGAGCTTTACCTGCGCATCCGCAACCTGATCGGGCGGGTGGAACGCGAAAACCTCACCGACCCGCTCACCGGCCTGCCAGGCGACAAAGTGTCGCGCATTCAGATGGAGCGCGCCTGCGAAGAACCCCGGCGCGCGATCCTCCACCTCGCCCTCGCCCACGCGGAGGCCTTCCGCGAAATCTACGGCCCGCTCGCTTACGGCGATGTGCGTGTGTACCTCTCCCGCTTGATTCTCAATGCGGTGAACGCCATCGGCCACCCGCAGGATTTCGTCGGCTGCCTGGATCAGGATAGCTTCGTCGTGATTGGAGCGCCAGGCGCGGCGCGGCCTATCGGGGAGCACTTGGTCGAGGTTTTCAACGCGAGCGCGGACAAGCATTACACCGAGGCCGACCGGCGGCTGGGTTATTTGCAGGTGGAGGACCTCCCCGTGCCGTTTATGCAGTTGTCGTACCAGGTCTTCGTCGATGACGAAAAGCCCGGCGCGCTACAATGCTGAGCGCGGTTCAGATTCGAGGAAAAAGGGGATATGGACGGTGGGCTTAAGCTCACTGTCCTTTTTGACGCCAAAAACAATGAGGGGCGCGATCTCGCGCCCCTGCGATGCCGAAGGTGGGATTTGAACCCACACGGCCTTACGGCCACTACGCCCTGAACGTAGCGCGTCTGCCAATTCCGCCACTTCGGCTCTAGAGGAATTTTAACGCATCACGTTGGATTGTCAATCCCTCGCCGGCGTTGCGGCGATACCTGACCCAACCTCGACCTAAGACCAAAGCGGCGGCGGTTAAAGCTCCGAATTTGCCTTGATGAATGCGATCAGTTCGTCAACCTGGGCGAACGCCAGGGCGGTCACGGTGTCTGCGCCACCGTAATAGAGAGCGAGGCGTCCGGTCGGTGCGTCCGTGAGCGCCGCACAGGGGAAGACGACATTCGGCACATCGCCGACCTGCTCATAGAGTCGTTGCGGCGACAGGAGATACGGCGCGGTGCGGTACATCACTTTCCATGGCTCATCCAGGTCGAGCAGCGCGGCTCCCATGCTGTAGACAAAGCCGTTGCAGGAAGTCAGCACCCCGTGATAGAGCAGCAGCCACCCCTCGGTCGTTTCGATGGGGGTGGGGCCAGCGCCGACCTTCGTGCTCTGCCACGTCCAGGGTTTGGGGGCCATGACAAAGCGATGCCTACCCCAGTGGATCATGTCGGGGCTTTCGCTGTAAAAGATGTCGCCGAAGGGCGTGTGGCCGGTGTCGCTGGGGCGGCTTAACATCGCGTACTTCCCGTTGATCTTGCGCGGGAACAGCACCCCGTTGCGGTTATAGGGCAGAAAGGCGTTCTCCAGTTGATAGAAAGTCTCGAAATCAAAAGTGTAGGCCACGCCGATCGTCGGTCCGTGATAGCCATTACACCAGGTCACATAGTAGCGATCGTCTACCCGGCACACGCGCGGATCGTAGCGATGTTCGAAGCGCCTCAGCTCTGGGTCCTCACAGACGAACGCGATTGGCTCGTGCTGAATATCCCACGTGAGTCCATCCCTGCTTTTGCCGCTGTAGAGGTTCATGATGCGTTGCGTATTATCGATGCGAAACACGCCGGCAAACCCGTCTTGAAATGGCGCTACGGCGCTGTTGAAGACGCTGTTCGCGCTCGGTATCGCGTTACGCGGAATCACAGGATTCCGGCTGTAGCGCCAGACGACATCGCGGCTGTCGGCGGGGCGATCTTCCCAGGGAATGTTGGGCAAAGCGGATCCTATGATCGTAATCATGTAAGTCTCCCTGAAGTGATTCAAGCTTTTGAGCCGTCGACCCCGGTACGTGTGGCGCTGGTCGTGTTGGCGGGCACCTCACCCCCCGTCCCCCTCTCCGCTTGCGGAGAGGGGGTGTCGCGCCGCAGGCGAGATGGGGGTGAGGTAGAGAAAGGCCTTAGCGCGGCCACCTGTTAGCGTAAGTTTGAATCAGTTCCCTGTTTCAGGCACGGCCTCGGTCCAGCCAGCCGACAGGCAATTCAAGATAAGAGGGTCAGCCGGGGCTATGCTTGACAGATAAAAGGCCGGTACTGACTTGGCTGAGGTGATTCTACCCTTAAAACCGGTCAGCGTGGGGCGCATCCAAGGCGTCCCCGGCGCAGGAACGGCCACCTCCGCTGCTGCTCATCGACCACCACAGCCCTGTCTTGGCGACAGGCCAAGCAGGCGTTCGAGGATCGGGCGCGCCGCGGCGAGCGCGCGGCTCCGGTGGCTGATGGCGTTTTTCTCGGCGGCGGAAAGCTCGGCCATGGTCGCATCACGGTCCGCCAGGATGAACACCGGATCGTAGCCAAAGCCGTTGTTGCCGCGCGGCTCAAAGCCGATCCTGCCCTCGCAGACGCCTTCGGCGGTTTCCACCGCGCCCTCCGGCGTAGCCATGGCGACTACGCACCGGAACCGCGCCGTGCGCCGCTCGACCGGCGTATCGCCCAGCGCAGCCAGCAGTTTGCGGTAGCGGTCTTCATCGCTGGCGCGCGGGCCGGCGTAGCGCGCCGAACGGACCCCTGGCTCGCCGCCGAGCGCGTCCACCTCCAGGCCGGAGTCGTCGGCGAGCGTCATCAGACCGCTGGCTCTGGCGTAGGCGGTCGCCTTGAGGCAAGCGTTCTCCGCGAAGGTGACGCCGGTTTCGGGAATTTGAATGGAAGCCAGGCCCACATCTTGCAACGACACCCACTCGACTGGCAAATCAGCGAGCAGGGTCTGGTATTCGCGGAGTTTGCCGGGGTTTTTCGTGGCGACCAGTAAACGGGTCATCAACCATGCTCCAACGTTTTCTGCGCCCCACGCGACTCTATCAACGTTGTGTTTGGCGCGATAAACCCAATTCGAACTCGAGGGAAGGATAACGCTAACTCCACACACGGGCAAATATGCTAAAATGACACCAAAATTGCACTTATGTATGAAAATGGGGGCATTTGGCTAGAGAAAGGTTTGTACTTCGTTGAGAAAATTATGGAATCCTTGACACAAACATATGGAATCGCTATAATCATGGCATCGAATGGGGATTTAATAAAAACGGCACTGCAATAAAAGGGCGCGTTTGTTTTGGAAGATAGGCCCAGCCGTGACGAACCTGAACAACGGATTCATAAGCAACCGTGTGCTGAAGATTAACGTCGGGTTCCTGTTGCATGGCGACGTGGGCGCCAGCCGGGTCTTCGACTTCGCTGTGCCCACCGTGCGCCTCGCCGACGACCTGACGTTAGCCTACCTGCGCGGCCCGGTGCGCCTGACGCGAAACACGCGCGGGGTGCTGGCTCAGGGGCGCCTGGTCATCGGTCACGAGACCGAATGCGTGCGCTGCCTGGAACGGTTCGTTTTACACCTCGATCTGGACATCGAGGAGCTATTCGTCTACCCACCGACCCCCGAAGCCGAGTCAACCGTCGCCGACACCGGCGTCCTAGACTTGGCGCCGTTAGTCCGAGCGGAAGCCATCGTTCGAACGCCCATAGGAGCGATCTGTCAGCCCGATTGCCGGGGATTGTGCCCCAACTGCGGGCACAACCTGAACGAAGGCCCGTGCGGATGTGAACGGGAGGAGATTGACCCACGTCTAGTCATTCTCAAGAGACTGCGCGAGCGCGATTAGACACCAGTCACCACACATCAAGGGGGTAAGAGCTGTGAGCGAACATCAAGAGCAGGAACCGGCTCAAATCAACAAAAATGTCGTCGCGGTGCTCATGGACAAGGCAGGCGCACAGGGATACCTGACGACCGAGGACATCCTGGAACTGCTCCCGGACACCGACGAAGCCATGGACCAGGTCGAAGAGCTGTTCCTCGTGCTGGAAGAAGCCGGCGTGGATATTTACGAGGATCGCTCCGAGATCCCTGGCGATCTCAACGCCCTCGACGACCTGGAAGACGACGATGACGACATTCTCGACCTGAGCGGCATCTCCTCCGACGACACCGTCGGCCTTTACCTCAAGGAGATGGCCCGCGTCCCACTCCTCACCAACGAAGAGGAAGTCGAACTTGCCATGCGCCTGGAGGCCGGCAAGGACGCGCAGCGCGCGCTGCACCACCTCAACGGGCATGACTCGGAACGCCGCCTGGAACTGGAACTCCTGGTTGAAGACGGCAAGCTGGCTCGCGAACACCTCATCAAAGCCAACACGCGCCTGGTCGTCAGCATCGCTAAGAAGTACATGGGGCGCGGCGTCTTCTTTCTTGACCTGATCCAAGAGGGCAACCTGGGCCTGATGAAGGCGGTCGAGAAGTTCGACTACCGGCGCGGCTACCGGTTCAGCACTTACGCCACCTGGTGGATCCGGCAGACTATCACCCGCGCCATCGCCGACCAGGGGCGCACCATCCGCGTACCCGTGCACATGAGTGACCGTATCCGCCGCCTCTACCGCACTGCGCGCGAGTTGGAACAGGAGCGCGGGCGCAAACCCACCCCCGAAGAAATCGCCGAGGCGCTGGACCTGGAACCGCGCAAAGTCCAGTGGATGCTTAAAGTGAGCTGGCGACCGCTTTCACTGGAGCGGCCCGTAGGCGAAGAGGAAGACAGCGAACTGGGCAGCTTCATCGAGGACGAGACCTCCCTCACCCCCACCCAGAGCGCCTACGACAACCTGCTGCGCGAAAAGGTCGAGGAAGTGCTCAGTACCCTCAGCCCGCGCGAGGCGCGCATTCTGCGGCTGCGCTTTGGGCTGCAAAACGGGCGCAGCTACACGCTGGAGGAGGTGGGCCAGAAATTCGGCCTCACGCGCGAGCGCATCCGCCAGATCGAAGGCAAGGCGCTGCGCCGCCTCCGCCACCCGCGCCGCAGCCGCCACTTGAAAGACTATCTGACTTGACGCACCTGTTACTTTCTCAGTAACCAGGCTGCCCTGCGAGCGCCTTCTACGCAGGGCAGCCTAGCTACCGGACATCGGACAGTTGTTCGATGGTTTTACCTCACCCCGGCTTCGCCGGACTATAGCCCCTGTCCCCCTC
>DAOTXU010000399.1:0-9408 GCA_034435135.1 Anaerolineae bacterium | reverse complement strand
GCCCTCCTGATCGTACACGCGCGCGTGCTCCACCGGGTCGCCCGCGTCGCGCAGGTTAACGAAGTTCACGCCCTTGACGACGCGCCCGTCCATCACGTCCAGGCAGGGGATGATGCGCTTAGCGAGCATGGCTGTCTCTAGGCCGCACCCGATGAGCCGGGCGCAGGCTCAAGCGCAACCGGCAGTTCCAGCGTGAGCAACTTGCCTTCTAATCGAAGCACCCGCCGCGCGTCGAGAATTTCAATAGCGAGCGGGACGCCTTCATCATCAAAGTCAACAATCATATTCGGCGCGACTTCATCGCTGCTCGCGTACTCGCCATCGCGCAGGTAGATCATCAGCACATCGACTTCCGCATCATACTCAATCTTCATCTCGCGTCTCCTCTCGCCAGTACCTATCGATTTGAGACGTGGGATATGCAGTGACGATCACGCGCACATCGCCCTCGTCACGAAACACGACTCGCAACAGGGCAGGCCTGTCCATAAACACGATATGGGACTGCGCAATGGGCAGTCTACCCGCCTCCTCAATGATTTGCTCCGGCGCGAGTGCCACAGCAACCACTTGCCCTGTTTCCAACTTGCGCGCTGTGATCCGTTTCTCGGCGTGCGCAGTGAATCTCACTTCGAGGTTGCCGCTCATCCCTGTTCCGGCTCACTCACCACGCGAACCCGGACGCCCAGTTGCTCTAAAAACGACGAGAGCACGTCCCACGTCAGCGGGAACCCATCGCTGTCGCCCGAGCCGATGTAACCCAACACGCGCATGAGCGTCTTTTCATTCGGCACGTCCTGATCGGACTCGCTCAACGCGAACAAGGCATCTTCAGCCCAATGCACCAGCGCCAGCCGGTCGATGCGCCCGTTGAGATAGTCCAGAATTCTCTCGACAACGGTTTCTCGTGTGACCATCGCGCTCGCAGCACACCGCTTTACGCTGTACTATACCCCGCCACATACTCCCGAAACAACCGCATCATCTCGCGCGTGCGCTTCCCAGGGTTGCCGTCCCCGATCATCACCTCATCCACCGCGATCACCGGCATGATTTCCTTGTTGCTCGCCGTGATGAACACCTCATCGGCGTAGAGCAGTTCATCGAGCATGATGTCCCGCACCTCGACCGGGAACACGCCCTCCGCCAATTCCAACACCACCTGCCGCGTCACGCCAGGCAGGACGTCCGCGCCGGGGGTGACCAATGCGCCACAGCAGAACGCGAACAGGTTCGAGGTCGTCGCCTCCAGCGCCCTGCCGCGCCGGTCCACGTGGATCGCCTCCAGCGCACCCTGCGCTTTCGCCTTCTTGAGCGCGAGGATGGCAGGCGTGTAGATGATCGTCTTCGCCTCCGGGAGAAAGCGCTCGTCCCGAAACGTGATGACCTTGACGCCCTGCTCGTAGCACGCGCGCGGGTAGACGTGGATCGGCTCGACAAGCACCATCAGCCGCGACCCTTCAGAAGAAGTCATCGAGTCCGCGCTCGTCCCACCCGTGAGCACGACGCGCACCCCCGACTCCGGGTTGCCGTTGCGCGCGAGCAATTCGTTAATCAGGCGGCACATCGCCTCGTGCGATAGCGGCATTTCAAGGCCGACCATCGCGGCGGACCGCTCCAGGCGCGCGATGTGGTCATCCAGGCGGAACACCTCCCCGCCGTAGGTGCGCATGTAGTCGAACACGCCGTACCCGCGCAGGATGGCGAGATCGCGCGCCGGGATTTGCGCGTCGTCCGCGCGCACGAACTCGCCATCGATATAGCAGACCGCGTAGTTGTCTTGGCTCATGATAACGGCTCCGCAGCAATAGATAGCGCCTCGCGCAGATCGACCGCGCCCTCGTACAGCGCCCGCCCGATCACCACGCCGGCGATGATGCCTGCCGCCTTGAGCGCGCGCACGTCGTCCAGGCTCGCCACGCCGCCGGAGGCGATCACCTCCAGCCCGGTCGCGCGGGCGAGGTTCGCCGTCGCCGCCACGTTGACGCCCGTCCCGGCCCCGTCGCGGCCCACATCGGTGAAAAGCACGTGCCGCAGGCCGAGCGCCGCCAGGCGCCGCCCCAGCGCCTCTGGCGTCCAGGCGCTCGCCTCCTGCCAGCCCTTGACCACGACGCGCCCGTCGCGCGCGTCCAGCGCCGCCGCCACATGGTCCGCACCCCAGCGCGCGGCCATCTCTGCTGCGAACTCAGGCCGGCGGACCGCCGCCGTCCCCAGGATCACGCGCGCCGCGCCCGCGTCAAACGCCCGCGCCACCGACTCGGCGTCGCGCAGGCCCCCGCCGAACTGTACCCGCATCCCGGCTGATTGCGCCAGTCGTCGCGCCGCGTCCAGGTTGGCGTTCACCTCGCCGAGCGCGCCGTCCAGGTTGACGACGTGCAACCAGTCCGCGCCGGCCTCGTGCCAGCGCGCAGCCGTCGCTGCCGGGTCGTCGCTGTAGATGGTCTGTTGTGCCGGGTCGCCGTACTTGAGCCGCACCACGCACCCGTTGCGCAGGTCAATCGCCGGGTAGATGATCATGACATCATCTCAGAGCCTAAATGGGGCGTATTTCATGCCCGTCCCTGTCGGAGCATTAGACATCGGTGTTCGGCGGCTCCGTCCCTTCGGACTCTTCTTCCTCCGGCCCACGCTCCGGCAGGTGTGTTACCGCACGGGCAAACAGCAAGTAGCCCGTGTGCGCGACCATCCGGTCCTGGGGGCGGATACGCTCCGGCAGGACCTTGTAGCCGCGCAGCCAGACCTCCTCCATTTCGACCATGAACCAGGGTCCCTCAAAGAGCGCGGCGATTAACGCCTGCGCCTGGTTGGTCGTCGGCACAATACTGCCCAGGATACCGCCGCCGCGCAACGCCTCGCGCGCCTGCGCCAGATACTCCCAAGGGGTAAGCACATCCAGAAACAGCGCCTCGACATCACGCTCATCAAACCCGTGGATGATGTCGCGCTGCTTGAAAGTCACACGCGCCTCCAGCCCCACCTTGCGCAGATTTTGACGCGCCAGCTTTTGCATGTCGGCGCGCACGTCGTAGCTGAACACGTGCCCGTCTGGGCCGACCAGGGTGGCGAGCGCGAGCGTCAGGCCGCCGCTGCCTGTGCCGGCTTCCACCGCGACGCTGCCCGGCCTGAGGCCCATCTTCATCGCTGCGTACCCCAGGTCTTTGGGGAACATGATCTGGCTCTCGCGGCGCAGGTCCAGGATCAGGTCGTTCGTGGTCGGCGTGAGCAAGTAGAAGGGGCGGCCCAGGTGCGTGCGCACTTCGCTGCCATAGGGCAGGCCGATCAAATCGTCGTAGAGGATTTCGCCGCGATGCGTTTGCAGCTTCTCGCCCGGCTGCAAGCGCCGGATAAACTGCTTGCGATCTGCGCCTACCAGCAAGATCAGGTCGCCGGCGGCGGCGATAGCTCCGGGCATTCCCCCCTCCTCCAGGCGATCATGGCGCCGCCAGCGTCTCCAGGCGCGCGCGCAGATCCTCCTCGGTTATCGCGCCGGTGATGACCTGGCGCAGCGCATTGGCGGCGTCGATAAACCCGATAGCCGGCGTCGTCCCTCCGTAGATTCGGTTGTAGAGGCCGAAATCGTTGATCTTGTCCACGTTGACGTAGGCGAAGCGCACCCGTTTGCCGTACTCTGCCTCCAGCCGCAGAAGCAGGCGCACCATATCCATCGCCTCTTCTGAGTCCAGCGCGTATAGGATCGCCACAATTGGCACGCCAGCGGGCGTCGGCCCCGGCGTAGCGGTCGCTCCCCAGGGCGCGAGGATAGGTAGCGTGTCCGGGTCGCCCTCAACGACGGTGACCCGCCAGCCGGCGATCCACGCTTCGATGTCCTCGTATTCGATCAGCAGCCAGGTGTTGTCAGCGTTGCGCCCGACTGCCTCAACGGTCACGTTTGCGGGCAACACGGTCACGACCGCGTAATCCAGCCCCGGACCGGAGCGCATGTTCATGCGGACCTCCTCTTCTGTCTGCACGAACACTGGGGCCGGCGTGGGCGTGAGCGTAAGCGTCGGCGTGAGGGAGAGCGTCGGCGAGGGGCCGGGCGTGGGGGTGGCGGTCGCGGTCGGCGGGAAGGTGGGCGTCGCGGTCGGGATGTTGGGGAGCGGGACCGGCGTCCAGGTCGCTGTCGCCGTGACCACCGGGGCCGGCAGCGTGGCCGAGGGCGTCCAGGTGGGCGCGAGGGTCTCGGTTTCGGTAGGCGTGAACGTGGGTTCCAGCGCGGTCGGGGTTTGGGTGGGTTGCATGGCCGCCTCGGTCGTCGGGGTGGCCGTCGGTTCGAGCGTGGGTTCGGGTGTGTCAGCCGGGGTCTCTGATGGCGTGGCCGTCGGCGCGGTCACCACCGCTGGCGGAGCGAGACATCCCTCGATGCACGCCGCACCGCGATAGCGCGCCTGGGCGCGCGGGATGAGGGTGTCCCGCTCAATCTCCACGATGACCACGTTCTCTCCCGTCTCACCATTGCCAAAACGAGCCGGTGTCAATTCGCCCTGGACGGCGAGGAAGCTCGGCACGTTGAGCAGGTAATCGCGGATGGCGCTCGGCTCCGGCCCGACGGCGCGGATCGCCGCTGCCAGCAGTTGCACCGCGTCGTAGTAGGCCGCGCTGCGCTCGTTGGGGTTGACGCGATACGCCTGCACATAATCGGCCAGGAACGCGCGTGTGGCGGGATCAGGCAGGGTCAAATCCCAGGTCAACGGGCCGAGCACGCCGGCAATATCCGCACGGTGGCGCAAGCCCAGGAATGTGGCGTCGATGTCGCTGTACGCGAACACCCCCTGCCAGCCGAGCGCGCGCAGCTCGCGCAGAAGTTCCCCCGCCTGGAGCGGGTTGCCCCAGTGGACTGTGACCTCCGGCGCGTTGGCAGCGATGGCCTGCGCGTCTGAAACCATGTCCAGGTCCGAGGAGGCGAGCCGGGCTTCCACCGCCGGCTGAGCGCCCAGGTCGGCCAGCGCGGCGTCGAAGGCGACAGCGGCGGCGTTGCCGGCGATGGTGTCGGTGAACGCGACCGCGAAGCGCTGAAACCCCAACTGGTTAACCAGGTAGTCGGCCAGCGCCTGAGAGCGCGCCCGGTCGGAAGCGCGGATGCGAAACACGTAGTTGGAGCCGGCCTGCGCGGTGATCGCGTTCGCCATGGCTGAAGTGAGTTGCGGCACACCCATGTCAGATGCGAGGTCGAGGTTGGGCAGGGTTTGCTCAACCGCGTCCGGCCCCAGGATGGCAATCACCCCGCGATCCAACAGGGTTTGGATGGCAGCGCGGGCGGTGGCCTCGTCGGCGGCGGATTCAATCGCCAGTTCGAGCCGGTACGTCGTCCCGTCCGGCGCAGCCAGGCCGCCGGCCCGGTTGATCTGATCGACGGCCAGTTGCGCCCCGGCGACTGCGCCGAAGTCGTAGTTTGGCCCGCTGAGCAGGTAGCCCACGAACCCGATGCGCAATGTCTCTTGCTGTGCGGAAGTCGGCCCCGCTACGAGCAGGGTTACCGCGACGAGCGAAAACAACGCGATGTGCCTGCACATAGTGAGCAAGTCCTTCGTCGAGAAAGCCTCTTCTCTGAAAACTCGCGGACAGGGGGCGCGTGCACATGTCGGGTTTATACCCCACCCGTCCGACAAATACAACCGGCAGGCAGCTTCCTGATCTCAGTGGCTCATCCTGCAAACATACGCAACATTCGGCAGGGAAGCCATACTGAGCTGGCGATAGGCTTAACGGCCCCAAACGAAATGAAGGCCCCTTCTGTTGGTTGTCCGTCGCGCTTGGCTGTAAAATGTGTCAGTGCCTAGACTGCCGACGCGCAATGTAAACCCTTTGCTGTGAGGTGTAATGGTGTTGAATGAGATGCAACCGGACATTGTGGGTAGACGTTACCGTTTACTCGACCCTCTGGGGCGAGGCGGTATGGGTGCGGTCTATCGCGCGGCAGACCGTCTGACCGGCCATATGGTCGCCCTGAAACGGGTGACGACGCCCGCCGAGCAACTACAGTTTGCGTCGCGTGCTATGGACTCCGACCCGCGTGTGGCGTTGGCGCAGGAGTTCCAGATGCTGGCCTCACTGCGCCACCCCAACATCATTGAGGTGTTGGATTATGGTTTTGACGACAACCGGCGACCTTACTTCACGATGACCCTGCTTGAAGGCGCACAAACCATCGTGCAGGCCGGGCAAGGTCAACCGCTGATGGCGCAGGTGGACCTGCTTCTGCAAACGCTTCAGGCGTTGGCGTACCTGCATCGTCGCGGCGTTGTGCACCGGGACCTCAAACCGGCGAATGTGCTGGTTGCAGCGGGGCGAGTCAAGACGTTGGATTTTGGCCTATCGGCGGTGAGCACGCAAACGCACGAGGACATTTCGGGTCAACTCAGCGGAACCATTCCTTACATGGCTCCAGAGCTATTCCAGGGCAAGCAGGGCGGAGTTGGCGCGGACCTGTATGCGGTGGGGGTGATGGCGTATGAAATCTTCGCCGGCCGGCATCCTTTCAGAATTGATAACCTTGCCCTGTTAATAACCGACATTCTCAGTACGCCAGCCGATGTATGGACAATCGGCCTCAACGCGGCGCTTGAAAAAGTGCTGGAGCGTTTGCTGGCAAAAAGCCGGGCAGACCGCTACGCGGATGTCGATGAGACCATCGCCGCGTTATGCGCAGCGGTTGACCGGCCTCCGCCGGCGGAGACACCTGAAATCCGTGAGAGTTTCTTGCAGGCATCCCGGTTTGTCGGGCGCAAAACCGAACTGAAGCAACTCGAAGCCGCGCTCCGGTCAGCGTCTGATGAGCGCGGAAGCGCATGGCTGGTCGGGGGCGAGAGCGGCGTGGGCAAATCCCGGCTGCTGAATGAACTGCGTATTCGCGCCCTGGTCCAGGGCGCGGTGGTGCTTCGAGGGGAGGAGGTAGCCGAGGCCGGCGCACCCTATCACCTCTGGCGCGAGCCTGTGCGCCGCCTGGCGCTCTCCACCGAACTCAATGACCTCGAAGCCGGCGTACTTATGGAGATTGTACCTGACCTTGGCGATCTGCTGGGCCGGGCCGTGTCGAACGCGCCTGAACTTGAAGCGAGGGCAAGACAGCAGCGCCTCATGCTGACGATTGCGGACCTCTTCCGCAGGCAAAGTACGCCGGTCCTGCTGCTCCTGGAAGACCTGCAATGGGCGGTCGAGAGCCTGGAGCCGCTCAAACAACTGAACCTCATCAAGGACCAATTGCCGCTTCTCATCGTCTGTAGCTACCGCGACGATGAACGCCCAACATTGCCGGACGAACTCCCTGGTATGCAGAAGCTCAAGCTGGAAAGGCTCGATACCGCAAGCATTGCCGAACTGAGCGCCTCCATGCTGGGCGAGGCGGGCCGGCGACCACAGGTGCTCGATCTCTTGCAGCGTGAGACGGAGGGCAACGTCTTCTTCCTGGTGGAGGTGGTGCGCACGCTGGCGGAGGAGGCTGGCAGCCTGAGCGATGTCGGGCGCCTCACGCTGCCCAAGCAGGTTTTCGCCGAAGGGGTCCAGACCGTTGTGCGTCGTCGTCTGAACCGCGTGCCAGAAAGCGCAAAGGAACTGCTGAAAGCGGCGGCGGTCGCCGGGCGCCGGCTGGATGTGACAGTGATGCAGGCGCTCGCGCCCGGCGTTGATCTCGATGCGTGGGTCACGGCCTGCGCCAACGTCGCCGTGCTTGACTTTCAGGACGGAAACTGGCGCTTCGCACACGACAAGCTGCATCAGGGCATACTTTCAGACCTCACCGACGCCGAGCGCCCGGCCTTGCACCGCACGGTCGCAGAGGCCATCGAAGCCGTCTACCCCGGTGATGAGACGCAGGCTGCTGCGCTGGCCGAACACTGGCGCGAAGCTGGCGACAGTGCCAAAGAAGTGCACTATGCGCATATCGCCGCCAAGCAGGCGTTTGCCATCAGCGACTACCGCAGGGCGCTGGCCCTGGCCGAGCGAGCGCTGGCGCTGTTGCCAGACAAAGGCGACGAGCCAACGAAAATGCTCCTGCTCAAACTGCTGGGGGATGCGCACGAGGGTTTGAGTGAATACCCGCAGGCGATGGCGCGCTACCAGGCGAGCCTGGCAATCGCGCGTGAGCTGGCTGATACGGTCAATATCGCGGCGGCGCTGAACGGGCTGGGCCGGGTTGGCGAGCGGCAGGGCGACTATACCACGGCGCAAGCCTACCACGAGGAAAGTCTGGCGCTGGCGCGGCAATCCGGCGACGCCAAAGGCGTCGCCGCCAACCTGAACAACTTAGGCGTCTTAACCATCAACCAGAGCCAATACGCGACAGCACAGGCCTATCTTGAAGAGAGCCTGGCGCTACGGCGCGAGATCGGCGACCGGCGCGGCGTTGCGAGCAGCCTGCATAACCTGGGCACCGTCGCCGCCCATCAAGGCCGTTACGCGGCGGCGCGCGCTTACCTTGAAGAGAGTCTGGCGATTGGGCGCGAGGCTGGCGACCGTCACGGCGTCGCTGGCGACCTTTCCAACCTGGGCGTTATCGCCAACTGGCAGGGCGACTACCTGGCAGCGCGAACCTATCTTGAAGAGAGCCTGCTGATTAATCAGGAGATCGGCAGCCGTTACGGTCTCGCCGCCAATTTCAGCAACCTCGGCGATGTCGCTACCAAGCAGGACGATTATCCGGCGGCGCAGATTCACTATGAGCGCGGCCTGGCCCTCTTCCGCGAGATCGGTCACCAGCATGGAGTCGCCGTAAGCCTTACGGGTCTGGGAAACGTGGCCGTCCGCCAGGGCGATTATGCGTCGGCGCGGAAACATTACGAAGAAAGTCTGCTGGTTCACCGCGCCATTGGGCACGGTTGGGGCGTTGTCGCTGCGCTGAATGAACTGGCGTTGATCCACCTGACCCTGGGCGAGGTCGAGGAGGGGCGCGGACGCCTGTATGAGGCGCTGCGGCTCGCACACGAGATCGGCGCGACCCCGCGCGTGTTGAATGTGCTGGTCGGTTTCGCGTGGCTGCATTTGTTGGATGGTCAGCCGCAACGCGGGGCCGAATTGGCGGGCCTAGTGGCTCACCATCCCGCCACCGATGAATTCACGATACGCGGCGATTTGGAGCCGGTGCGAGTCAAGCTAGAAGGCGCCTTGCCGCCCGCTGTGTTCGCGGCAGCGCTTGAGCGCGGTCGCACGCTCGACCTCGAAGGGGTAGTGAATGAGCTTACGCATGAGGCTGAGCGCAGCGCGTGAGCGCCTATCGCGCGTTCAGCCTCGCGGTTGAGGTGGATGCTTTTGGCGCCTCTGATCTCCTGACGTGGAGCAGTCAATGAACCGATTCAAACTTACGCCAACAGCTAGCCGTGCTAAGGCCTTTCTCTACCTCACCCCCGTCTCGCCTGCGGCTCGACACCCCCTCTCCGCAAGCGGCTATAGTCCGGCGTAGCCGGGAGAGGGGGA
>DAOTXU010000398.1:0-7769 GCA_034435135.1 Anaerolineae bacterium | reverse complement strand
AAACGTGGCAGCCCCAGGACCCACGTTTGCCAATGAAGTGATTCAAGCTTTTGAGCCAACGACCGCGGTGCGTGTGGAGCTTGTCGTGTTGGCGGGCACCTCACCCCCCGTCCCCCTCTCCCGGCTACGCCGGACTATAGCCGCAAGCGGAGAGGGGGTGTCGAGCCGCAGGCGAGACGGGGGTGAGTTAGAGAAAGGCCTTAGCACGGCCAGCTGTTGGCGTAAGTTTGAATCAGTTCATAGATAAGCCGATTTTGAGGTTAAGCCCTTCACGCCATGAACCACAAACGCATGTTGCTTGTCTTCGCCCACCCCGACGACGAATCGTTCGGCATGGGCGCAACCATCGCGCGCTACGCCGGGGAAGGCGTCCAGGTGGACCTGATCTGCTCCACCAACGGCGAGGCCGGGGTCGTTGACGAGGAATACCTGCAAGACCACGGCTCGGTGGCCGAGGTGCGCGTCGCCGAACTCATGTGCGCCGCCGAGACGCTGGGCCTGCACCAGGTGTTCCGCTTCAACTACCGCGACTCCGGCATGGCCGGCTCGCCCGACAACGACCACCCCGACGCGCTGATCCGCGCCGACCGGAACGCGCTGGTCGGGCGCATCGTGGCGGTGATCCGCGAGGTGCAGCCTCAGGTGGTGGTCACGTTCGATCCCTACGGCGGCTACGGCCACCCCGATCACATCGCCATGCACGAAGCGACGGTGGCTGCGTTCCATGCTGCCGGCGACCCGAACTGTTACCCCGAACAGCGCGCCGACGGTCTGGAACCCTACCCGCCGAAGCGCCTCTATCACGTCAACTGGAGTCGACTGGAGCGCTGGTCGTTGAAGTTCGACATCGCCTGGATGCGCCTGCGCGGCCAGGACCCCCGGCGCGTGGGTCGAAACAAAGACATCGACCTGGTTGACGTCGCCAGCCACAGCTACCCGACTCATGCGCGGATCAACGTCCGCCGCTACCTCGACGCCTGGAGCGAGGCCAGTGGGTGTCATTCCAGCCAGGGGGGCGGCCTCCGCGAGTCGGTGCCGAAGTGGTTGCGCAACCTGCTCTTTGGGCACCAGGCGTTCACGCAGATCGCGCCGCCAGCGGCGGAGCGCCGCGTTGCGCGCGATTTGTTCGAGGGTGTGGCCCTGTAATCCGCTGGTTAGCGCCCGGTTTGACTTCTCTCGATACCGGGATTATCATCCCCTTATGTGAGCCTGTCATGAGCTTGCAGGAGGCGGCCCATGCACCGCACGCTGTGGAGCGCGTTCAAAGACTTCGCCATCGTGTTCTCGTTTATCATGAACTTTGTGCTGCTGGTGATCGTGCTGATCCTGGGGCTATTGCTGTTCGACATCAAGAACGGCATCCTCGAACCCCTCGTCGATGGCCTGCACACCAACTTCATCAAGCTCGACGAAGCCAACATCATCCGGCAGTTGGCCGTGCAAGACGAAATCCCGGTGCAGTTCACGCTGATGGTCGAGGACTCGATCAACGTCACGCTGACTCAGGACGTGGAACTCGTCCGCCCGGCGACGTTCAACCTGCCCGGCGGCGGCGGGATCATCAACGGCACGGTGAACCTGCGCCTGCCGGCGGGGCTTGAACTGCCCATTGCGCTGTCGTTGCCGGTGGACGTGAACGAGATGGTGCCGGTCAATCTGCTGGTCGATGTCGAGATCCCGCTCGACGAGACGCAACTGCACGAGCCGTTCTACGGGCTGCGCATGTTGCTGGAACCCTACGTGCAGCTTCTCGACGCGATGCCCGGCAGTTGGCCCGAAGCCATCGGCCAGGCCCCGGCGACGCCGACGCCGTAGGAGCGCGACCTTGAGCGCCAGCCAGCCGGAAGTCTGCGATTACGAAGGCTCGCCCTACCGCGCCGCGTTCTGGGGCGAGGGGCAGCGCGCCTACGAGGATCAGGTTGAGCGGGTGGCGCTGCGCCGCCTGCTGCCGCCATCCGGTCGGCGCGCGCTGGAGATCGGCGCGGGCTTTGGCCGGCTCACGGACGAACTGGCGGCTTTTGAACAGGTCGTGCTGCTCGATTATTCGCGCTCCATGCTGCGCGAGGCGCGTGCGCGCCTGGGCGTCTTGCCGCGCTACCGCTACGTCGCCGCCAATGCGTATCAGTTGCCGTTT
The DNA here is from genome assembly GCA_034435135.1 of Anaerolineae bacterium. Taxonomy (GTDB): domain Bacteria; phylum Chloroflexota; class Anaerolineae; order Aggregatilineales; family JAFGMM01; genus JAOSJO01. Next base: position 5,635 of record DAOTXU010000398.1, on the reverse strand, counting down.
GCGCCGGGCGCGTTCGACGGCGCGACCATGATCCGCGTGATCCACCACATGGCCGACGCGCCCGCCGCGCTGCGCCAGGTGCGCGCCGCCCTGGCCGACGGGGCGGCGTTTGTGCTGGAGTTCGCCAGCAAGCGCCACATCAAATCGGTGCTGCGTTACCTCCTGCGCCGCCAGGGCTGGAACCCCTTCGCGCGCGAGCCGGTCGCGTTCGTGCCGCTGAACTACGACTTTCACCCGGCCTACATCCGCGACGCGCTGCGGGAGAGCGGCTTCGCCGTGAAACGACAGCTCACCGTCTCTCACTTTCGGCTGGAGCTGATCAAGCGCCTGGTGCCGACCGCGCTGCTGGTGAAGCTCGACAGCCTGGCGCAGCTCACCGGGAACTGGTGGCAGTACACGCCGAGCGTGTTCGTGGGGGCGCAGGCGTCGGGCGCGCCGGCTCCGCTCAACCCGGCGTTGTTCAAGTGCCCGGCGTGCGGCTGTCTGGAAGTCGATGAGACCGAAAGCGGGGTGAACTGCCCCGCGTGCAGACGCCGCTACCCGGTCCGCGACGGCATTTACGATTTCAAAGAGCCGGACTTGTCAGCATCGGAAGGCGGTATAAACTAAAGAGTAGCTGCTCTATCTCTGTGAGAGGAACCTGTCTGATGGACTTACCGCACGAACTCAGAATCCTGCCCCCGCACGCGATTGACGTGCTGCTCTACATGGGCGCGCTGCCCGACGGCAAGGCGGACGTCGACTCGATCTGCGAAGGCGCGAACCTCAGCGACCGGGCGTTCGGCAAGGCGATCCGCCGCCTGGTGACGCGCAACTATCTCAGTATGGACTTCGTCGGCCTGTACCATTTAACGCCCGAAGGCCGCCGCGCGTACCAGATTATCGCCCAGGCGCAAAGCGCGGGGGGCGGACGAGCGCCAGCAGAGGACGATTCCGCGCCAGCGGTGACGCGCCGCCTGGTTGCGGTGCTGCCCAGAGCTTTGAGCATCGAGGCCCCGGCGACCCTGTACGTCAGCGTGGATGCGCCGCCCGACGGCCAGCCGCCGCTCGATGCGGCAATCCCGCTGGTGTTGCGGGTCGAAGCGGTGAACGCCGAGATCGCGCCGGCGGAGCAAACCCTGGACGTGCCGCCGGATCAGGTCGCCCTCCCGGTCGCGTTCACCCTGACCGCCCCGGCGGAGGGCGCGGTGCGCGTGCGCGTGCGCGCCTACCGGCTCACTGACCTGGACGTGGCCGCGGTCGGCGGCATGTACTTCGACGTGGACGCGGTAGACGCTGCGCAGGCGGCCAGCGCCGGCTTCCAGGCGGTTGGCGTCGATCTGAACCTGCAATAGCCCCGATGGCCGGCAGGCGCGCGTTGCTGTTCGGGTCGGGCTTGGGACTCGGCGTCGCGGCAGGAGCAATGCTCGCGCGCGCCGCCCCCGCGCCGGGCCTGGAGACGGTCGCGCGGCGTTACCGGCTGTGGGCGCCCTTCTATCACCGATTGGGGGTAGACCTGCAAGAGTGTCTGCTCCCAGTCCGCGACCGGCTGGCCGACATGGCCCGGCTGCGCACCGGCGGTCGCGCCCTTGACATCGCGTGCGGCACAGGCGGCAACCTGCCCTTCATCCGGGAGCGCGTCGGGGCGAGCGGGCGCGTGGTTGGCGTGGATTATAGCCCTGATATGCTGAGGCGCGCGCAGGCTTTGATCGACGCGCACGGCTGGACGAATGTCGATCTGGTCCGTGCGGACGCCGCCGCGCTAGACCTGGGCGGGCGCTTCGACGCGGTGTTGTGCAGCTTCGGCTTGAGCGCCATCCCGGATTACGTCGGCGCGATGGCGTGCGCGCTGGCGCACCTGGAGCCGGGCGGGACCTTCGCCGCCGTCGATGGCCGCTTCAGCGACCACCCTGCTGCCGCGCCCCTGACCTCTCTCATCCATCTGGCGACGCTCTCCGCTGGCGGCGACCTGGCGCGCCGGCCCTGGGAGTGGCTGGCTGTGCACACGACGGACTTCCAATACGAAGAGCGACTGATGGGCGCGCTGTACCTGATGGCGGGCCGGCGGCCTGTTTATCTGTGAAGAATTCCGCAGCTCCGATGCAGACAGCACAAGACACGACGATAGCGCGGCTGATAGCGCTCTTTTTATTTGCGATCTACCTGCTCACCTATAGCGGTCGGCTCCCCAGCGGCGACGAACTCTCGGCGTTGGCGGTGACCGAGAGCCTGGTCGAGGGGCGCGGCCTCCACAGCAACCTGGCGATTTGGGCGCAGTACGGGCAGGGGTTCGCCGCCGGGGTGCAGGGGCGTTACGGCCCGTCGGGTGACCTGTATAGCAAGCGCGGTATCCTGCACAGCCTGTTGCCTGCGCCCCTGTTCGCGCTGGGTGGGTTGGTTCCGGCGCTGGGGCGGACTCATCTGGCGCTGTTGACGACGGCGGTGACCACCGCGCTGACCGGCGCGCTCGTGTATCGCACCGGGCGAAGGTTGAGTTACGGGCAGGCATCCTCGGCGCTCGCGGCGCTGGCGTTCGGCCTGGCGACGCCGGCCTGGCCTTACGCGCGCTACCTGCTCGGCGAGCCGTACATCGGCCTGGGGCTGGCGATGGCGGGTTACGGCGTCGTGCGCGCCCGCGACGACGACGGTCTGCGCTGGCCGGCGCTGGCAGGGGCGAGCCTGGGGTTGGCGTCCGGCGTGAATCTGGGCAACCTGGCGCTCACGCCGGTGGCAGCCTGGGCGATGTGGGGCTATCGGCGACGAGGGGCGCGCCTGGCCGCTTTGTTGATCCCGCTGGCATTGGCGCTGGCGCTGATCGGCGCGTTTAACGCCGCCCGCTTCGGCTCGCCGCTGGATTCAGGGCGTGACCCCGGCCTGAACGAAGGCTTCAACGCGCCGCTGGCGGTCAGCCTCCCGGCGCTGGTCCTCAGCCCGCCGCGCGGGCTGCTGTGGTTCAACCCCCTGATCTGGCTGGGGCTGGCAGTCGGGATCGATGGGTTACGCCGCCGCATCTGCCGCGCGCACAGCCTGAAGCGCCCTCCTGACGCACTAACCATCGCGGCGGCCTTCGGCGTCTGCCTGGTTGTCTATGGCGCGTGGTACATGTGGTGGGGCGGTTACTCGTGGGGGCCGCGCTTTCTGGTGCCGCTTTCGCCATTGACCGCGCTGGCGGCGCTGCCGGCGCTCGCACGCGCCCGCGAGTCCAGGGTGTGGCGCGCGGCGTTCGTGCTCGTCGGGGCGCTGGCGGTTGGCGTGCAACTCCTGGGCGTCGCCGTGCACTACGGCGATTACGAAGTGGCGCTGACAACGCAGTTGGGCTTTGCGCAGGAGCAGCCGGCGGCTTATCAATATGGCATCGGCGTGCTCTGGGACTGGGCGCTCTCGCCGATCCTGGGCCACGCGCGGCTGTTGGCGGAGAAAGGCGTCGGCGACGTGACCTGGTTCACGCCTGCGGGCGTGGACTGGGCGGCGGTCGTCCCGCTCGGCGTGTTCGCGGCGCTGATCGGGGGGCTGCTGGTCGCTTCTTTGCGCGGGCGCGGACTGCTTATCCAATTGGGCAAGGGAATTAAGCCTCAATCTGAACAACCGCTCTTGCCGTCTCAGACAGAGGGCTTAAGCCCCCTGTCCGGGACTTTTCGGATAGGCTCTAAGCCCCTGGTCTGGAACGGCCTGACCCTGGCCGCGCTCTTCCTGACCGGCTGGGCCTTGCTTCGCAACGCCGCGCACCCGCTGGACCGCGCCCACGCGCGCACGCCGGCGCTGGACGCCATCGCGGAGGCGGCCATGCCGGGCGACGGGGCGCTGATCTACGTGCCGGAATTGACGCGGGGCATCCTCAACAGCTATCCTGGTTTCCCAGAAGCGTGGGGGATGCCGCCGCTCGTCCCACCCGACCCTGATCTAGAACGCGCGCTGGCGACGGCGGAGCGCCGGCACGACCGGTTGTGGGTGCTGAGCTGGTTTGACGCGCTGGACCCGAACGCCTGGGCTGAGGCGCGGCTCGCAGCGGCAGGTTACGCGCTGGCTCCGCGACGGCAGGTCGATGGTCTGTGGATTGGGTGCTACCTCATGCCCCGTGCGGAGGAGCGCTGGCGTCCGGTCGATTGGGCGTTTGACGCGGGCGTGCGTCTGGCGGGCGTCGCCGTCGCGCCGGAGCTGCCCGCGCCAGGCGATGCCTTGCGGATCGCGCTACGCTGGGAAGCGACGCGCGACCTCGCGGCGGATTACGTGGTTTTCGTGCACCTGCGCGACGAGACGGGGGCGGTCGTCGCCAGCGCCGACCACGCGCCGCAAAACGGCTTCCGTCCAACATGGGGATGGCATGCCGGGGAAACCGTCGAAGACCGGGCAGCGCTGCTGCCGCCGGCGTCGCTGGCGCGCGGCGAGGAATACACGCTCTATGTGGGGCTGTACGAGTGGCGCACGCCACAGGCGCGCCTCATGGGGCGGACCCCCGATGGTGAGCAAACCGACTCGTTTGCGGCGCTGCGCTTTCGCTTGCCGTGAGCGCGGTTAGATCGCCCCCGTCGCCAACAGGATCGCCAGCACGACCATGACGACGGTCCCGACCGCGAAGAATACCATCATGGCGAGCAGCAGGCGGCGGTTGCCCGCAAACCCACCTCCGCGTTGCCGGCCGCCTGCGCCCGGCTCAGCCCCGGCGTCGCCGAAATAAGCGTCCTCGGCGAACGCAGGAGCCTCGTCCGCCTCGGCGAACGGGTCGAAGTCGCCAAAGAGGGATGCGGTCGCCTCGCCCCCATCGAGGAGTTTGAGCGCTGCGGTTGCGCCGGGGTGGTCCGGGTCTAGCTGGAGCACGTTCTCCAGGCAGATGCGCTGATCCTCTTCAGTGTCTACCGCCTGAGACATGAGAAACCAGGCTTCTGCATTGTGTTCGTCATTTTCAAGCGCCTGTTCGAGCTGTTCGCGTGCGATGTCTTTCTGGCCCTTTTTGAGCGCTTCTCTGGCCGCGTCAATCATCTTTCGACCTCACCGTCGTCTCCGTGAGCCACGACTCTTTCTCACCCTGATAGCCCATCACCCCGCATTGTAGCATGAGGCGTTGCAAAGCGAAACGCTGCCAGACCAGGGCTTAAGCCTCTTATCTGACGCCCTTCCAGTCAGCCGTTGCCCCAGTCGCCGATGATGTCGATTTCCTGTGGAGTATTCGTCACCTGGAAAAGCTCGCCAGTGTCAACGCGCAGGATATAAATCTCAAAATTGCCGTTGCGGTTGGACGTGAACGCGACATAACGCCCATCCGGCGAGAAGCGCGGCAACATGTCGCGCGCATTTTCGCCCACGTTTTCCTCTTCCGGCGGGAAGAGCAGGCGCGGCGCTGCGTCGGCGTTCACATCGTCGATGATATAAATATCGCTGTCGTAGAGTTCAAAATCCTTGCGCTCTTCGTTGTCGGGGCCGGTGCCCTCGAACACGACGCGGCGCATATCCGGCGCCCAGTCGGGCGCGCGCTCAATCACGTCGTTGCCGTCAAAGGTGAGGTTGGTATCGCCGGTGCCGTCGGCGTTGACGATATGGAGGTCAACCCCGCCCTGGGCGCGCCGGTCGGTCAAGTAAATGAGCCGGCGTCCGTCGGGCGACCAGACCGGCCAGGTGTTGTTGAACTCGTTGTCGGTGATTTGCGTGACTACCGGCTCCT
>DAOTXU010000397.1:0-16367 GCA_034435135.1 Anaerolineae bacterium | reverse complement strand
CGTCTCGCCTGCGGCTCGACACCCCCTCTCCGCTTGCGGAGAGGGGGACGGGGGGTGAGGTGCCCGCCAACACGACAAGCACCACACGCACCGCGGTCGTTGGCTCAAAAGCTTGAATCACTTCACTGATACTTACACGCCGCAGGTGGAGGCTTTTTTTGAGCAGGTTGACCCGTCTGTTGAACTGTGGGTCCCTGAGTTTTGCTTGCTCGAATATGCCAATGTCGTGTGGAAAGAAGCGCATTTCAGAGGGATGCCTCACGCGCAGGCCGAAGCGTTGATAAACGACCTGATCGCCTTGCCGCTTAGGGTGGTGCCAGTGAGCGAGGCGCTGCCACGCGCGCTGCGGCTTGGTTTATCCTACGGATTGCCAATCTACGACTCTGTGTACATTGCAATGGCCGAACGCATGGGCATCTCGCTTGTAACCGTGGATAGTCGCCAAGCAACAGCCGCCGTCGACGCAGGTGTGACCCTGACCCCCATCACCGACTTTGCCGTTGAGTCATAAAGATTGCCCGCGCCAGCCCTACTCCCGCAGCATCGCTAACGCCTGCAACAGCCCCATATCGCCCTGCGCCTGAAGCTTCCCCGAAAGCAACGCCTCCACACCGCTGAGCCTGCCGCGCTGCATGTCGCTGTAATCCGCCGCGCGCATCCGAATCGTCACGGAAGCCCCGGTTTCGCCGTTGTAGGTCGCCGTCGCCTGGTAGAGCGAGCCGTCCGCGCGCGTCAGTTCCAGATGAACCGTGCCGCGCACCTCCGCGAGCTTCGCGCGCCGCCGCGCCGTGACGCCCTGCGCCACCGGCGAGAGGCCGGTGAACACCGCCCCGGTCGCCGAGTCGCGCCACGAGGCCAGATCGGTGACGACGGCGATGTCCGCGCGCTCAGCCGGTGCGCGCGTGACCGTTATCGCCTGCCCATCGACGACCTGGATGCTGTAGACTTCGGCGTCAATGGTGTATTGGACAATGAAGGTCGTCCCATCCAGTTCGCCGCCGGGCGGGTGGGCTTCCACGTAAGCGGTGAAAGCGCACGGCAGCAGTTGGGTGAAGAAGACCTCCGGCGTCACGTCGGGCGGCGCAGGTGTGATCGTGAAGTCCGGGCGCTCGGCTGGCTCGGACTCGGCGCGGGCGAGTTCGGCGCGCAGCACTTTGCCGATGCCGCTCTTGGGCAGGCTCTCGCGGAATTCGATCCGGCGCGGGACTTTGTACGGGGCCATGTTCGCCTTGCAGTGATCCAGCAACGCCTGCTCGGTGACCTGTTCGCCCGGCTGGAGCACCACATAAGCCATGACGCGCTCGCCGCGCGTCCGGTCCCCCACACCGACGACCGCCGCCTCGGCCACCGTCGGGTGTTCGAGCAGCACGTGCTCCACCTCGCTGGGGTATACGTTGTACCCCGCGACGATGATCGTGTCCTTCTTGCGGTCCACCACGTAGAAGTAGCCGTCCGCGTCCATGTAGCCGATGTCGCCTGTGTAGAGCCAGACTGTCCCCTCGGCGTCGCGGCGCAGCGCTTGTGCTGTCTCTTCAGGGAGCTTCCAGTAGCCCTTCATGAGTTGCGGTCCGCTGACGATGATCTCGCCGGCCTCGCCGACGGGCAGCGCGCGCGCGCCGGTCTCGGCGTCCACAATCTTGAGCACCGTGTCGGGGAAGGGCAGGCCTACACTGGCGCGGTTCGGCTCGGAGAGGATATGCCACAGCGTCACCACCGGGCCGGCCTCGGTGAGGCCGTAGGCCTCGACGAACATGCCGTCCATCTTCGCCTCGTAGCGGAGCATCAGGTCGCGCGGCAGCGGCGACGAGCCGGTGCCCACGAACTTCAGGCTCTTGACGCCGTAATCCTCCGCCTGCCGCCGCCCCAGGATCGCAGTCAGCAGCGCGGGCACGCTGTAAAAGTGCGTAGGCTTGTGTTTTTTCACCACGTCAATGAGCATGTTGATGTCGAACTGGGGCACCAGCGCCATCCGGTAGCCGTGAAAGACCGCGCGGTTCATCACCGCGTTCATGCCGTAGGCGTGCGAGAACGGCACCACGCACAAAAAGGTCTCATTGCCATCGTTGGCGTAAGGGCCGGCCCAGGCCGCCGCCTGCACAATGTTGGCGACCAGGCCGTAATGCGTGAGCATAGCGGCCTTTGGCGCGCCGGTGGTGCCGCCGGTGTATTGCAGCACCGCCACATCTTCCAGTGGATCAATCTGCACGTCGATGGGGCGCGGCTCGGTTTGGGTCAGGTCCCCCCAGCGAAGCAGCCAGGGCGCGTCCGGCAAATCGGGGCGGCCCTGTTCGCTTACATAGGCGCGCGCCGCTTCCTCGGACATGTAGGCGTCCAGCCCCACGACGATAATGTGCCTAAGGTGGCTCCCTTGGCGCGCGCTGAACGCCTTCGGCGCGAGCGTTTCCTCAACGAGGAGCGCGGCCATCTCGGAACTGTGCACCACGCGCGCGACCTCGCGCTCCACCCAGAGCGTGCTCATGTTGACCACCGTCGCGCCGATCCACTGGGCCGCATAGAACGCGATCACGTACTGCGGGCTGTTAGAGATCAGCACGCCAATGCGGTCGCCCTTGCCCAGGCCCAGGTCTTGGAGCGCCGCCGCCAGGCGCACCACCTGCGCCTTGAGCTGCGCGTAGGTCAGGGTAGCGTCGTAGAAAATGGTCGCCGTGTGGTGTGGGTACACAATGGCGGCGATTTCGAGCAGCCGTTTGAGCGGCATTCGCGGGTAGTTGATCGTCGCCGGCACCCAATAGTCGTAATGCTTGAGCCAGGGTCGGTCGTCCATGCTTCTCTTTGTAGGGCTAATCCTTGCGTTCAGTACGGCGTGGGATTGGGCTGCCAGCGCAACGGCGGCCCATGCAGGAAGATGTATGTCAACCCCGCTGGCGAGACATAAAACATCTCCCCGCCGGTGAAGAGCGCGATCCGCCCCTCGCCGCCGCTCTCCGGGCCGAGCGCCCACCCCAGCGCCGCGCGCACGTCGGGGTTGCTGCGCCACACTTTGCCGAAGCCGCGCGCCGGCTCCAACAGGCCCTCCGGCGGCTGCTCCCCGCCGCTTTCGGGATCGACGCCCTCCTGCCAGGTGTCGTCGTAGCGGCGGTACGCGCCGTCGTTGAACAGCGCGTAGATCGCGCGCTGCTCGTACCAGCCCAGCCGCGACGTCCAGACCATGAACCCGCGCTCAAACGGTTGATAGGCGCTCTGCACGGCCCAGGCCTGCGGCGGGAGGCTGGGGTTGTAGCTGGTCGGGCATCCGAGCGCTGCCTGCAACGCGGGATCGCCGTTGTAGATGAGCGCAAAGCCGCCGTCCAGGGGCGGGCAGGCCGCGCCGCTTCCGCCGCCGGGACGGGTCGCGCCGGGAGCAGGCGTGTCGGTAGGGGTGAAGCTCGGCGTGATCGTCGGCGCGGGGGTGAAGCTGAGCGTGAGCGTCGGCGTGGGGGTGCGCAGCGGCGTCGGCGAGACGACGCGCGTCGGCGCGACGACCGGGGTGGGGCTGGCGGTCGGCGGGACCGTGCGCGTGACGGTCGGCGTGTCGGTCGGCGTGGGGCTGGAGGCCACCGGCCCAATGACGCCGCCCATGCTGCACGCCAGGCTCGCCAACGCCAGCAGACTTAAAACGGCGCACATGCGCGCCAGGTTGCGCAATCGCCTCCTCCACCTGTGTAGCTCCCAGGGAGCATCAAGCTCCCTGGGAGCGATTGTTCTTGCTCAGATCGCCAGCCCGCCGGTCACGTTGAGAATGTTGCCGGTGATGTACTCGCTGCGCGGCGAGGCGAAGAACTGCACCGCGTAGGTCACGTCGGCGGGGCGGGCCACCCGCTTCAGCGGGACAGCCTGGGCCATCGCGCGCGCGTCTTCGGGGCGGGTGCCCTTCCCCGGCGCGAAGCTGAGGTTAACCATGTTGACGGTGATGCCGTTCTCGGCCTCTTCGAGCGCCAGCGTCTTGGTGAAGCTGGCGATGGCGACCTTGCCTGCCGCCTCGGCGGCCATCATCGGCATCCCATCTACGCGATGCGTGCCGGCGATGCCCATGTTAATGATGCGACCCCAACGCGCTTTGCGCATGTTCGGCAGCGCCCGCTGCGAACAGTAGAACGTGCTGTGGATGGTGTTGTCCATCACGCGGTGCCACTCCTCGAAATCCAGGTCGGCCACCGCGCTCAAGTGATGGTCGCCCAGGTTGTTGACCAGCACGCTCACCGGCCCCAGGCGCGCCTCGACCTCCTCAAACACGAACTGCACCGCGTCGAAGTCGCCCACGTCAGCTTTGACGGGCTGCACCGGGTTGCCGCGCCGCTGTATTTCGCGGGCGGTCTCCTCCGCGTCCTGGTCGTTGTGCGCATAGACCACCGCCACCGGGCAGCCCATCTCGGCCAGCGCCAGCGCACAGACCTTGCCCACGCCGCGCGTGCCGCCGGTCACCAACGCCACCCGCCCGTCAAGCTCCCCCATCGATTCGCCTCATTCGTGCGCGCGACATACTATGCACCCCTATTCTAACAGAGGCGCGCTTTCGGACAATTCCACTGCATAGATCAGCGCGCTGCTAAGGCCTGAACTCCCGCGTGGTTCGGAGTTTCATTCCCCATCAGCGACCTGCAGCGTCGCCAGCCTGAACAGGTCGCCATCGCCGACCGGCAGGCGTGTGAGGTCAGGCCAGGGATACAGGCCCACGTAGAGCGTGTAGACCCCTGGGGGCAGGTCAGCCGGCAGGGCCAGCGCGTGCCGATCAGCAATCACGTCGCCGACGGCCCAACTGTCGGTTGGGCGCGCGCCCCCGACCGGTTCGCCGTCCACCTGCGCCGCCAATCGCCCCGTCGCGTCGAGCAGTTGGTTCGTCACGGTGTAGCGCGCCGAGATAGGGGTCAGCGTCTCCCATCGCAGCGCAATCAGCAACACGTCGCCGGGGCGCGGATCGGGCGGCGCGAGCGCATAGCCGGTGAGCAAGATGGCGTCGCCGAAGCGAGCGTCTACCGGCTGCCAGTCCGCCCCTGTCGCGCCCATCACGTAGAGCGAAACGGTCCCGCCCAGGAAGGAATAGAAGCGCTGCCGGTAGCCGTGCGTCGCCAGCCACGCCAGCGCGCGGCGCTCGCGGTCGTAGCCGATGGGGTCGCCGTACTCGACCAGCCATACACGCGGCGCGTCGCCCACCAGCGCGCCCAGGTGCGCCTCGGCCTGCGCGTCGTCGAGCAGCAGCGCCGGGTCGGTCAATCGCGCGCGAATCTCCGGCAGGCGGTAGTAGTCGAACAGCGCCATCTGGAGTGCGTTGCTCAAGAGGATCACATCGCTGGGTTGCGCCTCCGCCGCGATAGCCCGCAACGCCCCACCGTAGCCGGAGCGTTCGTAAGCGGGGTCGGTGTACCACTGGTGATCCGCTGCCAGCGCCCCAGCGACGAGCAAACTCAACAGGGCGGTGGCAGGGGCGCGGCGCGCCGCGCCCCTCCTGGCGCGAAGATGCCAGGAGCCTATCCGATAAGTCCTGGACAGGGAGCTTAAGCCCCCTGTCCGAGGCGACAAGAGCGGTTTTTCGGATAGGTTCCAAACACCGGCGGCGACCAGGATGGTGAACATCGGCGCAGCGCCGATGAGAAAGCGCTCATGAAAGAAGGGCATGACCGGGTTCACGACCCACGTCATCAGCAGCGTGAAGCCGATGCACCCGCCGAGCAGCCCCGCGCGCCAGCGTTCCGGGCGCGCCGCCCCCATCAGCCCCAGCACCGCCAGCGCCGCCGCCATGACCGTCAGCGCCCCGGCGAGCAGGGCGTTTTCGCCGGGCGTGAGGCCGACGTTCCAGCTCAGCGCGCCGCGCCGCGCAATCTCCCAGGCGTCGGCAAGCGACGAGTTCAGCGCGCGCCGGCCACCCTGCCCCAACAGGAAGGGCGCCTGCGCCAGCGCCCAGGGCAGGTAAGCGAGACCCAGCGCGGCCTGCCCACCCAGCCAGCGCCGCCGCCGGCCCGACCATGCCCGGCTCAGCAACGCAACCGCGTTCTGCGCCAGGAGCAGCCAGAAGGTGAGATAGTGGGTGTAGAGCGCCGCAAGCGCCACGCCCAGGTAGACAACCCATACGCGCCGCGCGCCACGCCGCGTCAGCGCGACGAACGCGCTCGTCGTGACGACCGCCATCACGGTGAAAAGGCTGTACGTGCGGAACTCCTGCGCGTAGTAGACGTGCAGCGGCCCTACTGCGATAAGAAGCGCCGCCAGCAGCCCCACGCCGCGCCCGAAGAGCCGCCGCGCCAGGTCATCAGTCAGCGGGACGAGCAACACGCCGGCCAGCATCGGCGCGTAGCGCAGTGCAAAGAGCGGTTTTTCTCCAACGGCATCGACCCAGGGCTTGTAGAGCGCGCGGTGCAGCGGCGGATGCGTCTCGCGCGCCGGCTCGAAGACCGCGCGCCACCCGTCTTGAATGATGTCCAGGCTGGCGGCTTCGTCGCCCCAGAGGTCGCGCCCGTCGAGCGCGTGGACGCGCAGCGCAAATCCGATCAACAGGACGGGGACGAGCAAGGCCAGAGCGGGGAGCCGTGCGCGCGCTGAGTGATCCATGCACGGGAGCTTAGCAAGCGGGGGCGGTTTCGCCAAAAACGAAGAGGCAGGTTTTGGGCCTGCCTCCTCCGTTCGATGACTACGCTGTGATGTTCACCGCTCCGCGAGCGTGAGAATGAACGAGAAGCGCGCCGGGCCGCCGCCGGGCGAAGCCGGCGCGATAATCGCCGCCGTTTGCAGCGCCCTGAGCGACGCGAACATTGCCCGGTCCGCCTCGGTCATGAATGCTGTATCGCCCGCCTCCTGGGCAAAGGCAGCCAGGCCGGCGATGTCGAGCGTGGCGATGAACGGCCCATCCGGGTTGGCGATGCGGGTGAGCCGCGCCCACTCCGGGTTTTGGGTGTAGTTGTCGTCGCCCTGGGCCGTAGCGATCATGCGCGCCATGCCTTCGCCGATCATAACCACCACATAACCGTCGATGATCGCAACCTGGACCGGCGGCTGGTCTGCCCCGGTGGAGGGGATGCTGATCACTTGCACACCGTCGATTTCAGCCACCTCGACCGGTTGCCCCTGCCGTTCCGCAACCTGGCTCAGCGCGTCGAGCGTCTGCTGCGCCTTGTCCAGGTCCGTCGCCTCAACCACAATCGCCACGCTGACCGGCTGCAGAACGCTAGCTGGGTTCTCAAGACCGCCCACTGCAATCGAGCCGCGCATCCACGCGAGCACATCCTCCAGCGCCATGCCGGTCTGGGTCTCGAACTCGGCCAACGCCTGTTCGAGGTCCGCCTGCGCTCCAGGACCTTGGAGCGCAGCCATGCCAAGCCAGTTCTCAATACCCGCGCCGACGTTGGTCCACGCAAGTACGCCCAGCGCGTCCGCGGGGAAGCGGGCGATGATCTCCTGGCCCACGCCCTTCTCCAGGCGGGGCTGCGGCGCACCCAGCACGGCGTCGAGCGCGTCCATGTCGAAGCCGCCGATGAAGTCCATCACCAGGGCGTTCTCCACCGTGCGGAAGTCAAGTCCTATGCCGTGAAACGTGTCGATCACGTCGAGGATTTGTTCCTGCAATGCCGCAGGGTCGCTCAGGTCCAGGCCGGGTACCGGCTGCTCACTGGCCTGGAGCGACTGGACAAGCAGGTTCCATACAAACGGATCACCGACCACGCCCGCCGGGAGCGTCGGGCCGATATAGAGGCGAAGAGCCGATTCGGGGTCCATTTCGCCATAAATGCGCTGGAAGCCGGGTGCATCGGCCAGCGATGGCCCACCGTTAACCGTGTCGATGATCGGCTCGATCCCGCGCGGGCCGTATGCCATGACAAGGTAGTCGCCGATAAGCCCAATGCTCAGGCCTTCTCTCTGGTTGGTAGCGTCCGCCGGCTGTACGAGGATGTAGTCATGGCCGTTGTACGTCATCTCGCTGCTGGTGACATCACTCAACGCAGGAATGCTGAGAAGGCGCGAGACAAAATTCCTGGCGTCGGCTACGTTTGTGACGCTGGCGATAAGCACCGGTGCAATGCCGGGGGGCGGCGCGGCGGCGTTCGCCATCATCATCAACGCCGACATAGACGGCATCTGCGGGTTGGTGATGGCGATCTGGTCGCCCAGCCAGGGGCGGACGTCTCGGACGAAGCTCGCGCCTGGGTTGCCGAGCAACATCTGCACGACTTGATCGAGCGCCAGGTCGCCTTGCCCGGCAACATCCTGCCCGGCCAGGCGGCTGAGCAAACGCTCCACGCGCACCGCGAAGCCGGTCCGGGTGTCGAGCGAGAGGTAGAACGGCGCGTCGGCTGGCACCAGTTGGGCGGGGTCGCTGATCGGCTCCTGCGCCGACGCGAGTGTTGGCAACGCCATCGCCAGCAGCGCGAAAACGAACATGAGCGAGAGCGCTTTTCTCATGGCGAACTCCTTAACACTGACTTAATCATATGTAGAGCTTGCCTCTATCATGCTACAAATCGCCGCAAAGATCAACCACGATGAGTCGGGGCATAGCGCGAAAAAAGCCCCTGCGAGCTTGAAGCGCACGAGGAGCCTGGCGCTTTTGGGTCACCCCATCTTGCCATACTTACCCAGCACCTCGCTGATCGCGCCGATCACCTGCCCCAAACCGACCGGCTTGCGCAGCACGACATCGGCCCCGACCTTGGCGGCGCGCTCATCCAGATCATTGCCGCCGTAGGCGGTCACGAAGACCACGCCGACTTTGGCCGTCTCCGGGTTGGCCCGAATGCGCCGGCACACTTCCCATCCGTCGATGCCCGGCATCATGATGTCAAGCAGCACCGCGTCTGGCTTCTCGGCGGCGACCATCGCCAACGCGCCTCTGCCGTCGTACACCGTCTTGGTTTCAAACCCGCTCACCTGGAGCATTTGCATCAGGATGAAGTTCGTCTCAGGTTCATCTTCGACCACGAGGATTTTTCGCGCCACGTTGCGGCCTCCAGAGCGCCCACAGGGTCACATCCATTCTACTCACATTTGTCCTAACCTGAAAGCGCGCGACCCGCTATACTCGGTGCTCGTCACGCGATGCCCGGCGCTCGCAGCCCGACATCTACTGTGAGGCGCTACATGCTAAACGCTAACAGGCTAACCGCTAACGGCGTGCCGCTGCTGCTCTTTGCCGGGACGTTTGCGCTGTACACCAGCACGCTGGCCACGCAGGTGCTCTTCGGCGACCCCGGCGAGTACACCTTTGTGCCGCACATCCTGGGTGTGATCCACCCGCCCGGCTATGCCTTCTACACTCTGCTGGCGAAAGCCTGGCAGACGCTCGTCCCGGTCGGGTCGATAGCGTACCGCACGCACCTGCTCTCGGCGGCGGCGGGCGCGCTGACCGTGACGCTGGCCTACGGGGCGGTGCGGCAACTCACGCCGCCCACGTGGACCAGCCTGCGCGCTTATCTGCCGGCGCTGAGCGCCGCGATCAGCCTCGCGGCGGCGTCGGACCTCTGGCAGCACGCCAGCCACGCTAACGCGCACATCATCACGGTGACGCTGGCGGCGCTGGGGTTGTTTCTGTTGTTGCGGTGGTGGCGGTTGGAAACAACCTCACCCCCTGCCCCCCTATCCATAAATGGAGAGGAGGAAATGCGCGATCTGAAGCCCCTCTCCACAGATGGAGAGGGGTTGGGAGTGAGGTAAAACAACGCGCCATGCGCTACCTGTACGCCTTCGCGTTTGTCGCGGGGATCGGTCCGACGCATCACGCGCTGCTGACGTTAAGCTTCCCGGCGTGGGGGTTGTTCATCCTGGCCGTGAAACCGGGCCTGCTCCGGCAGCCGCGCCGCCTGCTGACGCTGGTCGCCCTCTTCGCGCTGGGGATGTTCGCGTGGCTGTATTTCCCGCTGCGCAGCGCGGTCGGCGAGGTGCCCTTCGGCCCGTCCAACCTGAACACGCTCGACGGCTTCCTGAGCCTGGCGCTCGCGCGCGGCCTGACGGTGAACCTGTTCCACTTTAGCTTAGCCGAGCAGGGGCAGCGGGCGCTGGTCTTCCTCACGTTATTGGGATTGCAGTTCAACCTGTTGCAGATTGCGCTCGCGGTGGTCGGCTTCGGCGCGCTGGCCCGGCGCTATTGGCGCGTGGGGTTGCTGCTGGGCGCATTCTTCGCGGTGAATCTGGCGTTCATCATCAACACCGTACAGGACGTGATGGCCTATTTGATGATTCCTTTCATGTGCGCCGCCATCTTGACCGGCGCGGGCGTGATCGCCGCCATCGACTGGCTCGACCACCGCCCGCGCCTCGCCGGCTCGCCAACGGTGTTGACGCTGCTGGCGCTGTTCGTGCTCGCGCCGCCGCTGTTCGGTGCGGCCAATGTGTGGAAAGACGTTAATCTCAATAACTACACCGCCGCCGCCGACTACGCCGGGGACATCTACGCGCGGTTCGTCGGAAAAGGCGAGGGCGCGATTCTGCTCGCGGACTGGGAGCACCTGACGCCGCTCTGGTACAGCATCTATGTTGAGAATCGTCCAATCCCCGAAGAGGACCTTATCCTCGATTACGTGGCATCCGGCACGGCGAACCCCTGGGTCGAGCACGCCTTCGCCGCGCTCGACCGGACCGACGGCCCGGTCTACGTGACCGGCTACCGCCGCGCCTTGATCGAGGCGGGCTTCCGGCTGCGCCCGGTGGAAGCGAGGCCCGGCTACGCGGGAACCGTCCCCGGCGACCTGTACGAACTGCTCGTCCCGCCGCCGGCTGACGACCCGCGCTCCAGCGCGGCCTCGCCGGCTCCTCAGCGCGCGGTAGGTCGCATGGCCGGCGGCGTCGAAGTGGTCGGCTACGACCTGCCGCGCACGGACTTCCGTCCCGGCGAGATCGTGCCGCTCGCGCTCTACCTGGGCGTAGACGATCCGCCAGAGAACATCATCTTCCCTTATATAGAACTCGGCGCGACCCGCTACAACTTCACCACCGATAGCCACTGGCTCACACCCTGGTGGGCCGACCGCGAGATCATCGGCGAACGCTACGACCTGCGCCTGCCGCTCGACCTCGCGCCGGGGGTCTACCCGCTGCGTCTGGGCCTGCGCGACCTCATCGCCAACGAAGACGTGCCCTTTGAGAACGGCGACTGGACGCTCTCACTGGGCACGATTGCCGTTGCAGGCGTGTCGGTCGCGCCCGCGCCGCCGCCGTTGTTGACCAACATCGGGCAGCGCGTGGGGCTGGTCGATGCGCGCGCCGGCCTGCCCGGCTTCGGGACATCCGCGCCCTGGGCCGAGCCGCTGGCCGTCCGCCCCGGCGACTGGATCGACCTGACGCTGACCTGGCGCGCGCTGGCCCCAGTTGAGGAAAGCTACACGGTATTCGTGCATCTGATTGACGGCAGCAATAAGGTGTGGGCGCAGCACGATTACACGCCGCTCGGTGGGGCGTTCCCCACGCACTTGTGGATTCCCAAGTGGCTGCCCGGCCAGACGGTCTGGGACCCGTACCGGCTCGTTGTCCCGGAGGACCTGCCCCCTGGCGACTACCCGATCGAGGTGGGCATGTACGGCATGACGAGCATCCAGCGCATCCCGCAGTTTGACGCCGCGGGCGCGCTCACCGGAGATCGCTATATCCTGGGGCCGGTGCGGGTCACAGGGCCTTAGAGGGGTTGTCGATGACCAAAGGCGCGCGCATCGGGCGGGGCCGCACCGCCGAGATTTTCGAGTGGGGCGACGGGCAGGCGCTCAAGCTGTTTGAGAGCTGGTGCCCGCCGGCCTGGGTCGATCACGAGGCCGAGATCGGGCGCAAAGTGCACGCGACCGGGCTGCCGGTCCCGGCGGTGGAGGGCATCATCGAGCTAGATGGCCGGCGCGGGATCATCTACGAGCGCGTCGCGGGGCCGTCGATGCTGGCGGTGTTGGCGTCCAAGCCCTGGCTGGTCGCGCCGATGGCGCACATGCTCGCCGAGTTGCAGGCGACCGTGCACGCGACGCGGGTGTCTGGGTTCCCGTCGCGGCGCGAGGACCTTGAACGCCGCATCCGGGCGGTTGAAGCGCTCTCGGCGGAGCAGAAGAACGCGGTTCTTTTAGCGCTGAGCCGCCTCCCCGACGGCGACGCGCTCTTGCACGGGGACCTGCACCCCGACAATATTCTCCTGACCGCGCGCGGCCCGGTCATCATTGACTGGATTGCTGCGACCCAGGGCCACCCGCTCGCCGACGCAGCCCGGACGCGGCTGCTCCTGGACTGGAGCGAGCCGATGAGCGGTGGAAGCAGATTCACGCGCTGGATCATCGAGACGATGCGCGCGCTATTCCGCAGCGCCTACCTGCGGCGCTACCTGGCGCTGCGCCCCGACGCTTCGCGGGACGGCATGGAGGCGTGGATGTTGCCAGCCGCCGCCGCGCGCCTGATCGAGGGCATTAAGGGCGAGGAAAACCGACTGCTGGCGGTTATCAACCGTGAGTTGGAGAAGCCGGGATAGGCTCAGGCCTCAGGCGCCGGCAGACCCAGCGCGGCCAACTCTTTCTTATAGGCTTTCCAACCGGGGCACCAGCCCGTGTGCCAGCGCCACAGCCGGGCGAGGAACGACTTGGGGTTCTGCTTTGCGCGTTCGCGCATTGGGCAGGTGTGGCACTTCGACTGGATTTGGACGTTTTCGCTCATTGTATTTCTCCCTTGAAGGCTGTCGGTTGTGGATCACACGTCATCATACCATAGTTACACCGCATCCAACATCTCGATGCGTAATTTATGATAAACGTCACGTGCCAGGGGTGAGGGATTACAGCGTGCCGCGCAGCATCGCTTCGGTGATTGAGCCGGCGCGGTGGATGACCAGCCCGGCCTCCTTGATGATTTCCGCCGCCGTCGAAGGTTGTCCGCCGGGGCACAGCCCGCCGTCGAGGGAAAGCGCTACCGCCTCCTTCCCGCCTCGCTGCTCTGCTTTTCTCTCTATTCTCACACTCGGCACATTTACGTCCGGGTCTCAAAAGCAAAATTCTTGACAGTGAAAGGGATTGTCGCTAAAATAACCTATTGCCAACAAACTGATCGACCGTAACCCCGCGTCAGCGTGGGCGATGCGCGTCGAATTGAATGAAGGATCGTGTAACGAGGCCATCGCCGCCGCAAGACACGATGGCCTCAATGTTTCGATCAATAAGATAGAACGGGCGACCCAGAGCGCCCGTTCGCACGCCAAGTGAGCAAGGGGAAGGCCAATGCCAACGATCAACCAACTGATTCGCCGGGGGCGCAAGCCCAAGAGAAGCAAGACCAAAGCGCCCGCTCTGCAATACGCCTTTAACACCTACTCGCAGAGGCGCACCAGGCAGCCCAAGGGCGCGCCGCAGAAGCGCGGGGTGTGCACCCAGGTGCGCACCACGACGCCGAAGAAGCCGAACTCGGCATTGCGCAAGATCGCCAGGGTGCGGCTCAGCAACGGCATCGAAGTCACAGCTTACATCCCCGGCGAGGGCCATAGCCTCCAGGAGCACAGCGTGGTCCTGGTGCGCGGGGGCCGCGTGAGAGACCTGCCTGGCGTGCGCTACCACGTCGTGCGCGGCACGCTCGACGCCGACGGCGTGCAGAATCGCCAGCAGGGGCGCAGCAAGTACGGCGCCAAGGCGCCCAAGAGCAGCAAGAGCGCCAGGAAGTAACGGAGCGAAGCTATGCCAAGGCGATACCGTCCCGAACCGCGCGAAGTTAAGCCGGACGTAAAGTACAACAACGCCCAGGTTGCCAAGTTCGTCAACGCTATGATGAAGAACGGCAAGCGAAGCACGGCGGTCGATGTCATGTACGAGGCGTTGGACATGATCGAGGAGCGGATGCGGCGCGACCCGGTCGAGGTGTTCGAGCAGGCCATGCGCAACGTCACTCCCGCCATCGAGGTCAGGCCCCGGCGCGTCGGTGGCTCCACGTACCAGATTCCGATGGAAGTGCCGCCCCGCCGCGCCCGCGCGCTCGCCACGCGCTGGGTGCTCGCCGCCGCGCGCGCGCGCCATGGCAAGAGCATGGCCGAAAAGCTTGCCGCCGAGTTGATGGACGCCGCCAGCAACCAGGGCGCTGCCATCAAAAAGAAAGACGACACCCACCGCATGGCGGAGGCGAACCGCGCCTTCGCGCATTACCGCTGGTAGGCGGAGGGCGTCGCTGAGGTTTTGTCACCATGGGCCAGGGTAACGGTCGCTTCGATCTGAATAGGGTGCGCAATATCGGCATCATCGCCCATATTGACGCCGGCAAGACCACGACCACCGAGCGCGTCTTGTATTACACGGGCAAGACTTACAAGATGGGCGAGGTGCACGAGGGTACGACTGTTACCGACTGGATGGAGCAGGAGCGGGAGCGCGGCATCACGATCACCGCCGCTGCGATTACCAGCGAGTGGCGCGGGCACCAAATCAACTTGATCGACACCCCCGGTCACATCGACTTCACTGCCGAGGTGCAGCGCTCGCTGCGCGTGTTGGATGGCGGCATCGTCGTGTTTGACGGCGTGGCCGGCGTCGAGCCGCAGTCCGAAACGGTGTGGCGTCAGGCCGACCGGTATCGCGTGCCGCGCATCTGCTTTGTCAACAAGATGGACCGCCTGGGCGCAAGCTTCGACAACACGGTGAACATGATCCGTGAGCGCCTGTCCGCCAATCCCGTCCCCATCCAGATGCCCTGGGGCGAGGGGACGGACTTCAGAGGCGTCATCGACTTGCTCAACATGAAGTTGCTCACCTGGGCGGACGACACCGGTGAGACGATAGTCAGCGGCGACATCCCCGCAGATTGCCTCTCCGAAGCCGAGAAACGACGCCGCGAGATGGTCGAGCGCATCATCGAAACCGACGATGCGCTGACTGAGAGGTACCTTCTTGAAGAGGAAGTCTCCGTCCCGGAATTGATGAGCGCGCTGCGCGCTGCCACACTGCACAACGCGACTCAGCCGGTGCTGTGCGGCTCGGCGCTCAAGAACCGGGGTATCCAGCCCATGCTCGACGCCGTGGTGGACTACCTGCCCTCGCCGCTGGACGTGCCCCCCATCGTGGGCACGAACCCGCGCACCGGCGAAGAAGAGCAACGCCACCCCGCCGACAATGAACCGCTCGCCGCGCTGGTTTTCAAGATCGTGACCGACCCTTACGTTGGCCGGCTCGCTTACTTCCGCGTCTACTCCGGCGTGGTGAAGGCCGGCAGCAACGTGATGAACACCACGAAGGGGCGCAAGGAGCGCATTGGCCGCGTGGTGAGGATGTATGCCGACCGCCGCGAGGATGTTCAAGAGGTGCGCGCTGGCGACATCGCCGCCACGCTTGGCCTGAAGGACACCTTCACCGGCGACACGCTCGCCGAGGCCACCCGCCCCATCGTTTTGGAAAGCATCGCCTTCCCGGAACCGGTCATCCAGGTCGCCATCGAACCCAAGACCACCGCCGACCAGGACAAAATGAGCGAAGCGCTGCGCCGGCTTTCCGAAGAAGACCCGACGTTCGTGGTGCGGTTTGACGAGAACACCGGCCAGACCCTCATCGCCGGCATGGGCGAGCTTCACCTGGAAGTGTTGGTAGACCGGATGTTGCGCGAGTTTAAGGTGGCTGCGAAGGTGGGGCGGCCCCGCGTGGCTTACCGTGAGACGATCACCCGCCCGGTGCGCGCCGAGGGACGCTTTATCCAGCAGCGCGGCGGACGCGGACAATACGGCGTGGTGACGCTGGAACTGGAGCCGCTGGAGAAGTACGAAGGCTTCGTCTTCGAGGACAAGACCTTCGGCGGCGTCATCCCCAGAGAATACATCCGCCCGGTGGAAGACGGCGTCAAGGAAGCGATGCAAAGCGGCGTCTTGGCCGGTTTCCCGGTGGTGGGGATCAGGGCCACTCTGGTGGACGGCTCATACCACGAAGTGGACTCTTCAGAGATGGCGTTCAAGATCGCCGGCTCGATAGCCTTTAAAGAAGGCGTGCAGAAGGGCGGCCCTATTTTGCTCGAACCGGTTATGCGCGTCGATGTTGTGTGCCCGGACGAGTACACCGGCGACGTGATCGGCAATCTATCGGCGCGTCGCGGCGACATCAAAGGTTTAGAACCCCGCTCCGGCGGCGCTTCCGCCATCCATGCGACCGTGCCGCTGGGCGAGATGTTCGGCTATGCCACCGACCTGCGCAACATGACGCAGGGACGTGGCAGCTTTACGATGGAGTTTGATCGCTATGTCGAGGCGCCTCCCGCTGTCATCGACCGTGTGATTCACGGCCTGCGGTAGGAGTCTCCTCTTGGTCAGGATCAATCGCAGGAGGTTACATACGCAATGGGGAAGCAGAAGTTTGAGCGGACGAAGCCGCATGTGAACGTGGGGACGATCGGGCACATCGATCACGGCAAGACCACGCTGACGGCGGCGATCACCAAGGTGCTGGCGTACAAGGGGCAGGCGCAGTTTC
>DAOTXU010000396.1:0-7941 GCA_034435135.1 Anaerolineae bacterium | reverse complement strand
GTCTTGCTGTGAAGTGATTCAAGCTTTTGAGCCAACGACCGCGGTGCGTGTGGCGCTGGTCGTGTTTGCGGACACCTCACCCCCCGTCCCCCTCTCCCGGCTACGCCGGACTATAGCCGCAAGCGGAGAGGGGGTGTCGAGCCGCAGGCGAGACAGGGGTGAGGTAGAGAAAGGCCTTACACGACGGCCAGCTGTTGGTGTAAGTTTGAATCAGTTCTGTGTCAGAACCGACCCCGTTTCCCGTGCAATCGCCTTACGGGTAAGGATAGGCGGACTCTTTGCCAATCCGCCTGCCGTCTGTATAATCCATCCCGACGCTCCACGACACCCAGGTGCACCGCTATTCATCTCTGGAGGTTCCTTACATGGCCGACAAACGTGAGCAAGCTGACGTCGCCGCTTATGGCGCGCAGATTCTGGACAACCTCGGCGACAAAATCCCCCCGCCTGATCCCTTTGCCGAGCAGGTCAGCGCTGCCTGGCAACTACACCTGAACAACAAGAACGAGCAGGCCCTGGCCGAGTTTGAGAGAGTTCTTCAGCAAGACTCCAACCACATAGATGCCCTCTATGGCAAAGGGCTGGCGTTGAGGGCGCTGGACCGCCCCCAGGACGCCATCGCCGCCTTTCAGAAGATGATCGGCCTGATCGACACCATCCGCACCGACATGCCGGGCCGCAGCACCATCCTGGAACGCATGGCGAAGCGCCAGATCAAGTGGATGCAACAGAGTTAACCTGACCACGACAACCCGATGAACAAGAGGGAACGCCTGGAAAGGACCATCAGCGGCGAGCCGGTGGACCGTGTCGCCGTCGCCTTGTGGCGTCACTTCCCCGGCGACGACCAGCGCGCAGCCGACTTCGCCGCCGCGACCGTCGCCTTCCAGAAGAGCTACGACTGGGACTTTGTCAAAGTGACGCCCGCGAGCAGCTTCAGCGTCAGCGACTACGGCGTGCAGGACCAGTGGGTCGGCTCGCTGGAAGGCACGCGCGAGTACACCCAGCGCGCCGTTGAGCGCTCGCTGGATTGGACCATGCTTAAGGTGCTCGACCCGCAGCGCGGCGCGCTGGGCCGCCAGCTTCAAACACTCGCGCTGCTCAAAGACGCCTTTGGCGAGGAGACCCCCTTCATCCAGACCATCTTCAACCCACTAGCGCAGGCAAAGAACATCTCCGGGGAGGAGTTGCTGATCCGCCACATGCGCACTGACCCCGACCGAGTCCACACCGGGCTGCGTATTCTCACCGAGAACACGCTGCGCTTTATCGAGGCGATGCGCAAGAGCGGCATCAGCGGCATCTTCTACGCGATCCAGCACGCCAGCTATGATGTGATGAGCGAAGAGGAATACCGGGCATTTGGCCGCCCCTACGACCTGGAAATCCTGGAAGCCTCCAAGCGGTGGTGGTTCAACCTGATGCACCTGCACGGCTCTGCGCCCATGTTCAACCTCGTGGCGGATTACCCCGTACAGGCGGTCAACTGGCACGACCAGGAGACCGAGCCGGACCTGGCAATCGGCAAATCGAAGTTTGCAGGGGCGGTGTCCGGCGGCCTGGGGCGCTGGGACCCGGTGCACAACGGCACGCCCATCGAGGTGCGCGACCGCGCCCGCCAAGCCATCGCGCTGACGAACGGGCGGCGGTTCATCCTCTCGACCGGGTGCGTCGTCATGGTCACGACGCCGATGTCCAACCTGCGCGCCGTGCGCGAAGCGGTCGAGGGAACTGGCTGAGCGAACATGTCGGTCCGCGTGATTGCCGGCGCGGCGAAGGGCCGGCGCTTGAAAATGGTCCCCGGCGCGGGGACGCGCCCGGTCATGGACCGGGTGAAGGAGGCGCTCTTCAACATCCTGGGGGGCGCGATTCCCGGTTGCCGCTTCCTTGATCTGTTCGCCGGCACAGGCAGTGTGGGCATTGAGGCCCTGAGTCGGGGCGCGGCGCGCGCCGTCTTTGTCGAGAACAACCCCGCCGCGCTGCGCGTCATCCGCGAAAACTTGCAGATCACCGGGCTGGCCGACCGCGCCGAAGTCGTCGCCGCCGACGTGTTCCGTTACCTGGACCGCCCGCCGGTCGAGGCGTTTGAGTTCATTTACATTGCGCCGCCGCAGTATGAAGCGCTGTGGTCGAAGGCCCTGCAAGCGTTGGATGAGCAGCCCGGCTTCCTCTTCGCCGACGGCGTCGCCATCGCGCAGATCGACCCTTCGGAATACGCCGAGCTAGAGCTGGAGGCGTTGGCGCTCTACGACCAGCGGCGGTACGGAAACACGATGCTCTGCTTCTACGAGAGGCCGGGCGAGTAGAGCAGCCGGGTTGCCGCAGTGGGGGAACTTTGTTTAGACTCTTGATGGTCGCCCATTCCTGAGTTGGAGATCACATCAATGCGAAATACGCTCGTGCTGGCCCTGCTTATCGCCCTCACGCTCGCCGGCTGCGGTCAGCCGTCCCCCACCGCCACGCCGACGGAAGCTCCTTCATCTATTCCGACGCCTACCCCAACCGAGACGCCTGCGCCTCCCACCGAAACGCCCCCGGCTGAAGCCGGCTTCCCTACCCCTACGCCTGAGACGTTCGCGGAGAACGCCAACGTCGCCGACGAGGCCGAAAGCGCGTCCGCGCTCAGCGGCGTCGGCAGCGAAGTGGCTCCCTTCATGGGCGGCGGCGCGTTTATCATGGGCACCACACAGGACGAGATCGACGCGGGATTGAAAACCTGCGCGCCGGAGGACGAATGCGACGCCGAGGCCGCCGGGGACGCTCTCCCGGAGCACGAGGTGTCGGTCGCGCCGTACCAGATCGAGCTTTACGAGGTGAGCAACGCGCAATATGCGGAATTCCTCAACGCTCTCGGCCCGGAGCGCCACCGCGACGGCTGCCAGGGTGAGGCGTGCAGCCTCACGCAAGAGGGAGATGAACAGAGCAACATCGTCTTCGACGGCGAGCGCTACGCGCCAGTTGAGGGCGCGGAGAACCTGCCGGTGACGCATGTAAGCTGGTACGGCGCGCAGGCATATTGCGAGGCGCTTGGCCGGCGGCTGCCCAGCGAGGCCGAGTGGGAACTCGCGGCGCGCGGCCCGGGGCGCAACGTCTACCCCTGGGGCAACGACTTCGACCCCAACCTCGCCAACACCGCCCGCACAGAGGCGCGCGGCCTGGCCCCGGTTGACGCCTACCCCGAAGGCGTCAGCCCCTACGGCCTGTTCAACACGGCGGGCAACGTCGCCGAGTGGGTAATGGACTGGTACGCGCGCGATTTCTACGCGAGCGAAGCCGCCGCAGCGGAAAGCCCCACTGGCCCGGAGACCGGGACCGGGCGTGTGGTGCGCGGCGGCTCGTGGCAAGACCCGCCCTTCAGGGTGCGCGGCGCGCACCGCGCCGCGCTGGAGCCTGACGCCATGCTGGAGACCGTCGGTTTCCGCTGCGCGATGGATGGCTGGCCGCCGCCGGAGCCGCCCAACGAAGAGACGGTCGCGCTCTTCGAGGGCATCGAGAATGGCGTGCTCGAAGACGGCGCACCCTATCTGGGGTCGCCCGATGCGCCGGTAGAGCTGACCGAGTTCTTCCAGTTCACGTGCCCGCACTGCAACCACTTCCGCGAGACGCTGCACCAATTGTTGCCCCTTGTGCGCGAGGGCAAGGTGAAGGTCGTGGCGCGCGCGCTGCGTTCGTCGAGTCAGCTTTCCGTCCCGCCGATGTTCATATCTCTGTGCGCCGCCAAACAGGGCGCGTACTGGCCGATACAGGACTACTTCTTCGACGCCTATTTCAACGTCGAGGGCAGCGTCGCCTACCTGACGGGCCGCCTGCTCGAACGCGCCGAGGCGTTTGGGCTGGACATGGAAGCGCTGGACGTCTGCCTGAATGATGAAGCCAGCTTCGCGGCGCTTCAGGAGACTCTTGTCAGGTCCAGCGAACGCGCCACCGAGAAGAACGTGTCGGGCGTGCCGACTGTGCTCATCAACGGCGAATACGTCACCGACTCGAATGGCCGACCCATGAGCGGCGCGCTCCCGTTGGAAACGCTGCAAACAGCCATCGAAGCGGCGTTGAATGCCACGCCGCAAGCCGAGACCTCAGCGGACGAACCGCCGGAGACCACGACCCCGGAGGCGGGTGGAAACTGACTGCGCTGGCACGATTCCAGGGTGTGAGCGAAAGGCCACTGTCCCCCCAGTGATTGACTCCAATTGATGGAAAGCAAGCGCCTCACGAGTCTCAAGCTCGCGGGGCGCTTCGTTCTTCCCGCCCTTAGCCGGCGCGAAATCGACGACTCATGTTACTTCTGCAATGTGACACTTTTCACTAGAGGATAACTGACTTCCGGGTTTACCCTTATCAAGCAAACCGGGGGCACCATAGTTGCGGATGCAGCAAAATCGCCTAAAACCGGTCCTTATACTGAACAAGTCGGATTTTGTCCCGCGCACACTAAGTGATGTGAGGAGAGATTGCATCCATGCCGCCGCGAACGTCATCAGACCCAACCATGCCAAAACTGCTCGTCGTTAGCCGCGCCGAACTCGACATCGACCGCAAGGAGCGCGCCAGAACGCCCATGCAGCCGGTGGTGAAGCAGGACGCCCAGACGCGGCTTACGCACTTCTGTGAAATCTACCTGAATTACGAAGCGCAGATCGCCTGCATCGAAGCGGGGCGGTGTATTCAATGCCCAGACCCGGCCCCGTGCCAGCTTGCCTGCCCGCTCGGCAACGACATCCCCACGGCTCTACGCCTGACCGAGCAGGGTCGTTTCATCGAAGCGGCCAACGTCTTCCGCAAAACCAGCCCCATGCCCGAAATCTGTAGCCGGGTGTGCCCGCAGGAGCGCCTGTGCGAAGGCTCGTGCACGCAGGGCGGCGGCGTCCGCAACAGTCGGGTGCGGATCGGCAAGATCGAGAAGTTCTTGATCGAGTACCAGTACATGATGGAAGGCATCCCCCTCGGTGAGGTCGCGCCGGACACGGGCAAGCGCGTGGCGGTGGTCGGCGGCGGGCCGGCGGGCATGACCGTCGCGGAGAAACTGCGCCGCAAAGGGCACGCGGTCACGGTCTACGACGCCAACCCCTTCCCCGGCGGCCTGCTGATTTACGGCATCCCGGCCTTCAAGTTGGAGAAGAGCCGCGTGATCGACAAGGTTGAGCAGCTTAAGAAGATCGGCATCCAGTTCATCTCCAACACGCGCGTCGGCAAGGACATTATGCTCGACGACCTGCGCAAGCAATACGACGCCGTGTTCATCGGCGTGGGTGCCAACGTAGACGCGACAGCGAAGATGGAGGGCACAAACCTCGACGGCGTGTACCAGGCCGGCGAGTTCCTGATCCGGGCCAACGTCCCGGTCGAGCTGCAACCGCCGGCGCTGGCCGAGAAAGGCAAGCCGCGCGTCGGGCGGCGGGTGTTCGTCATCGGCGGCGGCGACACCGCGATGGACTGCGTGCGGTCCGCGTTGCGGCTCCAGGTGGAGGCGGGCTACGACCTCGACGTGACCTGCGCCTACCGCCGCACCGAGGCCGAGATGCCCGGCTGCCGCGCCGAGCGCGAGAACGCGCGCGAAGAAGGCGCGAAGTTCGAGTGGCTGACCGCGCCGGAGCGCTTCATCGGCGACGAGCAGGGTCGCCTCGCCGCCATCGAGTTCATCCGCATGGAACTTGGCGAGCCGGATGAGAGCGGTCGCCGCCGCCCCGTCAAAATCAAAGGGTCGAACTACACCGCGCCTGCCGATATGGCGCTGTTGGCGCTGGGCTACTGGCCCGACGACACCCTCGGCAAGACCACGCCGGGCCTGGAAACGCACGACTGGGGCCTCATCACCGCCGACGCGAAGACCGGCCAGACCAGCCTGACGAACGTATGGGCCGGCGGCGACGCCGTGCACGGGCCGGACCTGGTGAGTACGGCGGTCCGCGCCGGGCTGCACGCCGCCGAGGCGATGCACCTGTACCTGAGCGAGCAATAGTCAGGGCAATCAGGGAGCGGGTCGGGATGACCCGCTCCCTTGTTTACACGTTCCAGTGCGGGTTGTGATTAAGCCAAGAAGTCCTTTAGGCAGCACATGGGCTTGTGGCTGTGCCTTTGCGGCACACGCTTCTCCGCCTGACAAGAATCCTTGCCCGCTGAGCGCGCGATATGTTACAATCCTCGCCGCGCTGGGGAGTCGCCAAGTGGTAAGGCACGTGACTTTGGATCACGTATTCGCAGGTTCGATCCCTGCCTCCCCAGCCTGCGGCGCGCAAGCCTAGCGTGTTGAACTCAGGGTGAGCGAAAATACGACCGGTCGCCAACGCGACCGTCTGACAGGCTGTCAGTGTCAGCTCTGGGAGACCGAGTGCGGTGTTATGTGCTGCGATAACGCCGCCTCGGCAGTTTTGTTTTAGAGCCGATCCGAGACGAGGGGCTTAAACCCCCTGTCCGGGCCGGCGCATCGCCAGAGGCAGGAAGACTCGGTTGAACGGCAACTTCGTCGCGGGCGTCGTGACGCTGGTTATCTTGCTGGGCGTCAACGCGCTGCTATCTATTGCACGGCAGGCGTTGGTAGAAGCCCGCTCATCCCGCCTGCGACAGATGGTCGAGGAAGGCCGGCGCAGAGCCGTGCGCGCGCTTGTACTGGTGGAAAACCCCACGCGCCCGGCGGCTTCATTCCAACTCGCCAATATCGGCGTTCACCTGCTCTCGGCTGCGGTCGCAGCGCTCTTGATCGCGCCACCGATCATGGCCTGGCTGGTCAGCGCGGGCGTGGGGGGTAACCTCGCCGGGGTCGTGAGTTTTGGGGGCGTCATCATCCTGGGGACGCTGGTCGCGGTGTTGTTCACCGAGATGTTGCCCGCCGCCCTCGTCGTGCGCGACGCGGAAAGCATCGCCTGCACCTTGACGACCCGCCTCGAAGTGCCGCTCCGCGTGGTTGCTCCCGTCGCGCGGCTGCTCTTGTGGCTCAGCGACCAGATCGCCGGGCCGTTCGGCGTGGGAGCCGAGGCGAGCGCCTTTACTGAAGAAGAAATCATGACCCTCGTTGACGCCAGCGAGGAAGTCGGCGTGATCGAGGAGGAAGAGCGGGTGATGATCCGCTCCATCTTCCAGTTCGGCGACACGCTCGTCCGCGAGGTCATGGTCCCGCGTATCGACATGGTGGCGCTCGAAATCAACACCCCGCTTGACGTGGCCCTCGACACCATCATCCAGGCCGGGCACTCGCGCATCCCGGTGTACGCCGGCTCCATTGACCACATCCGGGGTATCCTTTACGCCAAAGACCTGCTGACCATCTACCGCGAAGGCGACGACCGCTCCCTAGCTGACTTGCTCCGTCCCGCCTACTTTATCCCCGAAGCCAAACGCGCCGTTGACCTGCTGGAGGAGCTTCAGAATCGCAAGGTGCACATGGCAGTTGTGGTCGACGAGTACGGCGGCACGGCGGGGCTGGTCACGATTGAGGACCTGATCGAAGAGATCGTAGGCGAGATTCAGGACGAGTACGACATCAACGAAGAAGCCACCTTCGAGCAGGTCAGCGCCGTGGAGTTCATCTTCGACGCACGCATCGACCTGGACGACGTCAACGAGTTGTTCCGCAGCCACCTCTCCACCGAGACCGGCGACACGCTGGGCGGCTTCATCTTCAGCGTGTTGGGGCGCGTACCCCAGGAAGGAGAGACATTCCTGGTGGACAGCCTCCAGATCGAGGTGTTGACCGTGACCGGGCGGCGCATCCGCAAGGTGCGCGTCAAACGCCTCCCGCTGCCACCCGAAGGCGACTCGCGCGATGAGGTGGCCGCCGCGCCGGATTGATGATGCATGAATTGGGTAAAAATGTGTAACTACTCAGGCAGGGACGAAGGGCCGCATGAGTAGGGCATCATGCAGGGCCTGGAGGACATTGACACCCTGTTTGCGAACCGTCGAGATGTAGCTGCGGATGTCGCAGAAGATGTTTGCGCCGGAGCG
>DAOTXU010000395.1:0-3655 GCA_034435135.1 Anaerolineae bacterium | reverse complement strand
GCCGCGGGCCGCCCGGCGCGGGCGCGCACCCCCGGCCCCGCCCCTGCCCCAGCGTGCCGCCGCTACACGAAAGGGGCCGAGGGGGGAGTAAAAAGGCCGCCTGGCTTGGCAGGCGGCCTCTTATCGGGCGGGAGAGCACGCGCCCGATTAGAACATTTGTTCTACTTCCTCTTCCTCGCCGGCTGTAAGGGGTTGTTCACTTTTCGCCTTCCAGTTCCAGTTGCAGGGCTGGCCGGAGCGCGCGATGCCGACCAGGATCGCCGCCAGCTTATTCTTCGTGGCGGCCATGGTGTGGAGCAGGCCGGCAGCCTTGCGGCGGTCAAAGTAGGCGGCAATGGGGTTGGGGCGGTTATCGTTCGCCAGCAGCCTCATGACCCACAGATGAAGCGCGGGGGAGGCCTGCTTATGGCCGCGCTGGGTCAGGCGCGTGCGCACTTCCTTCCCGCTCTGCTCGCGGACGGGGTTGAGGCGGCAGGCCTGGGCGAAGGCGTCGTCGGTGAAGTGCTGCGGCTCGCAGTTGGTGGCGGCGAGGAGGGCGGCAAGCTCGATGTCACTTGCAGCGGGCACGGTGCGCCAGAGCGCCACGACGCGGCGGACGAGCGGGTGGTTGAGCATGGCGCTGATGATTTGCTCGACGCTGGCGCGCTGGCGCTCCGCCTCTTCGTGCTGGCTGTGGGTCTCCACAATCAGGTCCCAGATGTGGTCGAAGTTCTCGTGGATCAGCCAGGGCGGGAGTTTGGCGATCATGGCGCGGAACCAGCGGCGGGACTGGCCGTGCTCGTAGCCGGCGATCCTGTGGCCTCCCTCCAGCTCCACAGCAAGTTGGGCAAGCTCGGCGGGGGTGACGTAGCCGGCAGCGACGGCGCGCAGGTAGGAGGTCAGATCTGCGCTGAGGGAGGGCCAGATCGAATGGGCGAACTGGCGCAGGCGGTTTTCAGTGGCGTTGACGCGACCGCGGGCGCGGACGTAGGCGCGGACCATGAACTTGAAGCGGGCGGCGAGCTGGAGCGTGGCGGGGTCGAAGAAGTGCACGCCTTCATAGTGCACCCCCTGGCCGACCTCCCACGCAATGAGCGCGAGGGCCTGGCTGTCGGTGCGGTCGTTCTTCTCGCCGCCGATCCGGGTCTCGCGGACGCGCTTGCTGATGCGGTGCTCGACGTGGAGCAGGCGCGCGCCGAGGTGAGACGCGAGGGTTAGTAGTGGACTGCTATAGTGCCAGCCGGTGGGTTCAAAGGCGACGATGGTGACGTCGGGGACGATGAGGCTTTCGAGCGCGCGCCACCAGCCGGGATCGCTGAAGTCCAGGACCTGGATTGGGTGAAGATGCCAGCAGACGGTGAGTTGCGTGGAGCCGATGTCCACGCCGATGGCGATCATGGGTTCCCCCTTTCAGTTGTGGGACCGGGCGGTCGCTGTATGTCTCCGCCGTCGAGCGGCTGTGAGGTTTCGCGTTGCCCGGTCAGGCGAAGAGACCGCAAAATGATACTCGCGATCCCCAGGGGCGGGTCGCACACCGTTATTCGCGGTCAGGGGCGATTATATGCCCTAGACATACCGTTATGGACCGACCTGGCAAGTCGGCCTCCCCGTTCGCGCCGAATCCGCTTCGCGTATCTGGTTGGGACTCGCATTTCGCGCGACTCAGACGATAATACATTGGACAGTGGGCTTAAGCCCGCTGTCCAGCAAGCCCAGAGGATAGGGGGATGGCTGCCAGGACGCGCGCCAGCAACTTGGACCTCCAAACTGTGCTCGACGGCATGGAACCGGCGGTGCTGGTGTTCGCGCCTGACGGCGCGCTGCTGATCGACAACCTGGCCGCCCGCCACCTGCTCGGTCACAACCTGGCGCACATCCGCGCCAGGGGGTGGGAATTCTGCGCCGGGATGCTCAACGCCGGGCGCAACCCCGGCGAACCCGGCATCGAAACCATCCGCGCGGACACGCTGAAGAGCACGCGTCCGGCGCACTTCAACACCCGACTCGAAGGCGTTTTTATCGCCGGCTCGGTGGCAGCGATTTACGCGGAAAACGGTCAGGTGCTCACCCAACTCACTTTGCAGCCCCCGGACTGGACTCCCCTGACCAGGCTGATGGATAACTTCCGCGCCGAGACGCGCGCGGTCGTCAGCGCGACGCGGGGGCACGCCGACCTCATCACCAGGCTGCTGAAGAACCGGCCCCAAGGCGTCACCGCCGACGCGCTGGCCGGGCAGGTGTCCGGCTTCACCGCGATCATCGCCTCGCACATGTACCGCCTCGAGGCGCTGATGGACCTGCTGTACCGCGTGGAGGCGGTCGTCACCGGGCAGCTTGCCGCCGACGTGGGCCGGCTCACCCGGCCCGTGCGGCTGGACACATGGATCGAGGATTTTCTCGATGACGTGCTTGAAGAGACCCTGGTCGATCCTGAATCGGGCCGGGTCTATGACCATGAACGCTTCGCGCTGAATATCCCGCCCGGCCTCGACGTGGCCGCCTCGCCGTCGCACCTGCGCAACGTGCTGCGCGACCTGCTCGGCAACGCCGTGCTCTACAGCGAGAGCAACGCGCCGATCCTTGTGCAGGCCGCGCGCACCGCCGACAAGTGCTGCGTGCGTATTGACGTGATCGACCGGGGCTGCGGCGTCCGCGCCAAAGAGAGCGCGCGCGTGTTTGCGCCCTTCGAGCGCGCGCGCCAGCCGCAGGTCCTCAGCCAGTTCGGCTACGGCCTCAGCCTGTACCTGGCGAAGGCCGAGGTCGAGGCGATGGGCGGGCGTATCTGGTTTGAGAGCGAGGAGGGCATGGGCGCGACTTTCAGCGTCAAGCTGCCCATATGGAATCCCGATCGCGCGCAACGCAACGAGACGGACGGCGAGCCATGACCGATGCACGCCGGAATTTCGTGGCGGTGGCCGGCAATATCGGCGTGGGCAAGAGCAGCCTCACCAGCCGGATCGCCGAGGCGCTGGGCTGGGAGCCGTTCCTTGAGCCGCACGCCGACAACCCCTACCTGGCCGATTTCTACACCGACATGCCGCGCTGGAGCTTCCACTCCCAGGTGTATTTCCTCAGCCGGCGGCTACAACATCACCGGCAGCTTGTGGATTTCCCCGGCAGCGTGGTGCAGGATCGCAGCGTGTATGAAGATGCGGAGGTCTTCGCGCACAATCTTTACCAGCAGGGGCGGATGAGCGAGCGCGACTATGCCACCTACCGCGCGCTCTACGAGGGCATCCGCGCGTTCCTCCCCCCGCCTGACCTGATTATTTACCTCAAGGCCAGCGTCGGCACCCTGGCCGAGCGCATCAGCCAACGCGGTCGCCCCTACGAGATGCAAATCTCCATCGAGTACCTGACCCAGCTCAACGCCCTCTACAACCAGTGGGCCGAGTCGTGGACCGCGTGCGCGCTCATGACGGTTGACGCCGACGCGCTGGACTTCGTGCACCGCCCCCACGATTTGGGCCGAGTCGTGGAGCGCGTGCGCGAGCGGTTGGGCCTTGAACGCGAGGATTGACGACTTCCCCCACTATCCATTGATGCTTTCTGCATTATAATAATGAAGTGATTCAAGCTTTTGAGCCAACGACCGCGGTGCGTGGGGTGCTTGTCGTGTTTGCGGGCACCTCACCCCCCGTCCCCCTCTCCGCTTGCGGAGAGGGGGTGTCGAGCC
>DAOTXU010000394.1:0-23456 GCA_034435135.1 Anaerolineae bacterium | reverse complement strand
CCCCCTCTCCCGGCTACGCCGGACTATAGCCGCAAGCGGAGAGGGGGTGTCGAGCCGCAGGCGAGACGGGGGTGAGGTAGAGAAAGGCCTTAGCACGGCCAGCTGTTGGCGTAAGTTTGAATCAGTTCAATATAAGGAATTGAGGTACGCGGGTAGCTCCACAAAACGGCGTGGTCCAGCGCAACTGTTCCATTTGGAAACAGGACAAGGGGCTTAAGCCCCTTGTCCCAACCACTGGATGGTTGAAACAGGCTAAAAGACGCGCCGGCGCCCTATGAATGGATGCTCCACGCTGTTCTGTAGTGCTACCAAGCACGCGCCACCGTCTGTTTATTCTGTGCTGGTTTCCTGATGACGTTCACCGCGCCGCTGGCCTTGATTTTGCTCCTCGTCTTGCCGTACTTCATCTGGTACGGCAGGCCGCGCGCGGCGTTCCGGCGCCAACGCGACACGTTCAGCCTGGCGTTGCGCCTGTTGATCGCATCGCTGCTGGTCTTCAGCGTCGCCGGCGCGCAGGTTGTGTTGGCCGCCGACCGGCTCGCCACCCTGTTTCTGGTGGACTTCTCCGATAGCATGGGCGCGGAGGGCCGCGAGGCCGCCCTCGACTACGTGCGCGCGGCGCTCGACAGCATGGGGCCGGATGACCAGGCGGGCGTTATCCTCTTTGGGGCCGATGCGCTGGTCGAGCGCCCGCTCTCGACCGCGCGCACGCTCGACCGGGTGTTCTCCACACCGCTCACGCTTAACACGAACCTTGCCGAGGCCATCCGCCTGGGGCTGGCGCTCTTCCCGCCCGATATGGCGCGGCGGATGGTGGTGCTCAGCGACGGGCTGGCGACCGTTGGCGACGCGGAAGCCGCCGCCCGGCTGGCCGCCGCTTCTGGCGTGCAGATCGACTTCGTTTCGTTCCAGCACCCCCCCGCGCCGGAGGTGCTCATCACCGACGTGCACACACCCCCGACGCTCAACGAGGGGCAAATCTTCGACCTGAACCTGACCCTGGAAAGCAACATCGAAGCCGCCGCCAACATCACGGTGCTGGCCGGCGGCGAGATTGTGCACCAGGAGGCAGCGGAACTGCACGTCGGCGCACAGAGCTTTGTGCTGCGCTTGCAGGCGGGCGCACCGGGCTTTACCGATTTCCGTGTAGTGGTAGATCCAGTCGGCACGGATACGTTCTATCAAAACAACGCGCTGAGCAGCTTTAGCCGCATCACCGGTCCGCCGCGTGTGCTGCTGGTACGCCAGGATTCCCAAGAGAGCGCCGAGTTGGCGCGCGCCCTTAACGCGACCGGCATCCTGGTGGATGAAATCAGCCCCGGCGCGCTGCCTGTCAGCCTGGGGCCGCTCAGCGTCTACGAGAGCGTGATCCTGGTCAACGTGCCGGCTACCGCACTCTCGCCCCGGCGCATGAACGTGCTCCAGGTGTACGTGCGCGACTTGGGCGGCGGGCTGGTGGTGGTGGGCGGCCCCGAAAGCTACGGCGTGGGCGGGTATTACCAGACCCCGCTCGAAGAAACCCTGCCGGTCGAGATGCGCATCCGCGACCAGGAGCGCCTGCCGGAACTGGCGATGGTGTTTGTCATCGACCGGTCGGGCAGCATGTCCGCCGTCGACCCGAACGGTTTCACACACCTGGACCTCGCCAAAGAGGCGGTCATCCGCTCTTTCGATCTGCTGAACCCAACCGATAACGTGGGTGTGGTGGGCTTCGACAGCAGCGCGTTCTGGGTGGTGCCCTTGCAGCCGGTGTCGAACACTAACGCGCTCAAGGCGCTGGTGGGCACGATGACGCCCGGCGGCGGCACCAGCATCTACGCGGCGATTGAGGCGGTCACCGGCGTATTGCCCCAGCACCCTGCGCCGGTCAAACACGTGGTGCTGCTCAGCGACGGCGGCTCCGACCCCACCGGCGTGCTGGAGATGGTGCGCGGCATGTACCAGGACGCCAGCGTTACCACCTCGGTGGTCGCCATCGGCGCGAACTACGCAGATTGGATTGAGGGCCTGGCGCAGGCGACCGGGGGGCGCTTCCACTTCGCGCCCGACGTCAGCACCATCCCGACTATCTTCACCGCCGAGACCCTGCTCGCGTCGCGCTCGTACATCGTCGAAGAGACCTTCTTCCCAGCGCAACAAGCGCCTAGCCCGATCCTGACTGGCATCCGCCAGGTCCCGCAGTTGCTCGGCTACGTGGCGACCAGCGCCAAAGACACCGCCCGCGTCGTCCTCACCAGCGAAGAGGAGGATCCGATCCTCGCCACGTGGCAGTACGGCCTGGGCCGCGCGGTGGCGTGGACCTCAGATGCATCGGCGCGTTGGGCAGCGAACTGGGTGAATTGGGAGGACTTCGCCCGCTTCTGGAGCCAGGCCGTGCGTTGGACCATTACGGAAGGCGTGAACGAAAACGTCGAGGTGAAGATAGAACAGCGCGACGAACAGGGCGTCATCCGCGTGGACGCGCTTGACCGCGACGACCGTTACCTCAACGGGCTGGACCTGAGCGCACACGTCGTCGCGCCTGACCTGACCGCCGAGACGGTCCCGCTGCGCCAGGTCGCGCCGGGCCGCTATGAGGGCGTTTTCACCCCCTCCGCCGAAGGTGCCTATTTCGTCGGCGTGAGCGGCGTCCAGCAGGGCGAGGCGTCTGATGTCACCGCCGTGCAGCAGACCACCGGCTGGGTGCTGAGCTATTCGCCGGAGTACCGTGCGCTAGAGGCCGACCCGCGCCTGCTGGAGCGCATCGCCCACCTCACCGAGGGCCGTCAGTTGAGTAACCCCGGCCAGGCGTTTGACCACAACCTGGTCGCGCGCCGCGCCGCCATGCCGATTTGGCCGTGGCTGCTGCTCCTCGCCGCCGTGTTGCTCCCGCTTGACGTGGCTGTGCGCCGCCTCATCATCACACGGACCGACCTGGAGCGCGCCCGCGAGGCTATCGCGGCGTTCTTTTCCGGGCCGCGCCTCAGCCCGCAGGCCGAGACGCATTCGGGCCGCTTCGAGCAACTGAAGGACGCAAAGGAGCGCGCCGCTGCCGCCACGCGCGCCCCTGAAGCCGAGCCTCCCCCGCCTGTCGAAGCGCGCCGCAAGCTCCCCCCCAAGCCGAGCCGCCCTGCGCGCAGTGAGCCGCTCGCCGGGCCGCCGCACCGCGTCGAACTTGATGCGCCGCCTGCGCCGCCGGCCCAGCCCGCGCCGCGCCCATCGCCCGAAGCCGCCGAGAGCACATTGGCGGCGCGTTTGCTCAAGCGTCGGCGCGAACGCGAAGACGATGACCAGACGCCTCCCGAAGAATGATCTGTTGAAAGTCGGCGGTCAATCGGCACCGGGACCCGCCTTTTCTACGAATGCGCCCGCGGCTTGGGTCGCGGAGACCATCATCGGTGCAAGCGGCTCTCGCTAGAGCCTCTGTATGAGTGCTGAAAGGGTTGCGTACAGGGTCTCCAGGTCGTCGCGGGTGTTGTAGCCCTGCACCGACACACGCATCAGGTTTCGGCCATTCCAGGCGAAGATAGGCACTTCGATCCGGTGTTCGCTGTAGAGCCGCTTGGTGATATTGGGAAGATCGCAGGACGGCAACGGGACGGAAACCATCTGCGCGAACCAGTCCGCGTTGGCTGAAACCGGCTCCAGGCCATATCCGCCGGTTACCCGCTGAAGAATCTCATCGGCCAGGTCATGGCAGCGTGTGCGCACGGCGTTCCAGTCGTTCGCCCGCATGAACTCAATCGCCGCCGGGACTGCGAGAAACGCAGCGATGTCGCGCGTGCCCTGCGATTGGTTCACCCGCACAAACACCGACTCATCCTGCCATTCCCAACTGACGATCAACGGCTCAACCATGTGGTGATGTTCCGCGCGCGCGTACAGGAACCCCGATCCCTTCGGCGCGCACATCCACTTGTGGCAGTTGCCGGCGTAGAAATCGGCCTGAAGCGTCTCCAGGTCAACGGGAATCTGGCCCGGCGCGTGCGCGCCGTCGATGACCGTGAGGATGCCGGCCTCGCGCGCGCGGCGGCAAATCGCGGCGACCGGGAAGATCAGCGACGTAGGCGAGGTGATATGGCTGATGGAGATCACGCGCGTGCGCGGCGTGACCGCCGCCCAGAACGCATCGACAAACGCCTCCGCAGACGTGACCGGGACAGGGATGGGACAACGCACATATTGCGCGCCGGTTTTGCGGCAGATGAACGCCCAGGTGCGGTCAATCGCGCCGTATTCATGGTCGGTGGTCAGAATCTCATCGCCAGGGCGCAGCGCCAGCGAGTGCGCGACGAGGTTCACGCCGGTGGTCGCATTGGTGACATAGATGAGATTGCCGGGTTCGGTATGAAGGTAAGCGGCTAAACTGGCACGCGCCTCGCGCAGCAGGCCCGGCGCGCGCCGCCCCAGGAAGTCCACCGGCTGCCGTTCGAGTTCCAGTTGCCAGCGCTGGTACGCCTCGAAAACAGGTCTGGGACAGGCCCCGGCGCTGCCGTGGTTGAGATAGATCACATTCGGGTCAAGCAAGAATTGGGAACGGAGCGGGTTATGAGAGGTTGTCGTCATAAACGTGAGATGCGTCTATTGGGCAGTGGTTTCGTCGTAGGTGTCGAACGGCTCCTCGCCGGCGGCGACAAGCCGGTCATTCAACAAGCGGCCAATGGGCACCAGGCACGAGTCGGGCTTGCGACCGCCCAGCCGCCACTCGGACGAGGTATAGGTAGCCATAGCGAAGATCAGCTTGGCGGTAGGGTCAGGCCCCAGCGCGATGATGACATCCCCCGGAATGTCCGATGGGTCCAGCAGCCAGTCGATGTGTTGGTGCATCTGCTGGCGTCGTTCGGGCCGGTAATCGCCGCACGCATCGACCGCCGCGCGGAACTCGTTCCACTCGGCGGCGGCTTCG
Organism: Anaerolineae bacterium; assembly: GCA_034435135.1. GTDB lineage: Bacteria > Chloroflexota > Anaerolineae > Aggregatilineales > JAFGMM01 > JAOSJO01. The sequence continues at coordinate 18,571 of DAOTXU010000394.1, read as the reverse complement.
CCCGACAGCGGCGTCGCTTGCGGCAGGCGGGTGAGGTTGAGGACAATCTCCGGCTCCAGCGTCATTACCGGCTGAGGGCCGGAACCGGGAAGCCCTCCCGACACGGCAAGCAGGATGCTCACGCCGGCCACGATGACGATGAGCGTGGTGACCAGGATGGGCACAAAACCCGCCTCGGATCGCTTCTGCGCCCGCTTAAGGCTGGCGCGCTTTTGGGGCTTGCTTTTCGCCATAGATGCGCCGGGGTCACTCGCCGCCGCTTAACGACAACACGAACTGGTACAGGTTCCTGCCACCCGAATCGCTGAGGCGGTCGGTGGAGAACAGGTGCGCGTTGCCGAGCGTGCCGCCCGTCCGCATCCAGGTGATGAACTCTTCTTGCGTGAGGGTGAGGCCGGCCAGCGAGGGCGCAACCTTACCGCCGATGCTGCCCACGCCACCCTCGCCGTTCTCGCCGTGACATGTGGCGCACCCCAGCCGCTCCCAGTTGCTTTGCCCGCGCGCGACTGCCGTCGGGTCAAGCACAGGCGTCGCTGCGCCTGCGGCGGCGGTGGCGGTGACAGCCGCCAGCGTGGCGAGAGCCGGCGCTTCGGTGACGGTCGGATAGGAGTAGACCGGGATGGGGGAGACGGTGGGACGGGATGTTGGCGTGGCGCGCTGACCTCCGCACGCCGCCAGGGCGAGGGTTAGCAGGCCCACAAGGCCGATGATGCCAAGCAGTCTCCTTCGCATGATCCGACTCCTACTGCTGACTCTATCGCGAGCGTTGGGGGTCAAGCGCCTCTTGCAGCCCGTCGCCGACGAATGAGAAGCCCAGCATGGTCAGGGCGACAAGAATGGTCGGGAACAGCGCCAGGTGATAATACACCTGGATCGACGTGCCGACCCCTGACCCCACCATTCTACCCCAACTGGGGATCGGCTCCGAAATGCCCAGGCCCAGGAAGCTCAACGAGGCTTCGGCGAAGATCGCCAGCGGCACCGCAAACGTGAACGCCACCAGCAGCGGCGTGAGCGCGTTCGGCAGGACATGGGTGAAGATGATACGCCAGTCGGGCGCGCCCAGCGCACGCGCCGCCGTCGTGAATTCCTTCTCACGGATGGCTAAGAACTGCCCGCGCGTGATCCGCAACGGGCCGATCCACGAGGTCACGCTCAGCACGATAATGACGTTGACAAGCCCGCCGCCGAGCACACTGAGCAGGAAGAGGGCAAAGACCAACCCCGGCACGGCGGTCATGATTTCCACGAGACGCAGGGCGATAAAGTCGATGAGACCGCCGCGATACCCCGCCAGCGCGCCAACCGGCACGCCGATGGTGAACGCAATCGCCGGCACCAACAAACCCACAAGCAGCGAGGTGCGCGCGCCGTAGATCAACCGTGACAGGTAGTCGCGCCCGACCGCATCCGCGCCGAGGACGTGGTTCGGGTCCTCGAAGGGGTGCAGGTAGGCGGTGCTGAAATCGGCCTTATCGTAGGGGAAAGGAGAGAGCACATCGGCGAACACGGCCACCGCGAACAGAAGGATCAGGATCACCAGCCCGACCATTGCCAGGCGGTTCTGACGGAAGCGCCGCGCGGCGTCTCCCCACAATGTCCGCTGTTTGAGCAAGGGTTGGTCTAGTGAAACGGTCTTGCCGACATCGGCAGTGCTCACAGGGGCGGTCATCAGGCGCTCCTTGGGCCACCGAGCCGTACGCGCGGATCGATCCAGGTGTAGAGAATGTCAGTAATCAGGTAAGTCATGCCCCAGAGGAAGGCGATCAGCAAAAACATCGCCATGACCATCGGATAATCGCGGTTGAAAATGCTGGTGACAAAGAACTTCCCCATCCCCGGTATGCCGTACACGACTTCGATAAAGAGCGAGCCGGTGAGCAGGTCGGGGACGATGGGCAGCAGCACAGTCACCATCGGGATGAGCGCGTTCCGCAACACATGCCGCAGGGTGATGCCGCGCTCGGTGAGGCCTTTGGCGCGCGCCGTGCGCACGTAGTCGGCGTTGAGCGCGTCGGTGACGCTGGCGCGGGTGTAGCGCGCGACCAACGCCAGCGGCGTCAGCGCGTAGGTGATCACCGGCAGAAAATAATCTTTGGAAAGGACCGCCGGACCTTTGCCGAAGATCGGCCCGATAATCCACTCACTCTCCTTGCCCCATCCGAGTTGAAAACCAAAGATCAACAGAAACCAGGTCGCAAAGACGAAGCTCGGCACGGTGATGCCGAGCGTGGCGACGAAGGTCACCGTGTTGTCAATCCATGAATTGCGGAAGTAAGCGGCGATGATCCCCAGGGTAAGGCCGATCCCGAAAGCGACCGCGATGGTGTAAATCCCCACATGCAGCGTGATCGGCCAGGTACGCGCGATGACTTCCGTGACCGGAGGGTGACCGGCCACAGCATAGGAGTTGCCAAAGTCCAGGTGGAGCGCGTTGGTCAGAAAGATAAGGTAGCGCTCAAACACGGGCTTGTCCAGGCCGTACTTGTGCATGAGGTTCTTCAGGGCGGCCTCGGAGTGGCCGCGCTCGCCCATCCCGAACGGACCGCCTGGCACCAGGTTCATCATCACGAACACGATGAGGGTAACCGCGAGCATCACGAAGAAGAGGGAGATGAGTCGCCTGATGATATATCCGGTCATGAGGATTCCAGCGTTCTATGCAGGTAGACGTCCCAATTCTTGTAGGGGCGGGTCTCAGACCCGCCCCTATCGTTCGTAAGGAGGCAAGGACATGGCAATGCCACGTCCCTACTCCGCCTGCTACTTGGTGCGGTAGGTCTCGTAGTTCTCGACCTCGTTGGTGACGTAGAGCGCGGTCCAGCACCAGTCGTTGCCCCAGTGGAACGCGGCCACGCCCTGGCTGTCCGGCTCGAAGCACGGGCCGGCGATGTAGGGCTGCCAGATGTCACCCAGGACACGCCAGAAGAGGAACACGCCGCCCACGTCCTCAACCAGGATGCGCTCGGCGTCCTTGTACATCTGCATACGGGCTTCGGGGTCGCCGACAAGCACGTCGGCTTCGTGCACCAGGTTGTCGAACTCAGCGTTGCGCCACGAGTGCCGCCCGGTGGACACCCACACCCCCAGCATGTTGGAGGGGTCCAGGTAGTCCATGCCGTAGGAGACAGCGCCGAACTGGAGCGTGGTGGGGCGCTCCAACAGGGCGTCCATATAGGCGGTGTAATCCATGTTATCGACAGTGATCTCGATGTTGAGGCACTCGCTGATGGACGCGGCGACCGCGACAAACCAGTTCACCTTCCCGGTTTCGCCGCGCAGCTTAAGCGACTGCGCCGGGAAGCCCTCGCCGTTCGGGTAGCCGGCGTCGGCGAGCAGTTGTTGGGCCGCCGGGCAGTCATACGCCTGGATGTCCTTCAACGCGCCTTCCGCGTCCCAGGCCGGGAAACCGGGGGCCAGGAACGAGTACGCCGGCATCGCGTTGGTGATGCCGCTCGCGTTGATGACGTTGTCGGCGATGGACTGGCGGTCCACCGCCTTGGCAAAGGCCAGGCGCACGTTCACGTCGTTAAACGGCGGGTTGTAGGTGTCGAAGAGCAGGTAGTCGGTGCGGAAGTCGCCCGCGGTGGGCCGCCAGTTGGCGAGCAGGACCGGGTCGTTGGCGATGATCTCGAAGTCCGCCGGCTTCAGATAATCATAGTTGACCCTGTCTACCTCTTGGTTTTGGAAGGCCAGGAAGCTGGTATCCATGTCGCCATAGACGCCGCGCAACTCTCTGAACATGGGCTTGAAGATGCCGGTATAGTGCGGGTTCGCCTCCAGCACCACATGGTCGCCGGGCACGTATTCCTTGAGAATGAACGGCCCAGACGAGACGCTGGTCGCAGGATCGATGATGTAATCGGGGTTCCAGGCACCCGGCTCACCAAGCGACTTGGCCTGCATCGGCGCCCAGAAGTGAAATACGTTGGGCAGATAGGGACGCGGCCCCTCGGTGAAGACCTGGAGCGTCAGGTCGTCCACCGCCACCATGCCGATCTCGGTCGGCGGGATCTCGCCCGCGACCGCCTCCGACCAGCCCTTGACAATGCCCTGCCACATCCACGCGAAGTCATAGGCGTGCGCGGGGTCGGCCATGTATTGCCAGCTCACCACGAAGTCGTTGGCTGTCACCGGCGTGCCGTCGCTCCACATCAGGCCCGGCCTGATGTGGAAAATCCATGAGAGGCCATCTTCCGCCGGCTCCCAGGTTTCGAAGCTCCCTGGGATCAATTGCATGTTTACATCCAGGTACACCGGCCAGTCGGAAAACAGGTCGGATATCAGACAGATGCGCTGGTACACGGATTCGACAGCCGAGAAGGTGGTCTCCGTGCGCTTGGCGTTGCAGAGTTCCTGTTCCACCTGCATCTCGTAGGGGGCGGCGTCTTCGGGCAACGGGCGACCGTAGATGTCGACGTTGTCCTCCTGTGCGCCGCCGATGCCAGGAGCAGCAAAGCCGAGCACGAGCAAAAGGAAAACTAAAGTCAGTGCGGTTCGTCGGAACACGTCTCTCCTCCTGTAGATTTTATGAAAGGATACGAGTGGGGCGGCGACCTCCGAATCGCAGGTCAGCCTCTTTGCATTGTATAACGGCTTAACGCGACGCGCAATATCCCGTTTTCTCGCAACGGCCCTATGACGCGCTCCATCGTAAGCAGGCTTGAGCAAACTGAAAGATCAGATCGTGGCGGAGCCAGGTAGGGTACAATCCACCCCAGCCACATGATTGAGAGGCGCATCGCATGGTAGACGTGATCCGGTATGAGGAGTTGACGTGGCCTGAGGTGGCCGAACTGCCGCGCGACCTCCCGCTGGTCTTACCCTTAGGCGAGGGTTTCGCGGAAGAGCGCATCGCCCAGGCGTTAGGCGTCGCGCGCTACTGCGCGCTCCCGGCGCTGCCGTATGGTTGGGAGGGGAGCGTTCTCGCCGTCAGCCCGGCGATGCTGCGTCGCGTCGTGGCGGGCATTTTCAGCGGGCCACAGGACGAGCGATTCACACAGCTTCACGTGGTGCATGACGGCGACGAAGGCCTGGAGTCGCCGGGCGTCAGCCAGATCAAACTGGAGCGAACTGTCAACGCGCCGGCCCCAGAACTGCTTTCGGCCTCGCCGCAGCGCGTGATCCTGATTCCGTGCGGCCATACCGAGCAGCACGGCTTCCACCTGCCGCTGAACACCGACACGGTCATCATCGACGCCATCGCCAGAGGCGTGGTCGCGGCCATTCCCGGTGAAGCCGAGAGGCTGCCCACGCTCCCTTACGGCGTCAGCATGTACCGGTCGTCCTTCGCGGGGACTATGAACGTAGGCGGGCGGGTGTTCGAGGATTTCGTGCTCGAAGCGCTGGAGGCGCTGGTCCTGCGCGGCGCTGACCGCTTTTATCTGATGAGCGGGCACGGCGGCAACTGTTCTTTCCTCCACAACGTTGTGAAGTACATCGGCGACCGCCATCATCATGTCTTCGCATCGACGACCTGGCTGCACACGTCCGGCCACCTGGGCGCGCCGGCAATCGAGAAGCATCGCCGTTCGGGGCGCGGCGGGATGGGCCACGCAGGGGAGCTAGAAACCGCGTATATGCTTCACCTGCGCCCCGACCTGTGCCGGATGGATCGGGTCGTGGATGAGACCAATTTCATCAGCACGCTGAATTACTACATGGATTGGATTGAAGGCGGGGCGCTCATCCTCAGCCACCCGTGGGAAGACGACACACTCACCGGCAGCTATGGCGCCGGCAGCCTGGCGACCGCGGAGAACGGTGCTTACTGGCTGGCGGCGGCGGTGGAGGAGAAGGTCTACCACGTGCGCGAGATCCACGAACAGGCGCGGCGACGGCTGGCCCGGCGGGCGCAAATCGCCGTCGAACAGCAGTCCAGCGTGGAAATGGGTTCGGGGAGAGATTAAGGCGGTCAGGGACGCGGCAGCCTGCTCCCGTCAAGGCTGCGCGGAGCGCGCGCCGCGCCAGACGGCGCGCAGGTCGCCGATTCTCGCTGGGCTGGCCGTCACCTGTGGCTTCCCACGCGCCTATAATCGCGGATTCAGACCTGCGCGAGTTCCCGGTAGAGCCGAACGACGTTTGCCCAGGCTGCCGGGGGATTATCGCACGCCTCGTTCGTGCCGAGGCCGCCGCGAAATGACCAGGTATAGAGCGAGTCGCACCCCACCTCAGCCAACGCGCGACCACCCGTGTACACCTCGGCTTCGTAGCCGGCCTTGATACGCCAGCAGTTGAGCCAGACTTGAGATTGCTTACCCCGTTCTGCGCAGATCGCCCTGATGAGTTTCGTGTAGTCAATCGCAGCCTCAACGGTCAGCTCCATAGCAGGTATAAGCCAATAGGGATCGGTGCCGAATACGTCCAGCGCGGAGATAGACGCTACTTTCTCGAAGACCGCGCGGTCACAAGGCATAACGCAGGTGATGGTCTTCAGGTCGGCGTCAAGCGCCTTGACCCGGCTGCACACGGCTTCGGTGTAGTGGTGGACCGTCTCGTTACGGAAAGCGTCGTAGGCGTCGGTGCCTTCGCACTGCGCAAGGTCCAGTTCAAAGCGTTCGCCAAAGCGTCGGCGGCAGTGGTGGCAAAAACAGGTCTGTATCGTTGGTTCGTCGATGAACACGCCTTCGTAGCCATGCGCGCGGCAGACCTCGGTGATTTCAACAAAATGCTCTACAAGTCGGGGATTGTTTAGGCACGCCATAGGGATGGGATTGTCTTCTCTGTCTTTCCGCCACACGCCTGGTTCATTGAGGAGAAACTTTGAGATACGCCCGCCGCCGAAGGTGTTGGCATATCCCCACACCACCACATAGGGTCGCAAGCCGTTGTCCTTCGCAATCCGCGCGCCGAATTCCAACGCGCCCGTGAGGTAAACGAGATGATTCTCCTGCAAGGCGAACAGAACTTCTGTGCACCCGATTTCTCTAAGGTGCCGCATATCCGCTTCAATGTGATCGGGCAGGTGAGAAGAGATGTAGCTGACACCCAACTCCATGAGAATGCACCTCCAAACTGACCGCTGTGAGGTGGCCTGGGCCTCTGCGCCTTGCAGTTTCCCAAACCAGAGGTTAAAGCGCGCTTGTACAATCGTGTGTTATCATAGCATTTCAGACCGGCAGAACACAACCTGCTTCAGTTCAAGAAGCCCGAAAACCCACCGGAAGCGACATGACATAAGGAGCCACGCTATGCCAGCAGATCAGGCTTCCCCCGTCAAGAGGGTGCTGGCAGTCGGTGCGCACCCGGACGATCTGGAAATTCTGTGCGCGGGCACACTCGCCAAGTACACACAGCGCGGTGTGCGCGTTGTGATGGCGATTGCCACCGATGGCAGCGCCGGACACATGATCATCCCCCCAGATGAGCTGGCTGAGATCCGTCGCAAAGAGGCGGAAAGGTCCGCGGCTGTCATTGGCGCCGAGTTGGTTTGGCTGGGCTATACAGACGAGTTGATCTTCGAGGACATCGACACCCGCCTGCGCTTTGTTGATCTGGTGCGCCAGGCGCAGCCGGACTTGATCCTGACCCACGACCCGCACGACTACCACCCTGACCACCGCGTGGTAAGCCGACTGCTGTTCGACGCCTCGTTTCTCTCCGGGCTGGCCCACGTGAAGACAGAGCACCCGGCGCATCCCGGCGTTCAACCGCTGTATTACTGCGATGTCCTTACGGGTATCAACTTCAGCCCGACGGAGTACGTGGACATCGCTGAGACCTATAACCTCAAACGCGAAATGCTCGCCTGCCACGAGAGCCAGCTCAAGTGGCTCAAAGACCACGACGGCATCGACGTGATGGATTTCATTGAAGTGATGGGGCGCTCGCGCGGCTTGCAGTGCGGCGTCCAGTACGCGGAAGGCTTCCGCCCCGAAATGGGGTGGGGACGCCCTCGCCCGTACCGCCTGTTGCCGTGAACATTGTGCGAAACAAAAGGAGGAGCCATGAGACCGATCAGCAGAGTAGCGCCAGGCTGGTGGGACTACACCACGCTGGATCGCACGATTCTGGACGACGCCGCCCGGCTGACCGCAGACGATCTGCTGGCGCTGAGCCGTGAAGGTTTCGCGGTGAAGTTCTACGACACGCTGGAGGACTTTTACCTTGCCGAGGCGCTGGAGTACATCACCGCGTGGCGGCAGGCGACCGAGCACGAGCCGGCGGGTATCTGCGGCCCCATCGGCCCGACAGAACAACTCCCGCTCGTGGCGCGATTGGTCAACGAACTGGAGCTTGACCTGCGGCACGCGCACTTCTGGGGCATGGATGAATGGGTGGTAGACGGCAAAGAGGTCGGAATGGAGTTCCCGCTCGGCTTTGCGCGGGCGGATATGGAATTATGCTTCAACCGTATCCACCCTAAACTGCGGATGCCGCCCGCAAACCTCCACTTCCCTGCGGCTGACCCGACCCTGTACAGAGCGAGTTGGGACGGCGTCCGGTGCGTGGTGATGCAAGGTGGGCAAGGGGAAGTCAAGCACTGGGCGTTCAACGACCCGCCCCGGCGCGAGCCACCTTATGAGAGTGACCCGCCTCCCCCAGAGGTGTACCGCCGGCTCACCACGCGGGTTGTAGACCTGCACCCGATCACGCTGATTCAAAACGCGCGCACTTCCGGCGGGGGCGTGGTCCAAAATGTTCCAACACAGGCCGTTACTGTTGGACCCGTTGAGACCTGGAAAGCCGAGAAAGTATCCATATGGCACGCAGGAACGCACGACAACCCATTCGGGATGCGCCTCACCACATGGATGGTATCCAAGCGCATCGTTGATTCATCGGTGCCCATGTCCCTGTTGGCCGATCATCCCAACGTCCAGTTTAATTTCTACCGGCCAGCGATTGGGCAATGCCAGGCTGAAATGCACTAGACCCGCAACGGCGGCCATGTGGCGCATCGGCACGTCGTGGCGGCAGTACTCCGTGTGCGCCAGGCGCGGCGTCGGCCTGAGGTGGATCGCGCCGATGCCGACCCGGTAGCTCACCGCCTAGAGCGCCTCGGCTTCCTCGCGGGCGATCTGCACCCAGCGGACCACGCGGCGCGGGTCGTTGTGGAGGGTGTGGTTATCCTTCATGATGAACTCAACCCGGCAGTCGCGCGTGAGGCGCATCTCCTCGCGCAGGCTGGCGCGGATGCGTTCCTCATCGAACGTCGGCACTGCCAGGTCGGTGGGGCTGGGCTTGCGCGAGAGGATGTAATCCGCGCCCATCGCCTCGGCCATCATGCGCACGTCCGCCCAGGGCGCAATGGAGACGCGGCGAAGCCGGGGGATTTGCTTGACGACGCACCAGCGCGTGTCCAGCGGCTCGCAGCAGCCGTAACAGTTCAACCCGAAACGCTCCAGGATGCTCACCTGGTACGGGAAGATGAACTCCGCGAACATCTCCGGCGACACGCCGACGGTCTCCTGGCTCTCCGCGAAGCCCCACATGTCGATGGGGCGCACATGGTTGTCAAAGTCCGGCTGTGGAAGCTCATGCGTCCAGCCGAACCCGCCGGAGCCGACGTAGGTCTCGTCGTTGTTGAGGCTGAGCAGCCCGCTGCTCTCCAGGAAGTTCAACTTCGCCAGGTGCCCGTCGCGCAGGAACGCCATCAGCCGGTGCAGGTCATTGGGGTTGTCCACCATGTCGTACATCATCTGCGCCAGGCCGCGCAGGTTGACCAGCGTCCAGGTCATCCCCATCGTCCACCACCAGACGGTTTTCAGGCGCACGATCAGCAGGTCGCCGAGCGTTGCCTCAGCCAGTTCCACGACGCGCGCTGTCGCTGCGTGATCGATGACGATGTGCGAGAAGCGCAGCTTGTCAAAGTCCGTCTCGTAGTTCTTCAGCGGCGACTCCCACGTGTACGCGCCGCCGTTCCCGCCGCCGATCCTGGTCTCGTGCAGGCCCCAGTCCGTCTCGGCGTAAACGTGAGGCACATCGAAGTATGGCGCGATGACCCGGTCATCGCACATCTGCGCGCCCCAGAAAATCTCCTTGCGCAGCCGATACTCCCAGTCACGCGCCAGACTCCCCTGACACTCCAGGTGTTCGGGCCGGATGATTTCGTTCCAGCCGTTCTCCGGGTCGCAGAAGATGAGCGGGCGCGTCGGTTCCAGCGCGTTGTGCCTGTACCATAGCGCGCGCTTGACTTGCTCGACCGGGCGGGCAGCCAGTTCCGCGACGTGGCCCGCCAGCCGGCGCAGCGCTTCGCGGTCGTGCGCGCTGATCGTCAGGTCATCGGCGGGGGTGCCCCGTGTGCTGATCTCAGCCTGCGTGGTGTCGGCCATATTGGGTCTCCATGTGATCGCTTCCAGACAAGGGGCTTAAGCTCCTTGTCTGGTCTCTGATGATTAATCGGACACGCCTGCCTCGGTGAGGGCCTGCGCCAGCGCGTCATACGCCGGCTTGGGCTGGTAACCCTCGTCAAAGGGGAGCGGCGCGGCGTCTGCGGGGCCGAAGAAGGGCCGAATCCACGTGTGGCGGTCGGTGAAGCCCCAGGTCAGGAGCGCCGTGCACGGCTCGGCTTGCAGGCAGGTCGCCAGCACGTCATAGTAAACCTGCGCCTGTTGCTCCAGCAGTTCGGGCGTCCCCGCGCCGCTCACGCCGCGCACGTCCATCTCGGTGATGTGCACCTGTAGCCCCAGCGCGCCCAGCCGCTCGATGTTCTGCGCGATTTGCTCCGCGCTCAACCACCCAAAGCGGCCAAAGTCGCTCAGGCTGACGTGCATCTGCAGGCCGACGCCGTGTATGGGCGCGCCGCGCTCCAGCAGACCCTTTACCAGTTCGTATACAGCATCAGACTTGGAGTTCATGCCCTCGGCGGCGTAGTCGTTATAGAACAGCAGCGCGTCGGGGTCGGCCTCGTGCGCCCAGCGGAACGCCATCTCGATGTAATCCTCGCCGATCAGGTTGTACCAGACGGTGCGCCGCATCCCGCCCTGGTCGCTGATGCCCTCGTTCACCACGTCCCACGCCATCACACGCCCGCGATAGCGCCCGACCACGGTATGGATATAAGTCCGCAGGTAGGCCATTGCTTCGTCGCGCGTCATGTTGCTCCGCTCCACCCAAGCGGGGGTCGCGCCGTGCCACACCAGCGCATGACCGCGCACCGCCATGTCGTTGGCCGCCGCGAACGCGACGATGGCGTCCGCGCCGGTAAAGTCCAGCACGCCGCGCCGCCGCTCGATAGGGTCCATCTTCATCTCCCACTCGGCCACGACCATATTGAACTCGCGCGCCAACGTTTCGGCGTAGACCGGTTCGTCGGCGATAAGCCCGGACTGCACCGCCGCACCGATGGAGAAACCTCGCGCGTCGGCGAGCGCGCGCAGCGCGGTCCCTGACGTTTGACTGGCTGATGAGATGGGCATACCCGCTCCTATGTGATATAGCAGCAACAGGCTGGCGATCACGAACGCCGGTCGCCTGATCTTTTTCAGCATTGTCTTTCCCTTTCACGTGAGTGGATGGCGCAGTAGATCGATTGTACACCGGTTCGCGGCGGAGATACAGAAACCCAAACTGACCGGCTCTGCGCGAGCGCCAGGCTCGGGGGGAGCTAATCCAAAGGTGATAAACCCGTGAGAGACGCCGCAAAACCCTATCAATTTCCACGAACCTGATCTACAATACCGACTCGACACGAGGGCGTAGAAGGTTTGGCAGAAAAGCGCGGCTGTGCGATTGTTGAGTCTAGGGTGCCGGGCTGCACCCCGGCCCTGGCGCGAAGGGAGTGTTTGAAGGGATGACGGATCGCATTTATGAATCGGTGGATACGGTAAAGAAGGCGTTGGCCGGACAGCAATACATCGCCTCGAACGAGATTGGGACGGTGGTCTACCTGGCCGAGAAGCTGGGTAAACCGGTGCTGGCCGAAGGCCCGGCGGGCGTCGGCAAGACCGAACTCAGCAAGGCATGGGCCGCCGCGACAAAGCGCGAACTGGTCCGTATGCAGTGCTATGAGGGGTTGGACGAGAGCAAGGCGCTTTACGAGTGGGAGTACGCCAAGCAGATGCTTTACACGCAATTGCTGCGCGACAAGCTCGCCGCCGTGCTCGCCGGCGCGACTTCCCTCGGCGACGCCGCCGACCGGCTCGCGGACGAGGAAGACGTTTTCTTCTCGGAGCGCTTCCTGTTGCAGCGCCCGCTGCTGCGCGCGATCAACAGCGACGCGCCGACGGTGCTGCTTGTGGACGAAATCGACCGGGCGGACGCCGAGTTCGAGGCGTTCCTCTTGGAAGTCCTCAGCGACTTCCAGGTCACCGTCCCGGAGCTTGGGACCATCGTCGCCCGGCACCACCCGACCGTGTTCCTTACCAGCAACAACACCCGCGAATTGAGCGAGGCGCTCAAGCGGCGCTGCCTGTATATCTACATCGACTATCCCAGCACCGAAGAGGAGCTGCGCATCGTGCAACTCAAGGTGCCCGACCTGCAACCCCGGCTGGCGCGCCAGGCGGTGGAGGCGGTCCAGGCGCTGCGCAAGATCGACCTGCGCAAGAACCCCAGTGTGAGCGAGACGCTGGACTGGGCGCGCGCGCTGGTGACGCTCAACGCCAAGGCGCTCGACCGGGAGACGATGGAGAACACGCTCACGGTGCTGCTGAAGTACGAATCCGACGTGGCCCGCGCGCGGCGGGCGTTGAGGTTGGAAGAGGAGAGCCGCCGTGGAAGAAAGGATTGGTAGGTTCATCGCGGCGCTGCGCGCCTCCGGTGTGCGCGTCTCGGTGGCGGAGAGCCAGGACGCCTGGCGCGCCGTCGAGGACTTGGGCGTCATCGACCGCGAGGCGTTTCGACTGGCGCTGCGCTCCACGCTGATTAAAGACGAGCCGAACCTCTCAAGATTCGAGGAACTGTTCCCGCTGTACTTTGGTGCGGGCGCGCCGCCGTTGCTCGACCCGCAGGCCGAACTCACGCCCGAACAGCAGCAGATGCTGCAACAGGCCATGCAGCAACTGGCGGCGCAACTCCAACAACTGCTGCAGTGGCTCCTGAGCGGTCAGGGGCCGTCGCAAGAGGAGCTGGAAGAGCTGGCCGACCAGGCCGGCATGAACCGGGCGACGCGGCGCTCGCCGATGCAGCAGCAGTGGTACGAACGGCGGATGCAGCGGCTCCTGGGCTGGCAGGAACTCCACGAGTTGCTGGAGATGCTGTGGGAGATGCTGGCGCAGATGGGCATGGACCCGCAGACCATCGAGCAGCTCAAGGCGCGCGTGGGTGAAAACATGGCCGCGCTCGAACAGCAGATCAGCGAGTTCGCCGGACAGAAGCTCCTCGACAACATGATTGAGGATTACCGGCGCCGCCCGCCCATCGACGAGTTGATGGAGCGCCCCTTCGGCTCGCTCAGCGAGGCCGAGATGGACATGCTCCGCGACCAGGTGCGGCGGCTGGCGGCGCGCCTGCGCAGCCGGGCAGCGCTGCGCCAGAAGCGCGGCAAGGAGGGCAAGCTCGACTCGAAGGCCACCATCCGCGCGAACCTGCGACATAGCGGCGTCCCGTTTGAGATGCGCTACAAGCAGAAGAAGCTCAAGCCGAAGGTCGTCGCCGTCCTCGACGTGAGCACGTCCATGCGCCCGGTGGCCGAGTTCTTCGTGCGGCTGCTGTACGAGCTTCAGGACCAGATTCAGAAGACGCGGAGCTTCGCCTTCATCGACCACCTGGCCGACGTAACCGACGACCTGCTCACGCGGGAAATCGACGACGCCGTGCGCGTGATCCTCAGCAAGCTGCCGCCGGGCTACTACAACACCGACCTCGGCCACAGCCTGCGCCAGTTCGACGACGCGCACATGGACGCAGTGGACAGCCGCACAACGGTGATCTTCGTGGGCGACGGGCGCAATAACTACAACGACCCGGCGCTCCCGATCTTCAGCAAGATCAGCCGGCGCGCGCGGCGGGTGATGTGGATGAACCCGGAGTATCCGGCGCAGTGGGGTACCGGCGACAGCGACATGCTGCAATACGCGCCGCTGTGCACCGATATTTTCCAGGTCCGCAACCTGGCGCAACTCGCCGAGGCTATCGACAGGATGCTGGCGGGCTAATAGATGCCTTAGCGCACCAGGTCGAAGTCGATGAAATCGGCGTGGTGGAAGATGATCGACTCCGGGCGGCGCTTGAACTTGTCGCCCTCCCACGAGTGCGTGGCGACGACGTGCATCACGCCCGGCGGAAGGCTATGCTTCCAGCACAGCCCCACGCCGGTAAAGGGGTGTCGCAAGTGCTGGTACATCGGCGCGAAGCGGAACCCGCCCGCGCCGTCCTCCTCGATCTCGATGAGCTTGCCTACGTCAGCCAGGAGCGCCCCCGCTACCAGCGCGTCGTGATCGATGCGCACGCGGTCGCGGTAGGCCTCGACCAGCACGTTCTCCGCCACGATGCACATCTTGCACACGGTGCGCACGTGTTCGATAAAGCTGACCTGCACGTTCTCCGCCAGCAACGTGAAAGGCATCCGCGCCACATCGGCGGCGGACCAACCGCCTTGCGCCATCGCGTCGGCCCACACCGCGACCACCTTCTCGCGCAAGCTCCCGTCGCGGATTTCATTAAATTCGGGCAGCAGTTGGATGATCTCTGCTCGCGTCGCCCCCTTGTATCTCCTCGTAAGGACGTGTCAGATTAGAAACCGCGAATAACGCGAATAGACGCGAATGCTTGTGATATTAGCGTGTATTGGGGTTTTTCCGCGGTTCATTGACTCCTCCGGCAGACTCCGCGCCGCCGGACCGTCGTACTCGTGATCGGTCGGGTCGATGGCGCGCATCGGGCGCTGGCGCGTCTGCTCCTCGTACACGTGCGCGACCAGCCCCGGCACGCGCGCCATGATGAAGAAGGCGTTCGCCAGCGCGGAGGGCACGCCCAGGTCGATCAGCAATGCGGCGATGGCTCCATCCACATTGATCGGCAGCTTGCGCCCGGTGTCCGCCACGAGCGCCGCCTCCAACGCGCGCAGCATCGCCACGCCGCGCCCCGCCACACCGACCTCCTCCGCCAGCGCGAAGAGCCGGGCCGTGCGCGGGTCGGCGGTGTGGACCCGGTGGCCGAAGCCGGCCATGCGTTTCTTCTCCCTCCGGTAGAGCGCCACCAGCCCGGCGGCGGCCAGTTCGATGTCGAGGTTGTTCTCCTCCGCGAGTTTGAACGCCTCGTTGATGACGCCCATGCAATCCTCAATCGCGCCGCCGTGATGCCGGTTGATGCTGAGCACCCCCGCCGCCACCGCCGCGTTGAGCGGCGCGCCCGTGCTCGCCGCCGTGCGCGCCGCCAGCGCCGAGGGCGGGGTCGCGCCGTGATCGATGGACGAGACGAGCATCGCGTCCAGCAGCCGGCTGACGCCCGGCGCGGGCAACTCGCCGGTCAGCGCCAGGTAAACCGCCTCCGCAAAGCTGACGCGCCCCATCAACTCGTCGATGCGGTAGCCGCGCAGCCGCACCTCGTTGGGCTTGATCTCGGTGATCGCGGTGGTCCAGTGTTGATCGTCGGCCATCTTCCTCAGCCTCCTGCCTACTACGCCAGCACGCCCATCTCAAGCAAGACCTGTTTCGTCACTTTCGGGATGTCCGCAAACGACTCCACCACGTGCGCGCCGACCGCGCGCAGCCGGGCGACCTTGCCCTCGTGCGTGCCGCGCCCGCCCTCGATGATCGCCCCGGCGTGGCTGAAGCGCGTGCCGCTCCTGGCCGCCTTGCCGCCGATGTAGGCGATCAGCGGCTTGGTGAACGCGCCGGCCTCGATCAGGTCGGCGACCTGCTCCTCTTGGGACGTGCCGATCTCGCCGAACATGACGACGGCCTTCGTGTCGGGGTCGTGCTCAAACAGTTTGACCACCTCCGGGTGCGGCAGGCCCACCACCGCGTCGCCGCCGACGTGCACCAGCGTCGTCGCGCCGACGCCCTCCTTCGCCAGGTAGTACGCCATGCTGGAGGTGATGCCGCCGCTGCGGCTGGTCACGCCCACCGGGCCGGGGATGAACCACGCGCGCGCGCTGGCGGCCTGCCCGCCGATCATGCCGAGCACGCCCTTGCCGGGGCTGAGCACGCCCAGCGTGTTCGGCCCGACGAAGCGCGCCCCGGCGCGCCTGGCCGCGTCCACGATCTCCAGCACGTCGTAGATCGGCACGCGGTCGGGCACGATGACGAGCAGCTTCACGCCCGCGTCGATGGCCTCCAGCGCCGCGCTCTTCACCAACGGCGCGGGGATGAACAGCACGCTCACGTCAATCGGGCCGACCGCCTCCCACGCTTCGCGCACCGTGTCGAACACAGGCACGCCTTCCACCTTATCGCCGCCCTTGCCGGGGGTCACCCCTGCGACCACCTGTGTGCCGTACTCTTTCATCAGGCGTGTGCGCGTCATGCCCTCGCGCCCGGTGATGCCCTGCACCAACACGCGCTTGGTCTCGTCGATCAGAATCGCCATACCCGCTCCCTTCGTTGCCGCGCCGTGTGCGCCCGGATTATACCCCGACGGACATTTGTCCTCACTTCCCGGTGGAGGCGGCTTCTCTCCCTCCGCCTCGCCAACAGTTTTTGACAGCGGCCTCTTTTCGGGACTAAAATGGCTTACAAAGTAGGGATATTTCGGTTGGGGGTGTTCAAGTGGATGGTGTTTTGAGGAGACGATGACTACCGATCAACCCCCCTCGAATGAGCGGCCAAAACAAAAGCGGCCCATGCAGACCTCGTTACTTGCCGGGAAGAAACACCCTCCGGCTGAGCCGCGCGATACACGCTCAGGGACCGGGTTCCTGGGTGCGCCCTGGCGGTTGCTGGTGCAGATTGGGCACCTGAACCAGACCACAGTCGGGATTGAAGTCCGCGATGAGATCATCATCGGACGCGCCGATCCCAACCAGGATTTCGAGCCTGCGCTGGACCTCACACCCTACGGCGGGCGCGAGCACGGCGTCTCGCGGCGTCACGCCCTGATTCGACAAAAAGATCAGCAGTTGTTCCTGGAAGACCTGGGAAGCACCAACGGCACGCATCTCAACGGCGGCGAGCTAGAGCCTGGCAAAGAATATCGCCTGCGCGACGGGGATCAGATCGACGTTGGCGAGATTCGGCTGTCAATCCGCTTCATCCAGACGCCGCAATAAGGGTGCACGGTGCGCAGCGCCCGCATTGACAGCTCCGAAACCGCCTGGCTAAAAAGACAGGGGGTTTAAACCCCCTGTCAGGCTCATTAAAGGTCCGCTCCTTCTTCGGCGGCGCGTCTGGCAAACTCGACCAGCCTCGGCAGGATGCGCGCCATTGCGAGCGTGACCCAGCGCTCCCCCTCCAGTGTTGGGAAGCCAGGCGCGACGCTCACCTGGCGCTTGGCGATCCGCAGCCGGCGCACCTGCCGCCAACGCTTCCGAATCATGAGTTGGACCGCCTCGTAGACGATGGCGTCCATCTTGCGCAGCATGGCGGCATCGCCAAAAGCACCCCCTGGGTGACCGACCCACAGCCGGATGACAGTGCGCCGCACTTTGGCTGCGGTATCCGCTTTTCTCGGCATAAACTTTTCTGTTAAGGCCAGCAAGACGGGGCCTCGCTTTCAGATGGGATTACCATTTCTCTAAAATTATACCGAAGCTTTGCCCAGTTCCACAGGCCGTTAGTACTGGAATCAGGGAGTCACAAACACACTGGCTCACGTGTTGGCCGGGACCTTGCGCCACCGGCGCAGGCGGGCCGAGAGCATCCTGGCGGCGGTGCGTACCAGTGTCAGCGGGCTGTAGTAAGAACCGCCGGGGACAACAGCGCCGTTTTTGAACGCCCGGCGCAGATCGGCGGCGGTGTGGCCGGGGAACAGCGTGTACGCGCTGCCGATGGAACTGAGGAAGTGTGCGTCGCTGCCGCCGGTCTCCGGCAGGCGTCGCCCCCGTCGGTTGACGGCGCGCGCGATCTGGTTGCTGAACACCTCGGTAGGCGAGGCGTGTTGCACCTCCACCGCGTCGAACGGGAGATGACGAATGCGCATACCCGCGCCTTTCATCCCGCTCATCATCGCGGTTAGAAAAGTGAAGGGGTGCGCGGCGATCGCGATGCCGCCCTGCTCGTGGATGCGCGCGATGGCTTCAGAGGTGGGGAGGCCAGACGGGATGTCGTGGGCGAGGAAGAGGCCAAGCACATCGGCGTCTGCCGCCATGACCTCAGCGCCCACGACGACTTCAAGGTGCCCAAAGCGGTCGATGTGCCGGTCGCGGTAGGCTTTGGCAATCAAAGCGCCTTCAATCGTGTCGTGGTCGGTGATGGCAATGAGCCGCAAATCGGTTTTCCGGGCGGCCCACTCGACCACTTCCTCCGGGGTCATGTGACCATCGGAGCAGGTGGTATGGATGTGCAAGTCGGCTCGGCTGAGAGGTTGCATGGCGTTGACTGCCTGACGTAAAACAACTTTGAACCTGATCCATCACACAATATAGCTCGATAAAGTTATACGATAGTCAACGGCAGGTGACCAGATTCTCGCCATTTCTTTAATTGAAGTGATTCAAGCTTTTGAGCCAACGACCGCGGTGCGCGTGGTGCTTGTCGTGTTGGCGGACACCTCACCCCCCGTCCCCCTCTCCGCTTGCGGAGAGGGGGTG
>DAOTXU010000393.1:0-56486 GCA_034435135.1 Anaerolineae bacterium | reverse complement strand
ATAGCTGGCTCAACCGCTTTCGCCGCCTCCTGGTGCGCTGGGAGAAGAAACCGGAGCACTATCTTGCCTTCCTTCATTTTGCCTGCGCCCTCATCGCCTTTCGCGCTGCCGGGTTATTCGGATAGGCTCTAAGAAATTGCCGCCAAAACGTCCCCATCATCCCGGACAAGAGGCTGATGCCCTTGTCCGACCTTTTGCGGATAGGCTCCAAGAGGCCGGAATCAGTCGCCCTCCTTGCCCCACCCCAGGAGCGCGGCGAACTGCGCCAGGCTGGTATCATTGCTGATGCGCACGCGCCGCATCGTATAAAGCATATCGGAGTAGTGCCGCGTGCCCTGCTGCGTCGTCACCGCGCCCCAGACGCCCAGCTCCGGGAGCATCGCCGTCAGGTTGTCGTCGAACGCGCCGGCGGGATAGCAGAAGAAGCGTGGGCGGCGGCCCGTGTGCGCCTCGATGCTCTCGATGGAGCCGAGCACCTCATACACGATGAAGTCGCGCGGTTTGTTAGTCAGGTCGGGGTGCGACTTGGAATGCGACTCGATGCGCATCCCCGCTTCAGCCATTTCGCGCGCCTGCGCCCACGAGATGTAGTTCGGGTTCCGCTCGTCGATCCAGCCGGTGACGATGAAGAACGTGCCCACGAAGCCGAACTCTTCCAAGATGGGGAAGGCATTCTTGTAGATGTCGGTGTAGCCGTCGTCGAAGGTGAGTACGACCGGCTTGGGCGGCAACGCGCGCCCCTGGTTCAACGCGAAGAGCACGTCGTCAAGCGTGACGGTGTGATAGCCGTTTTCGGCCAGATAGCGCATCTGATCGCGGAACTGGTCGGGCGTCACCGAGAGGTTGACGCGGTAATTGTCGGCGTTGGCCGGCGGTGTGCTGATGTAGTGGTACATCAGGATGGGCACGCGCACATGACGCCACACGCCGTCAGAGGTGGGGCCGGGCGTCTCGGTGGGCTGAGCGCGCGTGGCAGTGGGCGGGAGAGTCGGCGCGAGCAGCAGCGCACGGGTGGCGGTGGCGGTCGGGAAGGCGGGCGTGAGGGTGGGTTTATACGGCGGTGTGGCGGTGGGCGTGATCGTTGGGGTGGGGAGCGCCTGGGCTGCTGCCAGGGCGCTCGTGACAAAGAGAATGGTCAGCGAGAACAGGGCCGCTACACAGGTCAGGGTGGCGGCAAGAGCAATGGTCCTTCCGCGCATGGCGGGGAGCATAGCGTGTCGGGTGCGGATTGTCAAAGGCGCGTGCGCTTGACTTTTAATGACTCGACTTCCGAAAAATCCAAACCGTTTCTATCAAACTCTAGGGAAAGTAGGTAATTTTCAGGAATAATTCACCAGAAAGTCACCATATCGCACTATTATATGCCTGTATCGGCTCGATCAGGGTGCTCATGCGCAACCGATACACACCATTAAGGAAGGGGATAACTGCAATGGCGAGAGGCAGAATGTGGGGTGTTCTCGTTGCTGTAGCGCTGCTGACGGCGTGTCAGAACGCAACACCCGAACCGACGCCCACGCCGGCTACTCAGCCAGGCCAGGTCGTGGACTACACCGCCAACACATGCAGCGGCCAGTTCAGCGAGACGTGCGACCGCCGCATCGAGAGCGGGATTTTAGGGCAGAAGCGCGATGTGCTCGTTTACCTGCCCCCCGGTTACGACGCAGAGGCGGATCCTTACCCGCTCTTCGTTTACTTCCATGGCTGGGGCGACAACGAGCAACGCGCAGCGGACGTAATCGTCCCTCTGCTTGAGCGCGCCATCACCGCCGGCGACCTGCCGCCGGTAGTGGCGGCTTTCCCGAATGTCTCCATCGGCGGGACAGGCGAGGACCTGCCGGAGACAGATTATGACGACGGCAAGGGCACGTGGTTCATCAACAGCAACCTGGGCCGCCACGAGGATTTCATCGTGAACGAGCTGATTCCCTGGCTGCGCACGACCTTCAACGTGCGCCAAGACGCCGCCGGGACCGTGCTCACCGGCGAGTCGCATGGCGGTTTCGGCGCCGTCTACGTGGCGCTGAGATACCCGCAAATCACCCAGACCGTGGCGGCTTTCTACCCCACGCTGGACTTTCGTTATAGCTGCAACGGCGACCCGATCGCCGACTACGACGCCGCGTGCTACCAGCGCCTCGAAGAGGACCGCCCGGAGATGATTATCTCAACCGACGGGCGGCTGACGCTGGAGCGGTTGTACTACACCCCCTTTAACAGCGACACCCGACCGGGGCCGGTCTGGGACGGGGACCTGCCCACCTGGCAGCGCTTCAGCGCGGTCAACCCGGTCGAATTGTTGGCGGATGAGAGCCTCGATGTGTCCGGTTTCCGCTTCTTCATCGTGGCTGGCGACCGGGACTCGCTCAACTACGACGCGCACATGATGGCGTTCCTCGATATGGCGAAGGCGCGCGGGTTGACGGTTGAACCGTCAGGCGCTAACCGCCGGGCCGGCGGACACGAAGCGGCCTTTATCCAGGCCAACGCGGAGGAAGCGCTGCGCTGGCTTGGCGCGCAACTTCAAGCTGGAGAGCGGGCGCAATGAGGCGGGTGCTCTTGCCCCTCAGCGGGCTGGCGATGATCGCGGTGGTGCTCAACCACATCAGCCACCGGGCGGTTGGGATGCTTTTTGAAACAGCCGGCGTCTCATTCGCCGTGAATAACTTCTGGGAAGCAATGGCGACGCCCAGCTACGTTTTTGATATCGTTATCCAGCAGTTGGCGTTGTTCTCGGTGCCGGGGTTCCTGGTGATCTCCGGCTTCTTCGTGGTGTTCGTCGCGCGCGGCGACCCGCCCAAGGTCAGCTGGAGTTTCGTCAAGACGCGCGTGCTCAATCTGTTGTGGCCCTACCTGATCTGGACGCTGGTGTACTTCGCGCTGAGTTACGCCTCCAGCGGCGAGCTTCGCTCGCTCGACGAGTACCTCAGGCTCACAATCAACGGCCACGTGCTCTGGTTCGCGCCCTTGCTGATGCAGTGTTATCTGTTGGCGCCGTTCATGGTGCGGTGGGCCAAGCAAAAGCCAGTCTGGTTGCTGGCAGTGACCGGCGCGATTCAGGTCGCCGTTACCCTGCCGCTCTACTTCGTGGCCGATTACGAACAACTGGCGCGCTACGGCGGGAATGGAACCATCGCCCTGTTCGTATGGTGGGCGCTCTACTTTCCGCTGGGGATGGTGTTGGGCTTTCACAGCAAAAAGATCGGCTCCTGGCTCGAAAGACACCGGCGCGCGCTGCGGATCGGGACGGTGGTCTTCGGGGCGTTGAGCCTCCTGGAAAGCGAGCTTGTCGTGCGCGCCATCGGCTGGCACGGATGGGGGTCGAACCCCAACAAGTTTTCCTCGATGGGATACGCGATTTTCTTTGTGTTGTTCTTCCTCTCACTCGACCGCAACACGCTACCCTTTGCTCAGCAGTTGGAGAAAATCGGCGCCCAGACCTACGGCATCTACCTCAGCCACGCGGCGGCGATTACCGTCGGCGCGTGGATGTTGAACCGGCTGGCAGGGCTGCTGCCTTTCATCCGCAGTGTGTCGTTGGTGTACGTGCCGGTCATGGCGGTAATTGGCCTTGCAGGGCCGCTCCTGCTCATGGAAGTCACGAAACGCTTACCTATAAAACGACTCTACGCTTATGTATTTGGGTAACAAAGGGCGCTGGGCATTTGTTCACCTGGCGTTCACCGTCAGTTTACAGGTATTCGGTAGATTGAGAGTGGTGATTTAGACACTAAGGGTTGATGAGCGTGGGCGTCGTGCAGCAGTTGAAGTACTACCTGAAAGCTCAAAGCACCAGCCTCCCCCGATACGTGGTGGAACAGACCATCATGGGGTTGCTGGGGTGGGTCCCCGGTCTAGTCGGGATCGGGCTGCGCGCGGTCGGCTACAAACTCATTCTCAAGAGCGACGGCCTCCCGCTGGTGGAGCACGGGGTGCGCCTGGCCCAGCCGGCGAACATCCGCCTGGGCAGGGGCGCGTACCTGGATACGCACGTCTACCTGCACGCCTGCCCGGACGGAATCCGCATCGGCGCGGGCACGACGATCATGCACGGGTGCATGTTGCACGTGTTCAACTTCCGAGATCTGCCGCACGCCGGCATCACCATCGGCGCGAATGGCTTCCTGGGCGAATATACGGTGATCCGGGGGCAAGGCGGCGTGACCCTGGGCGACAAGGTGTTCACCGGGCCGATGGTGCAAATCCTGGCCGTGAACCACGTGTTCCAGGACCCAGACACGCCCATCGCGGACCAGGGCATCACCGCCGAAGGCATTGTCATCGAAGATGACGTGTGGTTGGGCGCGGGCGCTATTGTGGTTGATGGCGTGCGCATCGGCAAGGGCAGCGTCGTAGGGGCCGGCTCGGTCGTCACGCGCGACCTGCCGCCCGATAGTATCGCCGTCGGCTCGCCGGCCAAAGTCATCCGCGACCGGCGCGAGCAAGATCAGGTGAAGAGACAGGTGAGCGCACAGGTCTATTTCGGCGAGTTGGACCGGATGCGCGCGAAGCTTCGGTAAACAAGGTTCTGGGCAGAGGGCTTAAGCCCTCTGTCTAATCAGATTCTTTCGGTTCGGAAAGATTCAAAGAGCGGCCTACCGGCGAGAGGAAGTTGTATGACCACTGTATCCATCGTGATCCCGGCGTTGAATGAAGAAGATGGGATCGCCAACATCATCGAGCGGACGCTGGCGGTAGAACCGGCGCTCAAGGAGGTGGGGCTTGACCTCGAACTCATCGTGGTTGATGACGGCTCGACCGACCGCACCGCTGAGATCGTGCGCGGTTATGCGCCGAAGGTGAGGCTGCTCCAGCATGAGGTCAACAAAGGCTACGGGGCGGGGATCAAGACCGGCTTTCAGAACGCCGCCGGCGAATGGCTGGCTTTCCTCGACGCTGACGGGACGTACCCGCCGGAGGCGTTCCCCGCCATGTACGAGGCCGCGCTGCGCGAGAACGCCGACTTGGTGATCGGCTCGCGCATGGCCGGAGCCGAGAGCGAGATGCCCCTGGTGCGGCGGGTGGGCAATGTGTTTTTCGCCGGGTTGGTGAGCTTTGTGGGCAAGACCTCCGTCAGCGACAGCGCCAGCGGGCAACGCCTGCTGCGCCGCGCAGCGCTGGAGCAACTTTACCCCCTGCCCGACGGCCTGAACTTCACACCGGTGATGAGCACGCGCGCCCTGCACGAAGACATCAAGATGATCGAAGTGCCCATCGCCTACCACGAACGCAAGGGGCGCTCCAAGCTCAACCCGGTCAAGGACGGTATCCGCTTCCTCAAGACCATCATCTGGACGGGGCTGAGTTACAACCCGGTGCGCCTGTTTGGGTTTATCGGCGGCCTGGGCGTCGTGTTCGCCGCGCTGATCGGCGCGGCGCTGGTGACCGCGCGCGCAGGCGGCTCCACCGAGATCGATCCGCTGGGCGCGTTCGCGCTGTTCTGGGCGGTGGTCTCGGCGGTGGTGGGCATCAGCATTTTCGCCTTCGGCGCGACGCTCAACTACCTGGCCGGGTTGATGCGCGGCGAGGAGGTCAAGCTCGGACTGTTCGGTCGCCCCATCTTCGAGCCGTCGCTCGACCATCACTTCGGCTGGATGGGCGCTGGATCGGTTGTGGTCGGCCTGGCAATCAGCCTTCTGGTCCTGATTGCAAACGCCGGTGTAGCTCAGCCAGACTTTGCCAGCATGTTTTTCTATTTCCTGGGCAGCGCGATGTTCGTTGTGATAGGCTTTCAGTTGATGATTAGCTGGGTGTTGATGCGCGTGTTAGAGGAAATGAGCAAACGCAGACAACAGGCGGCGCGCGACCTGGGCCAGGCATCCGCCCCCGAAGCGGCGGCCCCGGAAACAGCCACGCCGGTGCGGGTCAGCCCGACCTGAAACCTGAGGCCAGGGCAGAGGGTTTAAGCCCCCGCCCGGCGCAAATGGATTTCGCAGTCATCATCACATCAAGTCCAAATGAGGGGACATTCTCAAGGAGTTCTGACATGGTTGACCTTTTCGAGAAGAAGGTGGACACGGGAGGCAACGGTAACGTCGAAAGCGACATCTCGCGCAACCTGGGGACCCGTCGCGTCGCCAGGCTCCCGATGGCGAAATCGCCCGACGCCGACGAGGCGTTCCGCAGACTCAGGCCGCCGCGCCCCAAAGACGCGGTAGACATCCTGCTGGTCAACCCGCCCACGCCGGACGGGAAAATCTGGATCCGCAGCCAGCACCGCGTCGGACGGCGCTCGCGCGAGAACATGATCTGGCCGCAGGTGTCGCTGGCGCAGTTGGCGGCGTTGCTCGCGCCGGAGTACACGTTGGAGATCATCGACGCCAACGCCGAGCGCATGAGTTGGGCCGAATTCGAGGGGATTCTGCGCGACAAGCAGCCGAAGTATTACCTCACCCAGGTTACCGCGCCAACGCTGACCAACGACATGTACGGCGTCTTCCTGGCAAAGAGCCTGGGGGCGAAAACCATCGCCTTCGGCACGCACGTGACCCCCATCCCG
Organism: Anaerolineae bacterium; assembly: GCA_034435135.1. Taxonomy (GTDB): domain Bacteria; phylum Chloroflexota; class Anaerolineae; order Aggregatilineales; family JAFGMM01; genus JAOSJO01. The sequence goes on along the minus strand of DAOTXU010000393.1, from coordinate 49,987 downwards.
CGCCTGACGATGGAAGACTTCCCCGCGCTCGACTACATCCTGCGCGGCGAGCCGGAACTGACCCTGCGCGAGTTGATGGACTACTTCGAGGGCGTCCATCCCCGCGCCGAGATCGACAAGCTGTTCCGCGACGCCGACCCGGAATACGAGTGGAGCCGCGCGCCGGAGGGCTTCAAGGGGCCGGGCAACCCGGACCTGAGTCACATCAAGGGGCTGGTGTGGCGGCGCGGCGGCGAGACTGTCGTCAACCCTGACCGCCCGTTTTTCCCCAACCTGGACGACCTGCCCTTCCCGCTTCACCATCTGCTGCCGCTGGAAAAGCAGCGAATGCCGATGATTAAGGGGCCGTTCACGTTCATTGTCACCAGCCGCGGCTGCACCGCCGGCTGCCGGTACTGCATCAAGCACGTGAGCTACCAGTACTCGATCCGGCTGCGCTCACCGCGCAACATCGTGGACGAGATCAAGATTCTCAAGGAACTGGGCGTGCACAACATCCACATGTACGCCGATCTCTTCACAGTCAACCGCGACCAGGTGATGGGTATCTGCGACCTGCTGCTGACCGAAAATGTCAAGATCAAGTGGACGTGCAACAGCCGCGTGGACTATGTGGACCGGGAAATGCTGCGCATGATGGCGCGCGCCGGCAACTACCTGATCTCTTGGGGCATCGAGAGCGCCAACGAGCAAATTCTCAAGCGCGCGAAGAAGGGCACCACCGCTGCGCGCGCCCGCGAGAGCCTGACCGCCGCGCGGGAGGCCGGCATCAAGAACTGGGGCTACTTCATCATCGGCTTGCCCGGCGAGACCGAAGCGACCATCCAGGAGACCATCGACTTCGCCAAGAGCCTGCCGCTGGACATCGCGCTGTTCCACATCGCCGCCCCGTACCCCGGCACGCCGTTCTTCTTCGACGTGATGGACAACGACTGGTTCCGCCCCGGCGAGCGCTGGGAATCAGTGGATATGGACAAATCGACGGCCCTGGACTATCCTGGTCTTACAAAAGAACAACTCGAATACCACCAGAGACGCGCGTTTCGTGAGTGGGCTTTCCGCCCTGGTCCGATCCTGACCTATCTCAAGATGTTTAACAACCTGGCTGTCGTTAAGTCGGCGATTGAAGTCGGCCTAGAGACGCTGGGCTGGGTGCGCAGTTAGGCGCAATCCAGCCGCGCGCGGCACCCACCCCCGGCTGGCGTACCGGTCGGGGTGAGCTGCACCATCGAGGGGGCGCGTAAACCGAAGACTGGACCGAATGCGAAGGGCATCGTTGTAAAGGGCAATGTTATGAAAGCGCAAGTCACTCTGTGGGGCGTCGCCCGACGCTGGTGGTGGTTGGTGTTGGTCGGGGTTGTGATCGCCAGCGGCATCAGCTATTACCTTACGTCGAAGCAGGTCCCGTTGTATCTGTCGAAAGCCACGGTCTCGGTCGGAGCGTCCTTCCACGAGGTAAATGTGAACCCGACATCGTTGGCCTTGAGCCGCAGCCTGGCCTACATCTACGCCGAGTATGTCAGGCGTCGCCCCATCACGCAGGCGGTGATCGAGGCGCGGGGCCTGGACTATGGGCCTGACGAGCTGGCCGCGCGCATCCAGGTGAACGTTGTCGCGGACGCCCAGTTGCTGGAAATCCTGGTCTATGACCCCGACCCCTTGCAGGCCGCCGCCAACGCCGAAGAGCTGGGGCGGCAGCTTGTTGAAGAGCAAAACCCGCTCGCCGACACGGATACCCGCCGCCAATGGCTGGAAGCGCAGGCGGCGGCGGAACAACGGTCGCAGGCGCTCCAGCAGCAGATCGACGCACAGCGCCAGGCCATGCTTGAGATGACTTCGGCAGCCGAGATCGCCGAGGCGCAGGACTTGATTAACCAGCTTGAGACGGCGCTGGTCGATAACCAGGCCATCGTCGTCCAATATGCGCAGTTGACCGCGACCAACCCAGCCAGCGTGGTGATGTGGGTCGAGCACCCCTACCCGAATCCCACGCCGGTCGCGCCGAACAAGACCATGAACGTGCTCTTAGGGGCAACGCTTGGTCTGCTGGTGACCGGAGGCGCTGTGGTCTTGTTGGAATTCTTCGACGATACCCTGCGCTGGCGCGACAAGGGCATCGACGAGGTGGAAGGGCTGCCGACGCTGGGGGTGCTGGCGCCGCCTTCACGACGCGACCCGGTGGTCACGCGCTATCGTCCACACTCGCAGAAAGCTGAGGCCGTGCGCCAGTTGCGCGCGCGCATCGCGCTCACCCGGTCGCCGCACAGCGTGCGTGTGGTGCTCATTACCAGCCCGCGCCCGAAGGACGGCAAGACCACCACGGTAGCGAACCTGGGCGTCGCCAGCGCCCTGGCCGGGATGCGCACGCTCATCATCGACGGCGACATGCGCCACCCTTCGCTCAACGAGCTTTTCGACCTCCCCAACATCGTCGGGCTGGCCGACCTGTTGACCGTCCAACCCGACGCGCGCGAGGCGCTGTTGAACAAGGCCATCCGCGAGACCGGGACTCCCCACCTGTCTCTGCTCACCACCGGCGTGGCGCGGCGCGACCCTGCCGCCCTGCTCGGTTCGCCCGAAGCCGCCACGCTGCTTGCGCTGCTTAAGACCCGCTACGATTACATTGTGATCGACACCCCGCCGGTGCTGGTCGCCCCTGATGCAGTCATCCTGGCCGCGCTGGCCGAGGGCACAGTGCTGATCGCGCGTGTGGGCAGGGTCACGCGCCGGATGATGCGCAAGGCCAAAGAGCGCCTGCTCGCGCCCGGCAACGTTAACCTGTTGGGTGTGGCGATGACTGGCGCGCCGATCACCCTCGAAGGACAGCGCAGCGGCTACCGCTACCGCTACGACGCCGACGAGGCGGCCACTGGCCTGGCCGGGCGCATTTATCGGCGGCTCACGTTCCTGCACCGTCTCCCTGTGGGCTATATCTGGAGGCGAAGGGATGGGACCGTCTACTTCTCTGCCGCGCACATCGCCCAGCGGCTAGGGGTGCGGAAATCCACGGCGATCCAATGGTGCAAGGCCGGACGCCTGTCGGGGATGCGCAAACTGTTCCGCTGGTGGGTCTCTGAAGGTAGCCTGAAGGGCTTTCTGAATCAGGAGCTGGGCGAGGAGGACTTGCCTGTCGAGGCGCGGAGGGACGGCGCGGCGCGGACGCCGGCCCTGGTTCCCCAACCGAACGGCAGCGAGTCGCCGCGAGTGTTGCCCTTCACAGACCTTGGTGCGCTCGAACTGGGACCGACAGAGAAGGGGTCCCCAGAGCAACCCGCTTGAGTTCCTCTGCTATGGACTCAGCCGGCGACATGACTTCGACGACACCCTGAAATCGATCAGAAAGCGAGCGTACCAATATGAGCGGCGTCTTTGGCGTCTGTAGCGGCGATGAAACGAACGCACAGACCGATCGGTTAACCGCGATGACGGCGGCGATGACGCATCGCTCCTGGTACCAGGTGGATACCCACGTCGCGCCTCACGCCGCGCTTGGGCGGGTCGGCATCGGCGTTTTCAACCGCTGCCCTCAACCCGCCTGCGACGGCGACCTGGTCGTTTTCTTCACCGGCGAACTCTACGACGCTGCCCCGCTCCGGCGTGAGTTGGAAACGCAAGGCGTCGTTTTCCAAACCGACACTTTCGAGGAGCTGACGCTGCGCCTGTACCAGGCGCACGGCGTTGGCTTCGTGAACCGGCTGCACGGGCCGTTTGTGACGTGCATTTGGGATGGGACGACCCAAACGCTATGGCTGGTCAACGACCGGCTGGGGCGCTACCAGACGTTCTACGCGCACTACGGCGGGCGGCTGGTGTTCGCGCCGGAACTGAAAGCCTTCGCGTGCGACCGGGGTTTCGAGAAGCGGCTCGACCTGGCGGCGGCGGCGGAGTGCCTGCGCTTTCAGCGCTTGCTGGGCGACAAGACTTTCTTTGAAGGGGTGAAGATACTGCCCTACGCCAGCATCCTGCGCTACGACGCGCGCGCCGACGCGCTCACGCTGACGCGGTACTGGGACTACGATCACATTCCCGCGCCGCCGCCGTCGGTGACGTTCGAGGATGCCGTCGCCGAGACCGCGCGGCTTTTGCGCGCGGCGATGGACCGGCTGTTGGACGGCGGGCTGCGTCCCGGCCTCTACCTGAGCGGCGGCCTGGACTCACGGCTGGCGTTGGGGTTGGCGACGGAGGGCGGTCGGTGTGTCACGACGGTGAACTTCGGGCAGCGCCAGAGCACCGATGTGATCTACGCCCGGCAGTTGGCCGACCGTGCGGGCAGCGTGCACTATTACTTTGAGTTCACCGACGGCAGGTGGGTGGAGGCGAACGCGCCCTTTCACCTGGCGCTGACCGAGGGGCTTCACAACTGGGTGCATATGCACGGCATCACTACCCTGCCGGCCATGCGCGGGACCATCGACTTCAACCTGACCGGCTGGGCCGGCGACGAGTTTCTCGCCCCCCGACCCTACGAGTTGATGCCGCCCATGGCGCACTCGATGGACGATGTGGCTTGGGAGACGCATTTGTTCCACGCCATGTCGGGCGTGATGTCATGGCCGGGCTTCCTGGAAGCGGAAGCCAGGTTGCTTTTCACCGACGCCTACGCCGGCCTTAACGAGCTGGCGTTTGAGTCGTTGCGCCGGGAGGCGTGTGCATACCTCAAGTTCAGCCCCGAACGGCGGCTGAACTACTGGCAGGCCTGGAACCACACTACCCGGCTGACGCACAACTACGCGAATTTCATGCGCTCGCACATCGAGATGCGCTACCCGTTCGGCGACTACCCCCTGATCGATTTCGTCCTGGGGCTGCCGTTGGAGATGCGCCTGGGCGGGCGGTTGCAGGCGGCGGTCATCAACCGCGAGATGCCGCACCTGGCCATGGTTCCTTACGCGAGCAACAGCGTGCCGATCACCGACCGGCGCTGGTACGTCCTGGCCCACAAGGTCGCGCGCAAGGCGGGGAAGCTCGTGCGCCGGTACGTGGGCGGCGACGCGACTGAGACCGTCGTCCTCTACGCGGACTACGAGGAATGGCTGCGCACCGACCTGCGCGCGTGGAGTGAGAGGCTGCTCTTCGACGAGCGCACGCTGGCGCGCGGCATCTTCAACCCTGACCTGGTGCGCTCGCTGTGGGCGCGGCACCTGGCGGGGCATGAGTTGCACACCATCGGGCGGCTCGCGCCGCTGATGTCGTTCGAGATGATGATGCGTTTGCTCTTTGACGGCGACCCCGCGCCGGTCGCGGCGGGCGTGGAAGGGGTCGTGTGATGAAAAGGGTGTCCTTGTGAAAATCGCCATCGCCGTCCATCACTTCCCGCCGCGCTACCAGGGCGGCGCTGAGTGGCGCGCCTATCGCACTGCGCGCGCGCTGATCAGTCGTGGGCACGACGCCCGCGTGATCGCGGTGGAGCACGACGCGCGCTTCGGCGTGGAGCCGACCGCCAGCGACGAGGTGTTCCAGGGCGTGCCGGTGCGCCGCCTGGGTGTGAACGTCGAACGCCTGCCGTTCCACTGGGAGTACGCCAACCCGGCCATCGGCGCGGCGGTGAGCGCGTTCGTGCGCGCATGGGGCGCGGAACTCATGCACCTCATCGGCGGGTATCTGATGACCGGCGCAGCTATCGAGGCGGCGAAGGCCGCCGGGCTGCCGGTGGTGTTGACGCTGACCGATTTCTGGTTCCTGTGCCCGCGCCTGACGCTGGTGCGCGCGGGGGGGGCGCTGTGCGATGTGCCCGCCGACCCGATGGAATGCGTGCTCTGCCTGGCGCAGGGTCAGCGCCGTTTCAGGTTGCCGGATCAATTGACCGGCGGGCGGTTTGGCCGGGCGATGCTCCGCGTGTGGCGGGGCGAGGCTGCGCGCAAGCTCACCGGGGTGGCAGAGGCGGCCGCCGGGATGCAGGAGCGGCGCGCCTACCTGCGGCGCGCGTTCGGCAGGGTCGATTGGGTCATCTCGCCCTCGCAGTTCTTGAAAAGCCTGTACGAGCGTGAAGGGTTCCGGGGCGAGCGCTTCGTGTTCATGCGTCAGGGGTTGGACGTGAGCCAGTGGGCGCCTTACGAACGCGCGCCGCGCGGCGAGGCGCTGCGGGTCGGCTTCGCCGGGCAGGTGTCGCCGCACAAGGGCGTCCACGTGTTGCTCGAAGCGTTCAAGGCGCTGCGGGGCAGGGCGGAACTCTTCATCTATGGCGACCTGGCGCGCTTCCCAGACTACGCGACCCACTTGCGCCACATGGCCGGCGACGACGCGCGCATCCACTTTGAGGGCCAGTACGGGCGCGCCGATGTGGGCCGGGTGCTTGCGGGGCTGGACGCGCTGGTGGTGCCCTCGCTGTGGTACGAGAACAGCCCCAACAGCATCCTCGAAGCGTTTGTAGCGGGCACGCCGGTGGTGGCCTCCGACCTGGGCGGCATGGCCGAACTGGTGAACCACGAGGTCAACGGCCTCGTGTTCGAGGCCGGGAACGCCCGCGCGCTGGCGGCCTGTCTGCAACGCCTGACCGATGACCCGGCGCTGGTGGACCGCTTCGCCGGGGCGCTGCCCCCGATCAAGACGGTGGACGAGGAAGTGAACGAGCTTGAGGAAGTCTATGCGCGCGCCATCGGTGACCGGGCTTCGGCCCTGGCCCAGGCTTAGCGTGAATCTCTTTGTGGAAGGCAAGAAGACTTCCCTGACATCTCAAACTTGCGGAGGGATGGACATGACGACAAGGAAAGTTGCGCTGGTGACAGGCGCTGCCGGTTTCATCGGCGCTAACCTGGTGCGAAAATTGCTGTCGTCTGGGGATTGCGAGATCGTGGCTTTAGACGACCTGTCCGGGGGTTACCGGGATAACCTGCCGGAGGACGTGAAGTTTGTGCACGGGTCGGTGACTGACGCAGAGTTGATCGCCGCGCTGTTCGCGGAGCATTCGTTTAACTATGTTTATCACCTGGCCGCCTACGCCGCCGAGGGCCTGAGCCATTTTATCCGGCGCTTCAACTATACTAACAACCTGATCGGCAGCGTGAACCTCATCAACGAGGCAGTTAAGCATGACGTGGAGTGTTTTGTCTTTACCAGTTCCATCGCCGTGTACGGCCCAAGCCAGGTCCCGATGCGCGAGGACACCGTGCCAGAACCGGAGGATCCTTACGGGATCGCCAAGTACGCAGTCGAGCTGGATCTCATGGCGGCGCACCGAATGTTTGGGTTGAACTACGTGGTTTTCAGACCGCATAACGTGTACGGCGAGTACCAGAACATCGGCGACAAGTATCGCAACGTCGTGGGCATCTTCATGAACCAGATCCTCCAGGGTTTGCCCATGACCATATTCGGGGACGGCGAGCAGCAACGCGCTTTCAGTTACATCGGCGACATCGTTGGCCCCCTCGCCGCCGCGCCCGTAACCAAAGCGGCCTATAACCGCGTGTTCAACGTCGGCGCAGACACCCCATATACGGTCAATCACCTGGCCGCCGCGGTTGCGTCGGCGATGGGAGTTCCGACCCATCCGGTGGTCCACCTCGACGCGCGCAAAGAGGTCAAGGTTGCCTATAGCGATCACACGGCGGCTCAAGAGGTCTTCGGCAAGCTTCCGCAGACCCCGTTGGAAGAAGGGTTATGCCGGATGGCGGCGTGGGTGCATCGCGTGGGCGCGCGGACCAGCAAGAAGTTTGAAAACATCGAAGTGGCGATCAACATGCCGCCGGCGTGGCGTCAATAAGCCTCATGCATAGTTGGTCTCACTACACCTTTGAAAGCGAGGATTTATGACGGCGACAAAACCCAAAGTGGCGATTGTGCTTGTGAACTGGAACGAGTTACATCACACCCTCCCCTGCCTGGAATCGCTTGCGGGGTTGCAATATCCCAACGTGTGGACCATCGTGGTGGACAACGGTTCGACGGACAATTCCGTCGAGGTCATCCGGCGTGAGCACCCGCAAGTCACCCGGATCCCGCTGAAGGAGAACATGGGGTTCACGGGCGGCAACAACGCCGGCATGGAGTGCGCGCTGGACGGTAGGGCGGACTATGTGCTCTTGCTCAACAACGACACCCTCGTCGCGCCGGACGTGATCGATCTGCTGGTGGAGGCGGTCGAGGCGGACCCCGCGGTGGGCGTGGCCGGGCCGACGATTTACTACCACGAGGACCCGGAGCGCATCTGGTCCGCGGGGGGCGCAATCGACTGGCGGCGCGGCGACGCGCACATGCTCAGCGTCAACGAGATCGACCGGGGACAGCTCGGGGAGACGCCGCGCCGGGTGGACTTTGTGACAGGCTGCGCTCTGTTCGTGGATCAGGCGGTGCTGAGACGGGTGGGGCTGCTGGATCCCCGCTTCTTCATCTATTATGAGGAGACAGAGTGGTGCGCGCGGGCGTCAAAGGCGGGCGTGGGCATTGTGCACGTGCCAAAGGCGAAAATCTGGCACAAGATTTCGCTCACGCAGCGGGAAGCGTCGCCCGGCGTGCACTATTACATGACCCGCAACCGGCTGCTGTTCCTGCACTATTCGGGCGCGGGAGCGATGGCCTGGGCGCACCTCACGCTTGAATATGTGCGCACGCTGGCAAGCTGGAGCTTGCGGCGCAAGTGGCGGCACAAGCGCCCTCAGCGCGACGCGATGCTCCAGGCCGTCGGCGACTTCTTCCGAGGGCGGCTTGGCAAGGCGCAACTGTCCACCAAATGAGTTTAGGGTGAGATTACAGGAATTGGGTGGTGTTGAACAGCATCAGGGGAAACGTATCCATGGCTAATGAGCATCCCTTTCTGGCCTTTGGCTGGATCACAACGCCCGCGCCGCTCGAACTGGAAGCACAGGTGAACAGCCTGGACGGCGTGTGCACAGTGCGCATCGGCGAGCGCGGTTACTTTTTCTACACTATGCCCGTCTATGCCGACGTGGCCGAGAACGACGCAACGATCTGCATCAAGTTGGGGCAGGTTCATGATGGGAGCGCGCTGCTCTCCACGGAAACCATCCTCGAACGCGGCTGGATCACGCCGACGGGCGCGCAATACGAGGTCATCGAGGGTAACGCGGCGCTGCTGTGTTTCAGCAAGCGGGCGCCGCATTTCTGCGCGTTTAAGACCCTGCTCAGTGTGCCGCAACTCTATTACTGGACCGACGGTGATCATTTTCTGTGCGCCAATAACCTGCGGCTGATGGCCGACCTGCTCGACGGCACGTCGGATGGCCCGCAACTGAACCCCGAAGCGGTGCCGCTGCACTTCATCTTCCGGTCAGTGCCGGGCCATCAAACCTACCTGCGCGACGTGTACCGGGTCGATCACGGCGCGGTCTTCACCTGGCGCGAAGGCGACTTCGGCAGCGCGCTCGTGCGCGACCTGCGCGCCTATCGCCCCGACGTCTACCGGCCCGTGGACGACGCGACCGTTGCGCACTACTTTGAACAAATGGTCGCGGTGATGGGCTGTTACGTCAACGGCGGGGAGCGGCGCGCGACCACGATGCTGTCCGGAGGCGTGGACTCTTCGACGCTGCAACTGGCGATCAACCAGCACCCTGCCGCGCCGAAGCCTTTTCCGACCCTCAGCTATGCGATGATGACGCCGCTCTTCAGCCGCGAGGTGGAATATGCGTATGAGGCAGCCGGCATCCTGGGTGCCGACCACCACCTCGTTGAGGTGACGCCAGTACAGTACGCCGATCTGCTGGTCCAGGCTATCGAAATCCTGGGGCAGCCGCCACACCACGAGCCGGTGCCTTGCGCGATCCCGGTGGCGCGGTATGCACAGGCGAACGGGTTCACCTTCCTGTTCATGGGCGGCGGGGCCGACGTGCTGCACGGCGCGTCGAAGGCGAAGGAGTTCCATCAGGCGCAGACGCGATACCGCCACTGGCCGCCGAAGGCGTTGCGTTGGGTGAGCGCGGCGCTCGCGCCCGTCTGGCAGTCCAAGTCCTACGGCGCTGGCTACATGGCCGACGTGCTCGAAAGCCTCGACGACCCCGCCTCGCCGCACTACCCGCTGAACGTCAGCGCATACACCGATTGGGACGTGATGCGCCGGGCGTTCGGACAGGCGAAAGTCCGCGAGGCGCTGGTTTACCGCCAGGCTTTGGAAGTCAAGTACCTGGACACCCAAGACCTGAACGAGAAGGCGCACGTCGTGGCGACGCTCAGCAACCAGTACGACACGGCGGCGCTCTGGCAACAGGCTATGCTGGCCTTTGGGCGGGAATTGGCCTTTCCATATATAGACACTACCCTGCTCACGGCGGTCATGGCCGTCCACCCAGGGCAGCGCTATTACTTCAAGCATCGCGTCAAGCCCATTCCGAAGACGATCCTGGAGTCAAAATCCACCTACCGGCTGGATAAGACGAAGATGACCAGCGGCTTCTATGAAGATCTGCTGGCGTGGATGTGCAGCGGCCCCCTGCGCGACCGGGTGCAAGCCATCGAGCGGCCGGCCTTTCTGGATCAGGCCGACTTCGAGCAGAAGCTCAAGCAGCCGGATTGGTTCACCTGGAATCTGCTCACGTTTGACCTGTTCAAGAAGCGGGTGCTGGCGCAGGGTAGGAGGAAGGCGTGACGACGACCCGGCCCAACGCGGCGATGGTGATCGTGAACTGGGACGGCTGGCGGAACACTTTTGCCTGCCTGGACTCGCTCGCCGGTTCGATGTACCCGAACGGGATGATCTCCAGCTTCAACATCCTGACGCCCGCTGTCCAGCAGGCGTTTGGCACCACTGGTACCGTTGGACCCAAAACGCAGCAGGAGGCTGTGGATGGACCAGCTTGACAGTTCAAGGACGCTTACACCGGAGAGGCAGAGACCCAAGAGCCTGCCGTCTGAACGGCAGAGCACGGTGGTCGTCCTGGCTCGGTCGGTGATGAAATTCGTGTTCAGAGCGATGAAACGACCGGCGAAGTGGCTGCTGCCGATTGTTCTTCCGCTGACCACGTTTCGTTTGCTCCGATTCTTGCGAAAAGCGCAGTGGCGTGTTGAGCAACTGGAGCGGAACATGCAGCGCATCACCGCGCTGATGCTGTACGACCGGTACCGGGACATGGCGCCGGAGTGCCACCCGAAATCGGTCATCAACAGGTACGAACTGAGCGTCTACTCGCAAAACGGCGAAGATGGCATCCTGCTCTACATTTTCTCCCAGGTTGGCACGACCAATCGCTGTTTCGTGGAGTTCGGGGTTGAGGATGGCCGGGAGTGCAATTCCGCCAACCTGGCGATCAACTTTGGTTGGAGGGGTCTGCTGATGGAGATGGACGAGTTCGATACCCTGAGCGCGCGTGAATACTACGACGCGATGCTGGGTGCGCGGCGTGACGAGGTGAAGATTGTTCAACGTACCATCACGCCGGAGAACATCAACCAGACGCTCCTGGAGAATCAGGTGGTCCCCGAACCTGATCTGTTCAGCATCGATATTGACAGCAACGATTACTGGGTCTGGAAGGCCATCGACGTGGTGAGGCCGCGCGTGATGGTGGTGGAATACAACCCGGTGTATGGGCCTGAGCGCTCGCTGACCATACCCTATCAGCCCGGCCTCAACCGCTTCACCCGGCACTACAGCGGTTTCTACTTCGGCGCTTCCTTGACAGCGTTAACCAAACTCGCCCACGAGAAAGGCTACGCGCTGGTGGGCTGTGACTCTACCGGCACCAACGCTTTTTTTGTTCGGAAGGATGTTCTGGCGGGGACGCTGCAAGCGCTCACGCCGCAGCAGGCTTTCTACCGCAGTCTGCACTATTACAGCGACGTGCATCAAGACGGAAGACTGAACCCGCCGGAGCAATTCACCTATATCCAGCATCTCGACTTCGTTGAAATCCCTTGATGCCGCGCGGCGTTTCCAGGGAGATCAGGTGTGGCACTGGTTGGGCGTAGGTAGCACGCATAGTGGGGCGACATGTTTGAGCAACAAGCAGCGGATGGGAAGAGCCAGCCAATCGCAGCGCAACCTGGGGCTAGAGAACGCTCCGGCAGGATTATCGCGCGAAACACGGCATTCGGCCTGGGCGCTCAGTTCACCTTGAAGGTGGTCGGGTTTCTGTTCAACGTCTATGTCATCAACACATTGGGCGGCGAGCAATTTGGGCGCTATTCGATTGTCCTGGCATGGGTGAGTATTTTCGCGTTCATCGGCGACCTGGGCATCGTCCAGTATCTCGCCCGCGAGGTCGCCCGCGACCGCAGCAAGTTGATTGAACTCTTTTGGGACACAGTAGCCCTGCGCATCGTCATGGCGACCGCCGCCTCTATCATTACCGTCGTGGCAGGCGTCGCTTACGGATACTCGACCGAGATCGTCATCGGCATTGCCCTTTACACGGCAGGGTATTTTTTCCAGGTGATTTATGCGCCCCTGATCAGTGTGCTTACAGGCAATGAGCACCTCGATTACGTCTCGGTCCTCAACGTCGTGATGCAGGTCCTGTACATGGCCTCCGTCGCCGTTTTTCTGCTGTTGGGCCTGAACTGGCTGTGGTTGCTGGTGCCGCAGTTCTATGTCATGCCCATCATGATCAGCCTAGAGTTGATCGCTATCCGGCGTCACCAGTTGGGACCAGGGCGGTTTCGCGTCTCGCCCCGAGCGTGGTGGGCGCTCATTCGGGGTGGCTTGCCTTTCGGAGCCATTCAACTCGCGCTGTCGTTGACGTTCCGGGTCGATACCGTCTTCCTGAGCGCCTACGTCCCGGATGAGGCAGTGGGGTGGTATAACACAGCCTACCGGCTGACGCAGACGCTTCACTTGTTTGGCGCTTTCAACGCGGCTATCGTTCCGACCCTGGCGCACGACTACGCCAGGAACCCGGAGTCGGTCCGTCCCTGGTACTACATGACCGTGCGCGTCCTCCTGACGCTTGGGTTGCCGATTGCGATTGGCGGCGCGTTGCTGGGCGATCAGATCATCGGGTTCCTCTACCCAGGGCTTTTCCCCGCAGCGCTGGCGTTTGCGATCTTAATCTGGGATGTGCCGCTTGTGACCTATACGTCGTTTGCAGCGAGCATGGCGATGGCGATCCGACAAGAGAAAGCTTCAGCGACCATCATCGTCTTCGTCGGAGTCGTCAACGTGGTTCTGAACGCCGTGCTTATCCCCCCCCTGGGGCTTGTCGGCGCGTGTTTCGCTACGGTGCTGACCGATGCAGTCGGTTTGGTGTTATTCTATCTCCTCTTTCGGACGCGGATGGGCAGCGGCCTTCAATTCTTTAAGTCGCTGCGCGTCGTTATCGCCGCTCTGGGGATGGGACTGCTGCTGCTGGTGATGCGCAACGCAGGTCTTGGCCTGTTTGTCACCCTTCCGGTTACGGGAGTGTTGTATTTAATTGCGGTCTGGTTCTCCGGCGCGTACAGCCGGGATGAGCGCACACGCCTGATCGAGATGGTTGGAAGACGGCTTAGACCGCAGACGTGACTCGACTTTCAAAGAGGATGGAAACGATGCGTATCGGGATCGATGTTCGTTATCTGTCACACGGCATCGTTGGTGGTGTGCACACCTACGTTGAGTGTATTGTGCCCCTTCTCGTTCAGATGGCTCCTGAACACCAGTTCTTTCTGTACGCGGATACGAAGCGATCCTTCGAATTGACCGAACTCCCTGCGAATGCGATGGTGCGTTACCTGCCTTACCGCAATGCTTTATCGAGCGTTTTTAACGATGCTTACGCTCTCAGCCGGATGATGGCGCAGGACTCCCTCGATGTGGTGCATTTCCCGGCCAATTATGGTTTCGGGCCGCCCAAAGCGCGCACCGTCATTACTTTGCACGACCATGTTAACCTCCTGCCCCTACCCTATCTCATTCGCAACAGCAAGAAAGATTTATCAACGATAGTCATGATGACCTATCTGCACGTCTGCTCAAGACGCGCCCTCTACGCAGCGGATTTGCTTATCACGGTCTCGAATTACTCGAAGAGTCGCATCGTTCGAATGAGCGGCTTCGATTCAGACCGCATTGTCGCCATGACACATCCCCCTTCCCCGGCAGTTCAGAAGGTTGACGACGAAGCGACGCTGGCGGAAGTGCGCCAAAAGTACAATCTGAGCAAACCTTTCGTAATAACTGACGCACTCAAGAATCCCGGCGCACTGGTCAAGGCCTGGGAACTCCTCCCGGAGGACTTGCGCAAAAACCACTTGATTGTGTTCTTCTCACGCACACCCGCTCTGCCCAAACCGGTTCAGGAGGCGATCACGGCTGGCTACGCGCAGGCGCTCATCCGCCCATCCAACACAGACCTGTACGCGCTATACAGCATGGCGCGCGCGCTCGCTTTCCCTTCCTGGTACGAAGGACTCGGCCTGCCTTTGTTGGAAGCCATGATTTGTGGCGCGCCGGTGGTGGCCTCGGATCGCGGCGCGATCCCCGAGGTTGTGGGCGACGCTGCCCTGCTGAGCGATGTGAATGACTTCACTGCCATGGCCAACAACCTCCAATCTGTGCTCAGCGACCCCGCTGAGCACAAGCGCCTGCAAGCGCTGGGATATGAGCGTATTATGCATTTTTCCTGGGACAAGATTGCGCGCGAAGTAATAGAAGTCTACAAGCGCGCGCTTACACTTCCGCGGCGACGATAATGCTGTGGAATAGGGTTGACGGCGGTGCCCAACGCGGATTTTTCGTGTGCGCTTGGGAGAAGCAAGACGGTAGCGGTATGAAAGTCCTGTTTTTATCATGGTGGTGGCCCAATCCGCCGGATAACGGCAGCAAGCTGCGTGTCTACCACCTGTTGCGGCAACTTGCCCGGCGGCACGAGGTCACGCTGCTCGCCTTCGCCGAGCCGGGCGAGGCGACGCCGGAGCGCGTGGCTGCGCTTGAAGGTTTTTGCGCGCGCGTGCATCACGCGCCTAAGGTGCGCTTCGCGCCGGGCCGGCTGCGCGCGCTGGCCGGGTTTTTTCACCCGTGGCCGCGCTGGCTGGTGGACGTATATAGCGATGACATGAACCGGCTGGTACAGGCTGAAGCGCGGGCCGGCGGCTACGATCTGGTCATTGCTTCTCAGACGCCGACCACGCCTTACGCCCTGCCGTTGAAGGGTGTGAAGCGCCTGTTCGAGGAAGTCGAGGTCGCCGTTCTCCGCGACCAGTTTGAAAAGCAGGCGTCGGCGCTCAAGCGGGCGCGCTACGGGCTGACGTGGCTCAAGCTGGTGCAGTATGTACGCCGCGCACGCCAGGCTTTCGACGGCTGCACGGTGGCCTCGCCCGTTGAGGCGGAAAACGTCGCGCGCGCCGCGCCAGGCGACAGGCCGCTGGCGGTGATCCCGAACGGGGTGGACACGGCGGCGTATGCGCGTGACTACGGCCCGCCGCAGCCGGACACGCTGATCTATCCGGGGGCGCTGTCGTACTTTGCCAATTACGACGCGGCGGCGTGGTTCGCTGGCGAGATTCTGCCGCTGGTGGCCGCTGCGCGCCCGGCGGTGCAATTGCGCATCACCGGCAGCACCCAAGGGGTGAACCTGAACGGGTTTCCGCGCCGCCCCCAGGTGCGTTTCACCGGCTACCTGGACGACATCACGCCGACCCTGGCGCAGAGTTGGGCCTGCGTCACGCCGCTCCGTGTCGGAGGCGGCACGCGCCTGAAGATTCTGGAGGCGATGGCCTGCGGCGTCCCGGTCGTCTCGACAACGAAAGGCGCGGAAGGGCTGGACGTGACTCCGGGGCGGGACATCTTGATCGCGGATACGCCGGCGGCGTTTGCCGAGGCCGTGCTGTGTCTGTTGGGCGACGCCGCCTTGCGCGCCTCGCTCGCGGCGGCGGGCCGCCATCTGGTGGAAAGTCAGTACGATTGGTCGAAGGTAGGCGACCGGCTGCTCCGGTTTGTGGACGCCATCTGCCGCGAGTCCGGGACGCCTGCACAGGTGCAGAGATGATCCAACGAGTTCAGGTCCTCATCGATCTTCCCGGAAGGTTGTTGTTTGATCTCCCGGCGGCGGTGTTTAACCGGCACTACAGCCTGTTGTTCAGGCCGCTGGTGGTGCTGGCGGCATGGGCGTTTTGTCTGGCGGCGGGGGTGCTGGTCGTGTGGCAGTCGCCGGAGAACCTCATGGTTATGATCGGAGGAGTAGCAGGACTGCTCATTGCGTTGTTCAGCCTCTACTACCTGGAGTGGGGAATTATCATCTTCTCCTTCATTACGCTTTGGGTGCGCTTCAGCCTCTCGACCGGCACGCGCAGCCCGCTGGTGGCGAGCCTGTTGTTCGCGCTGATGCTCCTCGTGATCTGGTTGTTACGCCTCCTGTTGTTTGAGAAACGGTTGGGGTTGGTCCCGTCGCCGATCACGACGCTGTTGCTGGCGTTTGGCGGCGTGGCGCTGTTCTCATTCCTGTGGAGCAACAGCTACCCTGACCCACTGGTTGTCATGAGCGGGATGTGGAGCGCATCGTTCAACCCCCGCTTTGCGACTCTGTTGGTTGTGCTCGCTTCAGTGGGGGCGAGTCTGATGCTGGCGAGCCGGCTCCACGACGAAAAGTGGTTTCGCATCATCGTGGGGATGTTCGTCGTCGCCGGGCTTCAGGGCGGGCTGGTCACTGTGGGTCAGGCGCATCACCTTTTCTCAATGCGAGGGGTTCCGATTCTGGGTGACCTGAACACCTTCGGCCTGTTCCGCATGTGGGTCGTGGCCTTCTGCATGGGGCAGGTGCTCTTCAACAAGGGTCTGAACTGGCGGATCAAGGCGTTGATGATCTTCATATCGGGGGTTTGGTTTTACCACTCGTTTTTCCTCGTAAGCGAGTGGCTGAGCGGTTGGGTGCTCATTCTGGTTGTGTTCGCCGTGCTGGTCACGGTGAAATCGCCAAGGTTGCTGCTGATAGCCGTCGTAATCATGCTCTTTGTGATGGTGCTAGACTTCGATCGTTACGTGCAGATGTTCGCAGAAGAGGAAGACGCATCAGGAGTCACGCGCCTCCAGGCATGGAATATGAACCTGCTGATGACGAACGGGCACTGGTTCCTGGGCACCGGGCCGGCTGGCTACGCCGCCTACTACATGACGTATATCCCCGAAAATGCGATGGCGACGCACAGCAACTACATTGACGTGCTGGCGCAGTTCGGCGTGGTGGGCCTGTTGCTGCTCGTCGCGCTGGTCATTACAGCGCTCTGGAAGGCAGTCCAGGTAGTGCGCGCGGTGCCGCGTGGGGGGTTCTTGCACGGGCTGGCGGCAAGCCTGCTCGCCGGCACAATCGGCGTCACCGTCGCCATGGGTCTGGGTGACTGGGTAATCCCCTTCGCGTATACTCAGGGGATTGTCGCGTTCGGGCACACCGTGTGGGGATGGATGTTCATGGGCAGCGTTCTCTCCGTGGAGCAGATTATCAAAAAGCAGAGGAAGACAACATGAATGGACTCCTGCGACCGCTCAACCCGGTCGATGCGCTGAATCTCAGCATCATCATCGTCAGTTGGAACGCCTCCGACCTGTTGGCGGCGTGTCTGCAATCCCTCTACGACACGTTGGACGTGCCCAGGACCGAGGTCATCGTGGTGGACAACGCCTCCGACGACGGCAGCCCTGAAATGGTGCGCGCGCGTTTCCCGCAGGTGCGCTTGATCGAGAACCGGGAGAACCGGGGGTTCGCCGCCGCCAACAACCAGGGGATGCGCGAGAGCCGGGGGCGCTATCTGTTGCTCCTCAACAGCGACACTGAGGTCAAGCCGGGGGCGCTCCGCGCCCTGATGAGTTTCCTCGATATGCACCTGAACGTGGGCGTCGTGGGTCCCAAGTTACTGAACACCGATAGCACTCTGCAGCGGTCGTCTTACACCTTCCCGACCGTCTTTAAGGAGTCGGTGTTGCTGGCGGGCGAAAAGGTGACGCGCTTGCTGTTGGGGGACTACCCCTTCGCGCCGATCACGCGCAGCGCCATGCCGGTGGACTGGGTTAAGGGGGCGGCGCTGATGATCCGCCGGGACGTGGTTGAGACGGTGGGCCTTATGGACGAGTCCTTCTTCTTCTACACCGAAGAAACCGAGTGGTGTTACCGCGTCAAGCAAGGCGGCTGGCTGGTGATGTACCAGCCGGAGGCGGTGATTGTGCATCACGACGGCGGCAGCTCAGGCCGGGTTTCGCTGCAAAGGCGCCTTCGCCTCTACGGAAGCAAGCAGCAGTTCTTCAGGAAGCACTACGGCAAAAGGGCAGCGCAGATTTACGGCGCGGTTGTGTGGTTTAGTTCGTGGCTGAAGATGGGGATCTGGCGGATGGTCGCCTCGGTCAGCAACGGCGCCCGCCGCGAGCTTGCGGAGCACAACGTGCGCTCCTACGCCACCCTGCTGGGGTTGGCCTCAAAGACAGGGGGGTGAGCCTATGTCTCGTCGCGGGTATGCGATCACGCTTTTTCTGGTGCTGCTGCTTTGCTACAGCTATTTCTTCCCGCGCTGGGCGGACTGGGCGCAGAACTCGCGCATGGACCTGATCCTGGCGATTGTGGATCAGGGGACCTTGCGCATCGACGACTACTACACCAACACGGGAGACTACGCATCCTTCGAGGGTCACTACTACACGGATAAATCGCCCGGCCCTTCGTTGCTGGGCGTCCCGGTGTACGCGGCGTTCAAAGTGATCGCCGCGCTGCCGCCGGTGGAGCGCTTGATCCAACGGGCGGCGGAAAGTGAGGCGTTCACCAGCACGCTTACGGAGGGCGGCCCGGACGCGACGCGCGACGCCGTGTATTTCGCGGCGGCGCTTTATATGGTCACCTTCTTCGTTATTTCCGTGCCGTCAGCGCTGTTGGGGGTGGCGCTTTTCTCCTTCGCGGCGCGTTTCGCGGAGAAAGACATCTACGCCTTCTGGCTGGCGCTGGCCTACGGCCTGGCGACGCCGGCGTTCGCCTATTCAGGGTCCTTCGCACAGCACCAGCTCAGCGCGCTGGGCGCGTTCGTCTCTTTCTGGCTGCTCTACCGCCTGCGCCAGGGCCAGGCGACCACGCGCGTGCTGTGGCTGGTGGGCGCGCTGTTCGGGTTGGCGCTCATCTGCGAGTACCCGGCAGCGCTGCTGCTCGCGCCGCTCTTTTTCTATGCGCTGTACGCGCTTGAACGCAAGCGGGAAGTCTGGAAGATGTTCGCCGGCGCGCTGCCCTTCGGGCTGGTCATGGCCGCATACAACTTGGCGATTTTCCGGTCGCCCCTGCCGATTGGCTACCTGTATTCGCCCAACTTTGTAGAGCAGCACTACCAGGGCTTCCTGAGTCTGACCTATCCCAAACTGCCGGCGCTGTGGGGGATCACCTTCAGCCCGTTCAGGGGGTTGTTTTTCATCAGCCCGTTCCTGCTGTGCGGTTTCCTGGGGCTGTGGTACCTGTGGCGGCAGCGCGAACGCCGCCCGGAGTGGTGGGTGTTGACGGTCTGCGTGGTGGTCTACATCCTTTACAACGCCTCGTCGGTGATGTGGCAGGGCGGATACGCGGTTGGGCCGCGCTACCTGGTGCCGATGCTGCCGTTCCTGGCGCTGCCGGTTGTGTTCGTGCTCAACCGCTGGGGTGAGCATCGACGGGCCAGGCTGGGCATCGCCGCGTTCATGGCGCTTTCGGGCGCGCTGGTGTGGGCGGAGACCATCGGCGGCCAGTATTTTCCGGATTATGGCGCCAACCCGTTGGGCGAGCGCTCGCTGCCGGCGTTGGTGCGCGGCGACATCGCGCGGAACCTGGGTATGTTGCTCGGCCTGCAAGGGTGGCTGAGCCTGGTTCCGCTGGCGATTCTGGTCGCGCTGGTCCTGCTTGGCCTGCCCCGCATCCGGTTTGTGGCGCGGCGGTTGAGACGGCGCGATGTGCCAGTAGACTATGCTTCGCCAGACGGTGCGTGAAGTGAACCTCAGCTTGGTGAAAGCGGACTTGGTGCCGCCCACAGAGAACAGAAAGTGACATGATTCGAGAATTCGGGTGGAAGCACGCGCTTGTCCTGACGGTGTTGGCCCTGGTCGTGACCAGCCTGCCCTATACCTTCGCCTACCTGACCACACCTGACGACCGCGTATTCATCGGCGTCCACCTGAATGTGGTCGATCACCTACAGTACTTCTCCTGGATGCGCGCTCACGAAGACAGCTTCCTCATCAGCGACCGGATGACACCAGAACCGAACGCCCCAGTGTTCTTCAACCTGTTTTGGTGGGCGATGGCGCAAGTCGCCAGGGTCACCAACTGGGATTACCCGGCGCTTCTTCAACTTTTGCGCTGGCCAGCGGGGCTGGTCTTCGGCCTAGTTGTGTATGCCTTCAGTCGGCTGTGCATCCATGACTCGTTCAAACGCGCGCTGGCCTTCCTGCTGATCCTGTTCGTCGCCGGCTTCGGCTGGATATTGGTCGTGCAAAAATACCTCGATGACCTCTACTTCCCCCTGGCGCTGTACGTCGCCGAGCCGAACAGCTTCCTGGCGCTCATGGGCGGCCCGCACTTCACTATCGCCGCTGCCCACATCGTGGGGGCGTTGGGGTTGTTCTTAACCGCCTTAAGGCGGCGACAATTGCGCTGGGCGGCGCTGGCCGGCGTCGTGGCGTTGTCGTTGGGGTTGCAGCACGCCTACGACCTGATTACCGTGTACGGAGTCATCGGCGCTTTCGTGCTGGTTCTGATGATCCGGGAACGCCGTGTGCTCTGGTTTGAGATTCGCGCGGCGGTCATCGTGGGGCTGATCTCGGTTGGGCCGCCGGCCTACTTTTTCTTTCTGACCAGCGCCGACCCGGTATGGAGCGTGATTCTCGATCAGTTCGTCAACATCGGCGTGTGGACGCCCGATCCGATCCGCCTGGTGATTTTGATGGGCGTGTTGCTGCTCCTGGGGCTGGCAGGCCCGCTCGCAGACTTGTGGCGCTCCCGGCGCGCCTCGCCGCGGGCGTTGCAGTTCCTCAGGGTGTGGCTGGCGCTGACTTTGCTGTTCGGCGCAGCGACGCCAGTCGCAAGCCTGGCGCAATCGCTGTGGCCTGAGACTTTCGAGCGGATGCCCGTCAACGCGCTGGCATTCGGGACGGTATTCTTGGTAGCGGGTGGACTGATCGCCGACCTGGTGTGGCCCCGGCAGGAGGAGTCGAAGCCCCGGCTGTTCGTCAAGACGTGGGCGGTGGTGCACCTGTTCATCATCTATATCCCGCTCGAATTTCAGATTCACCTCCTCAACCCCTGGCAGGTCCCCCTGGCGATCCTTGCCGCGAGCTTCTGGCTGGATCGAGTCGTCCCGCTGATACAGGCGCGCTGGCCCCGTTGGGGCAGTCGGCGCGCGATGAGCGCCCTGTTGTTGCTGGTCGTGACCCCGACCAACGTGTACCTGTTTGTGTGGCGGTTTGTGGACCTGAACCGGCACGACTCCCCCTTCTTTATCTACCGGGACGAGGCAGCAGCGTTACAGTGGCTCGACGGGAAGGTCGCTGCCGACGACGTGGTGCTGAGTTCGGAGATGATCGGGCAGTTTGTCCCCGGCGCGACCGGCGGCACAGCGTTTGTGGCGCACTACGCCATGACGCTGGATTACTTCGGCAAGTTGGAGCAGGTCAAGAAGTTCTTTGACGCCGACGTGGAGGACGCCTGGCGCGAGGCGCTGATCCGGGAGTACAACGTGCGCTACGTCTATTACGGCAGGCACGAGCGCGCTCAAGGCGACTTCAATCCCGCGCGGTGGTCCGCGCTCGAACCTGTGTTCTCGCAGGGCGAGACGACTGTTTTCCACGTGACGCTGTCGTCAGAATGAAGGGTGGCTCGGATGGCCGTCCTTGCGCACAGAGGGAATAAGGGCGATGTCTACGATAACGGTGCGGTCGGTCAAGAGGTGGGAGTGGCTCGTTCTGCTGGCGAGCGCTATCGTCTACCTGGCGCTGGCGATCGCCAATCTCGACCTCCCAGGGCTGTACTACGATGAGGTCTTGCAAGTGCTTCCCGCCATGAACATCGTGGGCTACGATGTGGGGCAGGACTTCTATTATGTGCCGCGCTCCATCATCAACCTCGGTGCGCGCCCGTTCCCGATGCTCATCATGCCCTATACCGGCGCGCTTGAGGTGGCGATCTTTGTGCCGGTGTTGGGGTTGTTTGGGGTAAGCACGGGTACGATCAGGCTGGCTTACATCGTCCTCGGCTTGGCGGCGATTGCGCTTACGTTTGTCTGGACCCGGCGGGTGTTCGACCGCCGCTTCGCCGCCATCGCAACTCTGCTGATGGCGACCGACGCTGGCTACATTCTTGTGCGCACCCTTGCACAAGCGAACGGTGAAGTCGTTTATGAAATTTACACCGTGAACAAAGGCGGCTGAAATGAACTGGAGTCGCAGTATCCGTATCCTGATGTGGATTGCCCTCGCCAGCCTGGTCCTCATTCCAGGCGCGTTTTCCAGGGCGCAGACCTCCTCATGGACGCAACCGGAGGTCATCGAAAGCGAGTTTGGGTGGTGGCCGAGCCTCGCGCTGGACCCCCTGGGCGGCGTGCATGTAGTGTGGTCCGCCGGCCAGCAGCGCGACCATGACTTCCCCGTGGACGTGTTGATGTACCGTTACAAAGGTCCGGGAGGCTGGTCGGTCGGGCGTGACGTGCTGGCCTCCAATGACTATGGATTTACGGTGCGCAACGGTATCACCGTGACTGCCGATGGGATGGTACATGCCGTGTTCCGCAGCCGAAATTCCATCCTCTACACTGAGGCGGCCATAGGCGACGCCGCGTTTCCTCAAGGGTGGACGTCTCCCAGGCTCGTTAGTACTGGAACGGCGTACTATACTGACCTCGCCGCCAGCCCGCGCGGCACGTTACACCTGGTGTTTAGCAGCGCCACTTCGTTAAGGTCGGAGTTCGGCAATCTCCCGGAGTGTCCGGCCTGCTCTGAAGTCCAGTACCGGCGTTCCGATGACGGCGGACAGACGTGGAGCGCGATTAAATTCATCAGCAAAACCCAGTGGGGGTCGGAAAAGCCAAGATTGTGGGTCGATAACGAGAACGATATATACGTGACCTGGGATGAGGGGATAGACTTCATTATCGGTGTGGGCCAACTGCAAGGCGTCAGCTTGGTCGCTTCGCACGACGGCGGGAAGACGTGGGAAGAGCCTGTGACCTTCGGCCCGATGGAAATCGGCGAAGAAAGCCTCTTTCCGCAAGAGGTCACCTTCGGCAAGGACGGCAATGGCAACTTAGTCGTTGTCTATCACCTGGTGTTCGATACGATTCACCGAAGCAGGGACAGGGCTGTGTATTACCAGGTTTCGGATGATGAAGGCAAAACGTGGACGGAGCCGCAGGCCATCCCCGGTGTGTTCGCCCGGCCTGGACCCAACACTGGCCTGGACGACTACGACATGGCGCGCGATAGCCAGGGGAACCTGCACTTGGCACTTGTGGGCACGCTCACCGAGGACGAGGAAGGATCGAGCGTCATTCACCTGGAATGGGATGGCGAGTCATGGGGAACTGCTGAGGTTGTTTATCAGTCAGAGAATTACAACGAGTGGCCGCGCATCCGGGTAGATGCGGGAGATGGGCTGCACATGGTATGGCACGACCGCCGCAGCGATGAGATTTACGCCGGCGGCGCTGGGAGCACTCTCCAGGTCTTTTACGCTGAGCGACCGGGGAGGCCGCTGCCCGAAGCCACCCTTGCGCCGACAGCCACACCGCCGCCGACGGCGACCCCGCTCCTGCTGCCAACGCCGATCCGAAACACCCCCATTGCGACCGCTGTGCCCTGGGATGGAACGTCGGTCGGTCGATCCACCGTCGATGAGGCCGCCGCTTCAGTGGTGTTGGTCGCTGTGGTGCCGGTATTGGTGCTTATCGCAGCGGTGCTGCTGCTCTGGGGGTTCCGAATCCGTCGGTAAGGCTCAGGCCGGCCTGAAATGCTATAGGAATTCTTTTACCGGGGGTTCACCTTACCTATACCACCTCATGGTAGAATTTAAAGAGATATGGTTACTAACATGTTCGTTGATCGGTTTTCACAGTCAACCAACACGCATTGAACCTATCGCGGGTGCAGGCATCATGTGTCTCCCATGTCCGGCAACGGGCGTGGATGCGGATAAAGTGAGGAGGTCCGTATGAGTCCAATCGCCAACGCGCTCCGACGCGCACCTTGGGCAGTCTGGAGCGAAAGAACCTGGCTGATCTTGCTGATCGTGCTCGCCATCATCGTGCGGCTGGGATATGTCTTGGTCGTCGGCAAGGACGAACTGACCTGGGGAGACGAATTCACTTACAACGGACTGGCGACGAACCTCCTCAACTATGGCTGCTTCTGTTTTGTCCCAGGGGAATCGACAATGTGGCGTGCGCCGCTCTACCCGGTGATCCTTGCCCTGATCTACTCGGTGTTCGGCGCGAACCATTTTATGGTGGTGCTCGCCCTCCAGGCGTTGTCGGGCGGACTCACCGCGTTGTTGCTGGCGCTGATCGGCAAACAGATCTCCGGCTCAATCTGGGTCGGCCTGCTGGCCGGCGTGGGGTTTGCGCTCAACCCGCTGCTGATCTTCGCTGCCGGGTTGATTTACTCGGAGGCCTTCTATCTGCCGATCCTGCTCGCGGCGGTATACCTGTGGATGACACTAACCTCCTGGCCGTCCCGGTGGGCCGCCATCGCCATCGGCAGCGGCGTGCTGCTGGGACTAAGCGTGTTGATGAAGCCTAACCTCATGTTCTTTCCGATCTGGCTGATCGTCTGGGGCTGGGCCGCCTTCCGCAGCCTGCGCAGGGGAGTCCTCGTCGCCGCCGTGGTCGGGCTGGCGATGCTGACCGTGTTGGCACCCTGGTTTGTGCGCAACTACGCCGTGTCGGGCCGGTTTTCGTTCTCGCTTTCGCTTAGCTCCGCAATGGCGTTTTACCAGGGCAATAACCCGATGTCCGAGGGCGGCGGCATTGATGAAGTGGTGTACGTGGAAACGATACCGGAGCTTCAGGGACTCGGCGAACTGGAAAAAGCTGACACGCTCTACCAGTGGGGGTTCGACTGGATTCGAGAGAATCCGGAGGGCTTCCTGAGGCTCGTCCCGCTCAAGATTTACCGGTTCTTCTCCCCGCTTGAGACCTCCGTCCAGGGGCGCGCTGTAACCCCCATCGACCCGCTGATCTACGGCGCGTTCGCCGTCTACTACGCGCTGGGGATCATCGGAGCGATCCAATCCCTCCCGAAGTGGCGAAACTGGGTGCTGGCGTACATGTTGATCCTCTATCCGGTCTTGCTGACGGTGGTGTTCTACGGCGGCACGCGCTACGGTCTGGTAGCGCAACCGTTCGTGAAGCTTTTCGTGGCGTTGGCGCTTGTGAACATCGTCGTGTGGATTCAGAGTCGAAGACACAAATCGCAATCGGTCGGGGAGACGAGCCGCGCCACGCAATGATGCCATCCTTTCTGCCTCGCGTTAATCCCTTGAGATCATCGAAAAATTCAGGGGATCAAGGCAGGTCACGAACCCGTCTCGATGAGTTGTTCATGTGTGACGCCAGGTGCAGCGATTTTAAATGTTTGTATGATATTTTTCACGCGCTCTTCACTTGAAGAATACCTGTCGATGGTATGAATCATATGGGCAACGCGCCCGGCGTAGGCGAGGTGCGCGTGATCGGCAGGCAGCAGGTTAGAGAGCAACGATGGTACGGATACTCGCTTGGGCGGCCTGGGGCCTTCTCGGTCTTGTAACTTCTTGTCTGAGCTACCTTTTCCTGTTAGCGCTTGCCAGTGCGCGCCAGCCGCGCCCAGACCCGCCGGCGCGGCCCTCGCATCGCTTCGCGGTGGCGATCCCCGCCCACAACGAAGAGGCGACCATCGCGCGCACGGTCGAACGGCTGCAAGAGCAAGACTACCCTGCGGACCTGTTTGATGTGTTCATCGTCGCGGACAACTGCACGGACAACACCGCCGAAGCAGCCCTCGCCGCCGGCGCGATCTGCTTCGAGCGCCATAACGCCGAACAGCGCGGCAAGGGCTACGCTCTTGCCTGGCTCTTCGAGCGCATCCTCAACCAACACCCCCCCTATGACGCGATTGTCGTCTTCGACGCCGACACGGTCGTTGATCCCGGCCTGCTGCGGGTGATGGACGCTAAGCTGTGTGAAGGGTGTCAGGTGATCCAGGGCAACCATGTGATCTCCAACCCGACGCAGGGGTGGTTCGCGGCGATTATGTACATCGCGTTCGTGATGGACAACCGCCTGCGCAACTGGGGGCGCAGCAGCCTGGGGCTGTCGCCCAAGTTGATGGGCGACGCGATGTGCTTCTCACGCGAGATTCTAACCCGATACCCCTGGGAAGCTTCCTCGCTGACGGAGGACTCGGAGTACCGGGCGCTCCTGTTGCTGAACGGCGTGCGCGTCGTCTTTGCCCCCAACGCCATCGCTTACGGTGAGATGGTCACCAGCCTGGGGGCCGCGCGCCACCAGCGCGCGCGCTGGATGCACGGTCGCGCCGACGTGACGCGCAGGCTTGCGCCGCGTCTGCTGGCGGCGGGGCTTCGGAACCGCAATCCGGCCCAGATCGACGGCGCGATTGAACAGTGGATGCCTTCTTTTTCCACCCTGGTCGTCATCGCGTTGGCGAGCACGGGCCTATGGGGCCTGCTGGCGCGGTTTACCCGGCAGGCGATTCCGCGAAAGTGGCTGGCGGCGGTATGGGCCGGGTTCGCAGTGTACCCGCCCCTGGGCCTGCTCCTGGAGCGCGCGCCGCTTAAGCTTTACGTTTACCTGGCGTTTGCGCCTTTCTACGTGGCGTGGCGGACCGGGCTGCGTGTGTGGGTGCGCGTCCAAAGAGGCTCCAACGTGTGGGTGCGCACGCCGCGTTCAACCGAGACCTCTACAGTCAAGCAAGAGGCGATGCGATGACCCATCCGATCCTGGAACGATGCCTGGGGCGTAACCCCAGCCGCTTGCTGCTGGCGCTGACGACGGTCTTGCTTCCCGGCTGGTTCACGAAGCAGCTTTACAGCGGTTACGCTGAGAATCTCACCTGGCCGCAGGGCAAAAAGACCTTCTTTAACCTTTCGTTCGATCTGGACCTGCCCGGCGACATTGAGGTTATGCCCTGGTTGCTGGACACGCTCGCGCCTTACCCGTTCAAGGCGAGCTTCGCCTGCATCGGCCAGTGGATCGAGCGCGCGCCGGATGTGCACCGCCGCATTGTTGACGAAGGGCACGAAGTGTTGAACCACACCTACTCGCACCCGCACAGCGAGGTCTTTAACCCCCGGCGACTGGTCGATATGGCGTATGACGAGCAGCGCGAGGAGATCGAGCGCGGCCATGACGCCTGCGTCAGGTTGTTGCACTACGAGCCGGTCGGCTTCCGGCTGCCGCACCTGGAGTTCACGCCCAACGTCTACCCAATCCTGCGCGACCTGGGCTACCGGTACTCGTCGTCGGCGCTGATGCGGCGCGAGAAAAGGCTCACGCCGTTCCTGACGCCAGAGGGTATGTGGGAGTTCCCGCTCAACCAGTGCCCGCGCCATCCGTCGAACGTCTTCGACACCTATCACGCCTTCCGCTCGCCCAGCAAGCTCTTCAAAGTCTGGCGCGAGGACGCCGCCGGCTTCTTCGACTCGTTCAGGCGGCTGATCGCACTGGGTGTGCAGACGGGCGCATATGTCAACGTGTATTTCGATCCCGTGGACGTGCGCGGCCTATCGACCTTCAAGGCGATGTTGGACTACGTGGTCGAGCGCCAGGGCGAGGTCGGTGTGGGGACCTATTCGGAGTTGCTGGCCCAGATGGCACACGAGTCGGTCCCCGGCCCGGCAGCGGCGGATTGACTGCCCCAGCGTCAAAGGTAGAGTGAATATGCTGAAAGTCATGAGCGTGGTCGGCACCCGACCCGAAGCCATCAAGATGGCCCCGGTCATCAAAGAACTGGAGAAACACCCGGACAAAATCACCTCAGTGGTATGCGCCACGGCGCAGCACCGCGAGATGCTCGACCAGGTGCTGGAAATCTTCGACATCCGGCCCGACTACGACCTGAATGTGATGACGCCCAATCAAACCCTGCCGCAGCTCACGGCGAACCTGCTCCTGCGCCTCGCCGACGTGGTGGCGCGAGAGCGGCCTGACTGGCTGCTGGTGCAGGGCGACACGACGACGGTGATGGCCGCGAGCCTGGTGGCCTACTATCACCGTGTGCGCGTGGGCCACGTCGAGGCGGGCCTGCGCACCGACGACAAGTGGCAGCCCTACCCGGAGGAAATTAACCGCCGGGTCACCGATGTCATCGCCGACCTCTATTTCGCGCCGACGGCGCGCAACCGGGACAACCTGCGGCGCGAAGGGGTGCGCGATGAGGCGATTGTCGTGACCGGCAACACCGTCATCGATGCGCTGCTGATGACCGATGCGCGCATCGCGCGCGAGCAGGGCAATGGCCGGCGCTGGACCAGCAACGGCCAACGGCTGATCCTGGTCACGGCGCACCGGCGCGAGAACTTCGGCGCGCCGCTGGCGCGCATCTGCGAGGCATTGGCCGAGATCGCGGCGCGCTACCCCGACGTGCGCATCGTCTACCCTGTGCACCCGAATCCCAACGTCCTCGCACCCGTCCATGAGCGGCTGGGCGGCATCTCGAATATCACCCTCACCGAGCCACAGGGTTACTACGATTTCGTCGGCATGATGCGCGAGGCGCACATCGTTCTCACGGACTCCGGCGGGATGCAGGAGGAAGCGCCCGGCCTGAAGGTGCCGGTGCTGGTGATGCGCGAGGTCACCGAGCGGCCCGAAGGCGTGGAGGCGGGTGTGGTCCGGCTGGTGGGCACTGACGACCACCGCATTGTCCACGAAGTAGTGACCTTGCTGGAGGATGAAGCGGCCTATCAACGCATGTCGCAGGGAGCGAACCCCTATGGCGACGGGAAAGCAAGTCAACGCATTGTCCAATCGATCTTATCCTATCCACTATTCGGAGTCGATCATGCCAGAGGTCGCAGACGCTAAGGAAGTCCTGCTGTTAACGCAGGTCCTGCCTTACCCGCTTGACAGCGGGCCGAAAGTCAAGACCTACAACGTGCTCAAATACCTGGCGCAGCGCCACCGGGTGACGCTGGTCTCTTATGTGCGCGAAACCGACACGCAGGAGGCGATCCGTCATCTGCGCGGATGGTGCAAAGCAGTGTATACCGCGCCGATGAAACGATCCTACGCGCGGTCGTTATGGTATCTGGCGATCAGCGAGCTGACACACCTCCCCTGGGTGATGGTCCGTGACAACCGGCCCGCTATGCGCGCGCTGGTTGACCGGCTGGCGTGCGAGCAGCGCTTCGACGTGGTGCATGCCGACCAACTGAGCATGGCGCAGTTTGCGCTGCGTGTGAAAGGCGCGCACAGGGTGTTGGATCGGCACAACGCTTTATGGCTACTTTACCGTCGCCTCGCGGAGGTGCTGGCTCCGGGGCCGCGCAAGTGGATTTATGGGCGCGACTGGCGTCTGTTGCAGCGCTACGAAGGTGAGATGTGCCGCCGCTTTGATACGGTGCTGGCGGTGAGCGAAGAAGACAAACGCGCCCTGATTGAAGTGGGTGCGCGCGACGACATTGTCGTGATTCCCATCGCCATCGACACCGACGAAGTGCATCCAATCGAGCCGACGCCCACCGGGCCGAACGTGCTGCACATCGGCAGCATGGCTTGGCCACCCAATGTGGAGGGCGTCCTCTGGTTCTTGCACGAAGTTTACCCGCAGGTCAAGGCTTCTGTGCCAGAGGTGCGCTGCACCCTGATCGGGGCAAGCCCGCCGCGGGAAATCATCCACATCGGGCAGACTGACCCCAGCGTCACGGTCACGGGCTACGTCGAAGACCCCGAACCTTACCTGCGCCAGAGTTCGCTGATGGTGGTGCCGTTGCACGCGGGCAGCGGGATGCGTGTCAAGATTCTCAACGGGCTGGCGGAGGGCATCCCGATGGTCTCCACCCGCGTGGGCTGTGAAGGCATCGCCTTGACCGACGGGGAGGACATCCTCATCGCGGATGAGCCAGCCGCGTTCGCCGACCGGGTGGTGCGCCTGCTCACCACCCCCGGTCTGAGAAAGCAGTTAGCTGCGCGCGGGCGAAAGCTGGCTGAGACCCGATATGACTATCGCGTCGCCTGTCGTCCGTTGGACCAGGTCTATGGGGCTGCTTGATGCGAGTGCTGTTTCTTTCCCCTTACCCGCCGTCGCGTATACGAGTCCGGCCTTTTTACTGGGTGCGGACCCTAGCGAAGCGGGGGCATGAAGTGACGTTGGTGGCGCTGCAACCGCCCGGCGACGATGCGAGCGCGCTTGAAGAGCTGCGTGGGCTGTGCAAGGCGATCTATCTGGTTCTCCACCCGCGCTGGCGCACCCTGTGGAACGGGTTGCTCGCCCTGCCGACCGGGCAGCCGCTCCAGATGGAATACTCACGCTCGCCCGAAGCCCGCCGGCTCGTGCGGCGCATTCAGGGACAGGCGCGCTTCGATGTGGTGCACATTGAGCACCTGCGCGGCGCAGCGCTCGGTGCAGGCGTAAACGGCGCCCCCGTCGTCTACGACGCGGTGGACAGCATTTCGTTGTTGTTCGAGCGCGTGCTTCGAGACGCGCCGACCCTTAAGAGTCAGTTGATGGCGCACCTGGACCTGGGTCGCACCCGGCGCTTCGAGGGGCGGCTGCTGGCACGTTTCGACCGCGTGCTGGTCACGTCGCCCGCCGACCGGGACGCGCTGGTTGCGCTGGCCGGCGGCGACCCGGACGGGCATTGCGTGGTCTTGCCCAACGGCGTGGACCTGGATTACTTCACCTGCGCGCCGCCACAAGATCGGGACCTGGCAACCATCGTGTTTACGGGCAAGGTGAGCTATCATGCCAACGTTGCCGCTGCGCTCGACCTGGCCCAAAAGGTGATGCCGCTGGTGTGGGCGGAAGCGCCCGACGCCAGGCTCGTCATCGCGGGCAAAGACCCGGACCCGGCGGTGCAGGCGTTGGCCACCGACCCGCGTGTAACCGTGACCGGCAGTGTGCCTGATCTGCGGCCCTACCTGGCGCGCGCAACGCTAGCGGTTGCGGCGATTCGGTACGGTGTGGGCATTCAGAACAAAGTCCTTGAGGCGATGGCGACTGGAACCCCGGTCGTGTGCACCCCGCAAGCGTGCTCCGCGCTCGCGGTGACGCCAGGCCGTGACCTGCTGGTCGGCGATACGCCGGAAGCCCTGGCGCGCCATGTGCTAGACTTGCTGGCAGCCCCGGAGCGGCGCGTCGAACTGGGCAGGGCCGGGCGTCATTTCGTGGAGGCGTATCACAGTTGGGATGCTGAGACCGCAGTCCTTGAACACGTGTACGCGGATGCGCTGGCCGGACAACCCCGCCATTACCGTTGACGAGAAGGCTTAGGCCGCTGTTTATGGAAACGACCAAGCAACCCGAACAGATTGCCGCTGTGCAGGAAACTCCCGACAGGAAACGCTCCGGCAATGGCTGGGAGCGCTTCGTGCTGCCGGCGGGAACGTCGGCGACGAAAGTTAAGGTGCGGGACAAGGCCCGCCTCGCGCTCTGGGCGGCGCTGGTGCTCGTGGATGCGCTGGCGATTGGCATCGGGTACCTGACCGCCTACATCCTGCGCTTCGAGACCGCGTCGCCATTGTTCGCCGCGGGAAATTCCGACTTCCTCCTCTATACCCGGCTGGCTCTGACGCTGATGCTGATGTCGCTGGTGGTGTTCGCGTTCTTCCGGCTTTACGACGGCAAGATTCTGTTCGAGGGCTGGCAGGAATACATGCGCATCTTCAACGCCATCACGGTGAGCATGACCCTGGTGATGGCGCTTGCCTTCCTGAACACCGAACTGGTGATCGCGCGTGGGTGGTTGCTCCTGTCCTGGGTCCTCGTCGTCTTGTCGGTGACAGCGGATCGCTTTATCATGCGCCGGATGGTGCGGATGCTGCGCCAGCGCGGATTTTTCGCCAGCTACGCGCTGGTCGTGGGCACCAATGGCGAGGGCATTTCCATCGCGCGCCAGTTGTTGGATGCGCCGGCGTCGGGTGTGCACTTGGTCGGCTTCCTAGACGATGAGCAACCGGTCGGGACGGAGGTGCTGCCAGGCTTGAGGGTATTAGGCCGAGTCGAGGACGTAGGGAATGTCCTGACCCGCCACAATGTGACCGACCTGATGGTCGCTACCAGCGCGCTGCACCGCGAGCAACTGGTTGACTTCACCCAGCAGCAGTGGGGGCTATTAGACGCCGTCAACGTGCACATGTCCACCGGGCTGTATGAAATCCTCACCACCGGCGTCGAAGTGAAGAATATCGGCTACATCCCCTTCTTGAACGTGAACCAGGTCCGGCTCACTGGCGTGGACGTGGTGCTCAAGCGCACCCTGGACATCGTGGTAGCGGCCATAGGCCTGCTGATGTTGAGCCTGATTATGCCCCTGGCCGCCTGGATCATCCGCAGCGACTCGCCAGGGCCGATCTTCTACCGGCGGCGCGTGTTGGGCGTCGGGGGCAAGGCGTTCGACGCTTTCAAATTCCGCACCATGGTGACCAACGGCGATGAAGTGCTGGAAGCCTATTTCCAGGCGCACCCGGAGGAGCGCGAAACTTACGGGCGCGAGATCAAGCTGAAGAACGACCCGCGCATCACGCGCATCGGGCGGTTTTTGCGCAAGGCCAGTATGGACGAACTGCCGCAACTGGTGAACGTGCTTCGGGGCGAGATGAGTATTGTCGGCCCGCGCATGATTACCGCGCCCGAACTGGCGAACTACGGCCAGTGGGCTATGAACCTGCTCACCGTGAAGCCGGGCATCACCGGGCTGTGGCAGGTGAGCGGGCGCAGTGACGTTTCCTATGAGGAGCGGGTGCGGCTCGACATGTACTACATCCGCAACTGGTCGATCTGGCTGGACATCCAGATTATGTTCCAGACCATCATCGTCGTGTTGACGCGCAAGGGCGCGTATTGACGGCGGCATCGGGGTTGAGCCAGAGGCGCGAGTGATGAAGACCTTGTTTCTCGTCGGCGGCCTGGGCACACGACTGCACCCGGTGGTGGCGGACCGCCCCAAGCCGATGGCCGACATCCACGGGAAGCCGTTTCTGGAATATCTGATCGAGCAGTTGCGCGACCACGGGTTTGCCGATTTTGTCTTTTGCGTGGCCTACCTCGCCCATCAGATTCAGGACTATTTCGGAGATGGCCGCCGCTGGGGCGTACAAATTGCCTACGCCGTCGAGACCGAGCGCCTGGGCACCGCTGGCGCGCTCAAGAACGCGGAGCGCTTTGTGCAGGGTACGTTTCTCGTCGTGAACGGCGACACCTACCTGGATGTGGATTTTCAAGCGCTGACGGCTTTTCATCAGCAGCGGCAGCAGGCGGACGATCGGACAATTGGCACCATCGCGGCGCGCTTTGTAGACGATACTGCCACCTCCGGCGCGCTGGACCTGGACGACGACTGGCGTATCCTGCGCTTTCAGGAGAAGGCGCACGCAGGGCCGGGCCGGATCAATGGCGGTATCTATGTGCTGGAGCCGGAGATGCTGGACCTAATCCCCGCCGGCAGGGCGATAGCCATCGAAAAAGAGACGTTCCCGCTGGTGTTGAAACGCGACCGCCATCTGTACGGGTTCCCGGTCGAAGGCTTTTTTGTTGACATCGGGACACCGGAAGGTTATCTAAAGTTTCGGCAGTATGTGAACGGCAAGCGAGGCGAATCATGATTGTGCGTAGTAGAGCGCCGTTGCGGATCAGCTTTGCTGGCGGCGGCACGGATGTGGAACCGTTTGTGTCTGAGCGCGGCGGCGTCGTGCTGAGCACGACTATCGACAAGTATGCCCATAGCTCGCTGCGCTTCGGGGACGACCCTGAGATCACCCTCACGTCGCTGGATTACGACATCGTCGCCAAGTACAAGGTCGATGAGCCGCCGGTCTACGATGGCAACCTTGACTTGGTCAAAGCTGTCATCCACCGGCTGAAGGAGGGCAACAACCACCAGGGGCTACACTTCTTCATCCACAGCGATGCGCCGCCTGGCTCCGGCCTCGGCTCGTCGTCTACGATAGTGGTGACGCTGATCGGCATCTTCAAGCAATGGCTGCACCTGCCGCTCACCAATTACCAAATCGCCGACCTGGCGTACCAGATCGAGCGCGTGGATATGGGCATCAAGGGCGGTAAGCAAGATCAGTACGCCGCCACCTTCGGCGGCTTCAACTACATCGAGTTTTTCCACGACGCGACCATCGTCAACCCACTCAGGATACCCACAGATGTCTTGAACGAACTGCATTATAATATGCTGTTGTGCTATACGGGCAGCACCCGGCTTTCGGGCCGCATTATTGAGACGCAAGTCAAAGGGTACGAGCAGAAGCAAGAGGACGTGATTCGGGCGATGGAAGAGCTGAAGCAGATCACCACCGGTTTGAAGAACGCCCTCCTCCGCAACCGCCTGGATGAGTTTGGCGCGCTGCTGAACGACGCATGGGTGAATAAAAAGAAGATGGCCTCCCAGATCAGCAACCCGCACATCGACGAACTGTATGAAACCGCGCGGAAGTATGGGGCTTTAGGCGGCAAGATTACGGGCGCAGGCGGCGGCGGCTACATGTTCTTCTACTGCCCGTTCGATCAGAAACACATCGTCGCCGAGCAAGTGGAGCGCCTGGGCGCGCAGGTGGTTGACTTTAACTTTGACCACCTCGGCTTGCAGACGTGGGAGGTGCGGTGAGCCGCCCTTGTGCAACGAACAGCTCTTTTTCCCCGCAGAGAAACGCAGAGGAAGCCGTTCGCGCTGCGGTAGCGGGTCACGCGCAATGGCCTCAACGGACAGGTGGGTCTAAAAACCCCCTGTCCGGCAAGGGATTGCCCAAAAAGCAACTTGCAACCCCCGTGTTCTCTGTGTCCTGCGTGGTTTGGAAACCTCTCTCTATCCCTTTTGAGGAGCAACCATGCACATTCTGGTGACCGGCGGGGCCGGGTACATCGGCAGCATCGTGGTCGAGGAACTGATTAAGGCGGGCGACAGCGTCGTCGTGCTGGACAACCTGTTCCAGGGGCATCGCGCAGCGGTGCACCCGGACGCGGAGTTCGTCCAGGCCGACCTGGCCGACATGGAGGCGCTGGAACGCCTCTTCGATGCGCACCGTTTCGACGGTGTGATGCACTTCGCTTCGTACACGCTGGTAGGCGAATCGGTGGAAAAGCCGTTCATGTACCTGGGCGACAACGTCACCAACGGCCTGAACCTGCTGCGCCAGATCGAGGCGCACGGCGTGCCGCGCTTCATCCTCTCTTCCACCGCCAACCTGTTCGAGCACCCGCAGCACGTCCCCATCGCCGAAGACGAGCGTATCATGCCGGGCAGCCCCTACGGCGAGTCCAAATACATCCTGGAGCGTTTCCTCTACTGGCTAGATCGGCTGGGCAGGCTGCGCTACGCAGCGCTGCGCTACTTCAACGCCTCTGGGGCCAGCGCCGAACGCGGCGAGGATCACGACCCGGAGACGCACCTCATCCCGATTGTGCTCCAGGTGGCGCTGGGCCAGCGCGAGAAGCTGACCGTCTTCGGCGCTGACTACCCCACTCCCGACGGCACCTGCATCCGCGACTATATCCACGTGCATGACCTGGCGCAGGCGCACATCCTGGCCCTGCGCGCGCTGGACAGGGGCAGCCGTCACTATAACCTGGGCAACGGCAAGGGATACAGCATCTATCAGGTGGTGGAAGCGGCCCGCGCCGTGACTGGTCACCCCATCCCGACCGAGGTAGGGCCGCGACGCGCTGGCGACCCGGCGGTGCTGGTCGCCAGCAGCGAGCGCATCCGGCGCGAGTTGGGCTGGCAGCCGCGCTACACCGACCTGCGCGAGATCATCCAGACCGCCTGGGATTGGCACCGCGCTCATCCCAACGGGTATCAGGATTAGTATCCAAACGTTTAGCTCCCCGCGCGCTTGAAGCGCGAGGGGAGCTTTTTTTTACAGAAGCCTGGGTGGGTGAACCGAGAGTTCACGGCCCGTATACGTAGAGCGTATAGGTGGACTCCGCTCCCGACTCCAACTGAACCTGGACGATGTAATCGCCATACGCAAGTTCCCGGTTGTCAAGTTGCAGCAGTTCATCGCCGATGGTATACGCGATCATCGTGCCGTCGGCTCGGAAGAGGTAGAGGCCCACCGTAGAACCGGGCTTGATGGTATCGACGCGCAGTGAGACCACATCGCCGCCGTTGGCGCTAAAGGTCCACTGATCGAACGGGTCGTCCAGAGTCAGTCCGCCAGAGTGGACGCCGCCGTAAGCGGTGTAGCCGCCGCTGGTAGGCACGACCGGCGTCGGCGTCGGTTCTGGACGCAGGTAGCCCCCGACAGGCTCCAGGTCCGGCTGGCCGACCTGCACGTGCATGAGCCAGCCCTCGCCGTTGAGCCAGGCGTCGTTCGGCGAGGCGGCGACCAACTCATTCACGCGCAGGCTCGGTTCCAGGAAAATCCAGTCGCAGCTAAACCAGTTGCAGCGCGAGAGCAGGTTGTCGGCCCCGGTCACGTTATCCGCGCCAAGCACCCAAAAGATGTCCCTGGAGCCGTGACTGAGGCGCTTCACCGTCGGCAGGCTGTACACCTTGATCGTCCCAGGCGGCACCCACATATAGTCCCTTTCGTCCAGGTACGCCACCCGGCCCGAGCCGAACCACAGCCGGCCATCCGGTGCAAGTTCCATGTCGGTGACCGGGTGGGTCAACTCGGCGGTCGAGGGGAAGCGCACCCAATAGGTATTGTTGGGGCTATACATGAGCAGGTTGAACGAGAAGGGGGTCGCGCCGAAGAACACCCGGCTGTCCACCGCGCCGAGCGCGATGTCATCCACCCACTCGCTGCGGGTTCTAAAGCCGATCAACGGCGCAGAAGTGCCATAGGTAGCGAAGGTCCACTCTACCCCGTCGAAGATGCCCACGAATTGGCGGTTGGCAATCCACAAGGGGCCGTTGGGGACCTTGACGATGTCGAGCACCTCGCCGCCGCGTATATCCGTCCCCGTCAGCACGACCTGCCACTGGCCGTCAGCGTACCGGGCGATGCCGCGCCCATCCACATACCACAGCACTCCATCCGCATCGACGGTCGCGGTGACCGGCGCGAGCCTGGGTTCTTCCAGCGACAGGGGCGCGCGCAGCGGCGACCATGAACCGCCGCCCTTCCGGTAATCGACGCTCATTTGCCCCAGCAGCCACACTTCATCATCGCGGAAGATCATGTCGCGGTGCAGGCCGCCGCCTACGCCGGCCTCGGCGGTGAACGTCTGCCACGCCACGCCGTCCCACACAGAGGCCGCGCCGTTCAGACCCGTGACCCACGTGTTGCCCTGCGGGTCCACTCCTATGCGGCCCGCCTCCGGGTTCTCCGGCGGCAGGGGCAACGCCTCGAACACGCCTTCCTGATACCGGAACAGCTTGCCGTCGCCAGTGACGACCCAGACGCCGCCGTCGCCGGTGGGGGCCATGTCGCGCAGCGTCGCGCTCACTCCCAGCGGCGCGAGGTCGGCCACCGTCCACGTCCCGGCGGCGATGTCGTAGGCGCGCAGGTCGCGCAGGTCGCGCAGCCACAGCAGCCCCGTAACCGGGTCGTAGCGCATCGTCTCGCCCGTGTTGCCCAGGTAGCGGATGGGCAGGTCGCTGACGGTCTCAAAGGTCTCGCCGTCGAACCTCACCAGGAAGCCGCCGTAACTGTCAAACTGTAGCAGATAGGAGGCGGTAATCAACCACACGGTGCCGTCTTCGTCGAGTTCCACCTGTTCGACCACCGTGCCGACGATCCGCGATCCCTTATGGACCGGGATGCCGTCGCGCGCTTCGTACAGCTGCCACTCGCCATCGCGCCAGCGGTACAAGCCCTGCTGGCTTCCCAACCACGCCGTGCCGTCGGCGTCCACGGCCAGGTCGGTCATGATGGCGGTATTGATCGGGTGATTTGCATTATCAGGTATGCGCGCGGGGGCCAGTTCCACCCAGTCGCCGGTGGGTTGCTCGGCGACCTGGCCTTCGTTGTACGTCCATAGATCGGCGCGCGCGCGCACGGCGTAGACCTTGCCGTCAGCGCCGAGCGCGCCGAGCGACAGGCCGGGTGTGTCGCGGAAGGGGAACGGGTGCTCCGCGAAGATCGGCCAGGTTGCCGCGTCGTCGGCCAGGCGCACCTTGCTGGAACCGCCAATGAACAGGATCGGGTCTTCGGCCAGGTCCGGCGCGTTGGCGACGACCATGCTGGAGAGCCAGGCGGGCATGTCCGGCCCGGTGACGCGCAACACCTGCCACTGCTCGCCGTTCCAGTGCAGCGCGCCGATTTCGGTCAGAATCCATACCCGGCCTTCCAGGTCTTTGCGCATCGCGCCGATTTGCCTCGCCTGCGCGACAATCGGCTCATCCTGAACCGGGTCAGGATCGACAAAGTAACGGGGCAGGGGCGCTTGTTGCACGAACATGCCGCTCTCCTCGTCCAGCCTGGCGATAAACTGGTCGTTGTCCCAGCCGGTCAGGGTCCATACCGCGCCATCCGCGTCAACGAGGGTTTCGGCGTAAGTGCCGCCGAAGACGCCCTGCTCGGAGCCGAAGGCCTGCCACGCGCCGGTGGCCGGGTCAAAGCGCGCTGTGCCCGCTGAGGTGCGCACCCAGATGCGGCCCTGCGCGTCGGAGTCAAACCCGAAGATGCGCTGGTCCCAGGGAAAGGCGGGCAGGCCCATATCCTGCGCATAATGGTATTCCTGCCAGGAGTCCTGGCCCTTCAGATAGCGGTAGGCCAATTCCGGGCCGGACACCCAGACTTCGCCCTGCGGGCTGGCGAAAAAGGTGCGCCCTGGTCGGAGGGACTGATCCCGCCAGTCATGCAGCTTTGCACCGTCAAAGGCGATCACGCCGGCGCGGGGACTCCGAATCCAGAGCCAGCCGGTAGTCGGGTCCACGACCAGGGCAGTCGGGTTGGGATAGATGCTGTGCAGCAGCGCCTCATAGTGCTGCGCCAGCCACCAGGTGGCGTCGCTGCGAGCGGTCGCCACGACCTGGCCCAGGTTGTCCAACAGGGCAAGTTGGTCGCCCACCGACCACAGGCGCCCCTGTCCATCGACGACCAGGCCTTCTATCCGCCGGTTAGTGACCATCACCCCATCGGTGCGCACTTGCCAGGGGTCAAGCGCGACGCTCTCGCCTGTGCTGGTTTGGACGGCGCGAGTTTCGTCGGTGTACTCGCCTTCACGGTCCCAGCGCATCAGGCCCACGAGATTGGTCCCCCAGATCGCGTCTGGTGAGAAAACCATGTCAACCGCGGCGTTGACGTTGCCGTAGACGGTGACGTTCGCCGCGAGCGGCGTGCGCGCCATGTCCGCGCGCGTGGCGGGTAACAGCCCGGCGATGAGCACAGTGATGACGAGCGAAACGAACGCCAGCCGCAACATCAGCTTTGACGAGAAAGGCACCTTCATGATTGTGATTCTCCTGGGGACCTACACCCACTCAGCAGCAAGGAGACACGCAAGGGATTAAGCAACGGTCCACACTGAATTTCAGGCATGAGACGAGCGTTGCCCGCTCAACCCTTTCCCCCTTTAACTAGGGTACTTAGAAACGGTATCCCCCCGGTGAATGCAAGGTGAACATTTGCTTTGCCATGAGGGCTTATCAAAAGCCGCTCTGGTGGCTTCGGACTGGGGGCTTAAGCCCTCTGGGCTTTTTGGCATAGGTCCTAACGACGATGCCTGCCGGCATAGAAGCCACTCACCCAGCGCAGCGCATCGATAACCGAGCGCGGCGGCACTTTGCCCGCCTCAACCTGCTCGGCGACGTCCGCGCCCAGGAAGCTCTTGCTGCCGCCGGTCTCGGCGATCCGGCTGATGAACGCGGCAAGGGTCTGGCTGTCCTGCGCGAGTGTGCCTTGCAGTTGGCGCTGCTCGTAGAGACGCAGGCGTTTCCAGCGGCTCTGGATTTCGGCTTGCATCGCTCCCAGGGTCAGCTTGGGCGGGTTGCCGGGGGGGAAGGCGCGCAACAGGCTGCCCAGCAGATTGGCGATGAGGTCAATCTCCCGGTACAGGACGGGGCCGGAGCGGTTGCCGAAGGCATGGGGCGGCGCTTCCGCCTCCAGCCGGCGCAGACGGCGCTCGCCCCCGGAGAACTGGCCGCCCAGCCAGCGCAGGAAGTCGAGGGCGGTCCGGGGCATGGCCTTGTTGGCGAGGAGCGCGGCTTCGTCGCTCCGGTTGCGGGGATCGCCCATCTGTTCAAGGTGGCTTGCCAGGGCCAGGGCTTGCTTCGCCAGCATCAGCGCTTCGTCGCGGGAGAGGCTGCCGCCCAGCGAGTCGATCTCGCTGACAAGCCGTTTGGGGGCGGGCGGCTTGTTGAGTTCAAAGGTGAGGAGCAGGTCGCTGAAGAAATCGGCGGCGATCTTGACCTCTTCGGCGAGCAGGAGAAACTCGCGGTCATCGAAGATCGGGCGTAGCGCCAGGCACGCGATGAGGGCCTCGCGCTCCTCGGCGGCGCGCTCGCCAGCAAAGACGCGCACCAGGCGTTCGGCCTGCTCCATAGGGACGTGGCGGGCGTGGACGCGCAGGAGATCGATAGCCGCCTCGCGCGTATCGGGGTCTTGCGCCAGCACAGGCCACACCTTGCGCAAAATTGGCGCGGTCTCGGCGGTTTCCTCCGGCAGCCGGTCAAAGAGCGGCCCGATGATGCGCATCACGCCGGTCTTGTGCTTGCGGCCCGCCACGTGACGGAGCAGGTCGGCGACAAAGGGATAGCCGACCACCGCCGCCAGTTCGGGGCGCTGGTTCAGCATGTCGATCAGGCGGTCAACCGCCGGCTCGGTAGCAGGACTCCAGTCGTTGGCAAGGAGGGCACCGCGATACGCCAGCGCCAGCGCCGTGTGGTCGATAGGCGGCTCGATGTTCTCCATGCTCTGAAGCGCCCGCAACGCCTGCTCGACGCTGGCCGGAGTCTTTTGGAACAACTCGCTGACCAGCAGGCGGAAGTCCTCGCGCCGGTGGCCGCTGTAGAGTTGAGCCTGATAATGGAGCAACAGTTGCGCCAGGTCGGCGGGCAGGTCCAGGGTGAGCAGGGTTTGCGCCGCGAGGAATGGGGCGGGGTCGGGGAGGGTGGCGAACACATCGGAGCGGGCCAGCGACCAGACGGTGTGCTGAAGCACCTGCACGAAGCGCGCAGCCCGCCCGGACCGGGCCAGCGCCAGCAGCGCTTCGAGCACCGGCAGGTCCACCAGATCGTGGCGGTCGATGACCACCGCCTGCTCGGCCAGGCGGGCCAGCGCCAGGTCGCCGCCGGGGCCGAGCGACTCGGAGGCGCGGACCAGCAGGCCCTGGGTTGGGCGTTCAAGCGGCTTCTCCGGCTTGAGGTGAAAGAGGGCGTTCTGCACCGGCCTGGGCAGTTGCCCGACAAACACGGGGTCGGTCAGCAGGCTGTCGAAGTCGCCGGCTTCCAGGTATTGCGCAGCCAGGCAGAGCGTAGCCGCCGCGAGGCGCTGATCCTGGCGCGCCAGCGGCAACGCGCCCTGCGTCATCTGGCGCACGGGCTTCGGGTCCAAGACGACGGGGAGGCGCGCCAATTCCTCGAACAGCACAGCGACAGCTTGCGGCGACTCGGTCTTGGCGAGTTCCCGCGCGTAAGCCAGCGCGACGCGACCGAGCGCGCGCGGCAGCGCCTCGGCCATGATGGGCCTTTCGGTCAGCCATCGCCTGAGAATGTTATAGGCCGCCTGCGCCTGGCCGTCTTGCGCGGCTAGGTCAAGCTGCCGGAACAACGCCACCGCCAGGGATCGGTCCGCATCGAGCAGAGGGATGAGCGCGTCGGCGGTCTCCGGCTCGTCGAGCGAGAGCGTCAGGCGCAGGAGGTAGCTGGCGTAGTCGGCGCGCAGTTGGCCCTTGAGCGTCGGGTCGGCCTTAAGCAGATCGCTCACCGCTTGCCGGTCGATAGGCTGGCCCTCGGCGAGGGCGATGTCCATCACGGCGCGGCGGGAGACCTCGGCGAGCGCTTCGGAGAGCGGCCGGGACGCCAGGTGATGTTGCGTGGCGTCCGCCAGGCCGTCCAGTTGTCTGAGCAACGCGACCGGGTCCAGTTGCATCTGGCCGATGGCGAACGCGCTGTATGGGCTTTTCAGCGGCTCGGTCAGGAGCCTGGCCTCGGCCCAGTCGAAAACCTGGTCGTCGGCGGAGGGCCTGGCCTGCGCGAGAAACCTGATGAGCGCGGGACAGTGCGCGCTCGGCTCCACGTTGGTGACGAAGCTCACGCGGGCGCGCGCGGGCGGCGGCAGCAAGGCCAGCAAACCCTGAATGAAGTCAAGCCGCGCGTCGAGCGGTGCGGGGCAATTGACGATGGCGAGCGGGCACTCCAGCGCGACGGCGGCCAGCAACCCCCGGACCGTGCGGGCGTCGTTAGCGCACGTGCTCAGCAAGGTGGTGAGGGCGGCCACGCGCTGTCGCGGTTTGAGCGGGTCTGGGGCGATGAGGGTAAAGGAGCGAAGGCTGCTGTCGAGGGTGGGGAAGGTCGGCATCTTCTTGTCGAGCCGCTGCGAGAGACCTTTCAGGTTATCGACCAGGACCTCGGCGACGGAGGCGGGCGCAAGCAGGTAGTGAACCGTGGTCGGGTTGCTCACCCCGTCTTCAGCCCAGTTGCGCTGCGCGTGCGCGATGATCGAGTCAACGCTCTTGCCCCGAAAAAGGCCGACGGCGTCGGAGTCGGCGCCGCTGACTTCCAGATCGCCGGCGGGAGTGACGGGCGCCAGGCTGCGGCACTCCTTCCACTGCCCCACTTCGACGCCGGGGGAGTAGGCGATGAGTTGCGGTGTGCCAATCGGTCGCCCGGCTTCAACAAAAGAGCCGTGATAAAGATGCTCAAGTTGATAGACTTTGCGCGCCGTCCGACCAGCCACTTCGTTCACCTGCACATAGACTTGAAGGTGCGTAACCGATCCGCGACCCTGGACAAGGGGCTTAAGCCCCTTGTCCGAAGCATAGACCTGAGGGCGCAGTCAACGATCTTCACGTTTTTTATGTTCGGTTCTAACAATAACCTGAACGCCTTCACGGCGCAAGCGCGCTGGGGCATCGGGACCGCCCCTACCTGCGCGCGGCGGCCTGTTCTCGCTCTGCCATCTCCAGGCGCACCAGCTCGCGCCGCAGGGTCTTTCCCACCAGTGTCTTGGGTAATGCCTCCACGAAGGCAAAGCGCGTGGGCACCTCGTAAGGGGCGAGCCTGGTCCGGGCGTGCGCGATGATCGCTTCCTCGGTGATGGTTGCGCCGGGCTTGAGCACGATCCACGCCTTCAACGCCTCCTGTCCGACCCTGGCCGGATCAGGATGGGGAATTGCGGCCACCGCCACGTCACGGATTTGCGGCAGTTCCACCAGCGCCTTCTCGACGTTATTCGGGTAGACGTTGAACCCGCCGATGAGCGCCATGTCCTTCTTGCGATCCACAATGTAGAAGTAGCCGTCCGCGTCCATGTAGCCGATGTCGCCCGTGTAGAGCCACAGCTTACCGTCCGGGCCGGTGCGGAGCGCGTTGGCGGTCTCGTCGGGCATCTGGTAGTAGCCGGCCATCAACTGCGGGCCGCGCAGCACCACCTCGCCGATCTCGCCGACCGGCATGTCGGTGACCTCGTCGTCGAGGCTCACGATGCGGCACTCCACGTCGGGGAAGGGCAGGCCGATGGAGCCGGTGCGGTTCTCGCCCTTATACGGGTTGCAGTGCGTGGCCGTGGGCGCTTCGCTCAGGCCGTAGCCTTCGAGCAACATCCCCCCCGTGATCTCCTCAAAGCGCAACTTGGTGGGTGGCGGCAGCGGCGCGGAGCCGCTGATGCACACGAGGATGGAGGAAAGGTCGCGCCTGCCGGCGAGCACGTCGGGGTGGTGGTTGACGGCGTTGTACATCGCCGGGACGCCCATAAAGACGTGGCAGCGGTAGTGTTCCAGGCACTCCACCACCTCGTCGATGTCGCGCGGGTCCGGGACCATCACCATGCCCGCGCCGAGCGACGCGGCGAAGCTCAGCACCGTGACCAGACCATAGACGTGAAATAGCGGGATGGCGGCCAGGAACGTCAGCTTTTCGGGCGGCAAGGGGCTGTTGGGCATGAGCCAGGCGCAGCATTGCATCGTATTGGCGACCAGGGCGTGATGCGGCGAGACCGCCGCCTTCGACATGCCGGTCGTGCCGCCGGTGTACTGGAAGATGCAGTGGTCGGCGGAAGCGACCGCGACATTGGGCTTCTGGCCGGCATGGCGGGCGAGAACGTCCTGTAACCAATGGTCGCCGGGCTGGAGAGCGACCGCGTGGCCTTCTTGCTTCTCGCGCGCGACCGTGAAGAGAAACCGCGCCAGCGGCGGCAGGTACTCCTTAATATTGGCGACGATCACGTTCCTGACTTTGGCCTCCGCCTGGACTTGCTTGACGGTCGGGTAGAACAGGCTCAGCGTGATGACGTGCTCGACCCCGGCATCGTTTAGTTCGCCACGCATCTTGCTGGCGGGGTAGGTGGGGTTGACGGCGACGACCGCGCCGCCCGCCTTGAGCGCGCCGAAGAAGCCGATCACAAACGCGGCGCAGTTGGGAAGCACCAGCG
The DNA here is from genome assembly GCA_034435135.1 of Anaerolineae bacterium. Lineage (GTDB taxonomy): Bacteria > Chloroflexota > Anaerolineae > Aggregatilineales > JAFGMM01 > JAOSJO01. The sequence goes on along the minus strand of DAOTXU010000393.1, from coordinate 5,500 downwards.
CGACCCGGTCGCCCTTCTTGACGCCCATCGCTACCAGCCCGGCGGCGAGGGCGTCGGTCAGGTGGTCAAGTTCGCGGTAGGTGAGGACGGCGGTCTTGCGGCCAAAGAGCGGCAGCTTCGCGGTGGTGATGACGGCGGGGTTGTCGGGGAATCTGGCGGCGCTCTGTGTCAGGAAGGCATGAAGGGGCTGGTCGGGATAGTTGAGACTGGCGGGAACGCCGGCGTCGTAACGCTTGATCCACGGCTTGTCGCTGTAGTGCATATCAGTCTTTTACCTGATTGCTAGATAGAGGCCTTCATGCTGAGTTCGTCGGAGGAGGGCATTTCCCCAAACCCATCTGAGAGGACGGGGCCGTCATCCCCTCCTATCCGTACAGGAACGACTACCCCGTCGCCAGCGACGCGACCCCGAAGAGCGCGCTTGGCTCGTCAGGGGGCGGGTCGGCCTCGCCCCAGATCATCCGCGTGGTATCCCCGACCACGTGCAGCGCGTGATCCTGCGCAATCGGGGTCGCAGCGAGGTTGCGGTCGGGCAGGTACATCTGCACCGTGCGCCCGCGCACCGCGCCTAAGACCGTGTCAAGCAGCACCGTCGCGCCCCAGGGGGAGTCGTGCACCCATGGCCCGATGATAACCTCGTCCCCGCGCTCGCGCGCCAGCAGGTAGCCCTGCACCCGCCCGCGCGCGTCGCGGTCCACCCACGACAGCCGGGGGAACTCGGCCTGCAAGCGCAACAGCACCCGCGCCCTCGGCGCGCCGAACCGCTGCTCGTCGTAGGCGACCACCACGCTCATGTCGGCAGCGCGCAGGCGCTTGGCGCGCGGCCCGAAGAACTCGGTCGCCCGCCCGCGCCATGCCCGTACACGGTACAGCTCGCGGAAGCCGAAACGCTGATACAGGGGGAGGCCGGCGTCGGTGGCGTCGAGCATCACCCGCGCCACGCGGCGCGCGCGCAGTCTTTCCAGACACGCCTGGATCAGCGCCGAGGCGACCCCCTGACGGCGATGCGCCGGGTCTACAATCATCATCCCGACCCAGGCCAGCGCCGCGCCGTAGGTAGTCGTCGTCGCTGCGCCGATCAGCCCTCTCTCGCCCTCGACGCAGAAGCAGCCCTCTGGCTCCCAGTCGAGCAGGCGACGCCAGTCGGCCTCGTCGTGCGGCCAGCCCACGCGCCGGGTCAGCGCCACCGCCCCGGCGATGTCGTCCCGCGTCAACCGGCGGACTTCCCAAGCCTGCGTCGCCATCGCGTATCTGGCTTTCACCTTATGCCAAACGAGGCGCTGACTGCACGTTGTTGCGATCAGCGCCCCGCTCTGAGAACCCCTGCCTGTCTCAGTCATCAAACAAGGGGCTTAGAGCCTATCCGAAGAGTCCCGGACAGAGGGCTTAAGCCCCCTGTCCGAGGCGACAAGAGCGGTTTTTCGGATAGGCTCTTCGTCTCCTTATCTGGTTTCAGGTTAGCGCCGGCCTGGCCGGAGGAAGAACACGTAGATCACCGCCCCCAGCCCGGTCATAAACAGGACCGCCCCTGCCGCGCCGAGGGCCGCCGCCGCGATGCGCCCGGCGTTGCTGCCCGATGTGAGCGCCGACAGATCAATCGACAGCGTGGAACCCGCCCTGAGTTCGGGGGAGGGTTCCGAGGCCGAGACCGCGCCGTATTCCACGCGAACCGTCTGGCCGGCAGGCACCGCGAGGCGAACGTTCTGCGGCGTGGTGGAGATCAGGTCGCCGCCGCTCATCATCAGGTCATAGGTGCCGGGGTCGAGGTTCATGAAGCAGTGCGGCTCGATGGGGCTGACGCCTTTCGTCAGATAGGTGCCCAACTCGCGCGCGCCATCGGTGAGCCTGACGGTGACGCCTGCCAGCAACCCCTCGCCGGGGTCGCGGGAGGCGTTGCGGTTGCCGTCTTGATACGCCAGCACGCACAGGTTGCCGGTCCTGACTTCCGGCGCGGCGGCGTGGCCGGCGTCGGCCACCTGCGGCGGCGTGGTCGGCGGCGGCGTGTGGGTGGGTCCGGCTGCGGCGACTTGCGCGGCCTGCGTGGCTTCGACCGCGCCGTCAGGAGGCTTAATCAGCAACTCCTGCCCGGCGAAAATGATGCTCCCGGTCAGGTTGTTGAGCTCCTGAATCTGCTGCACGGTGACGCCGTAAGTCCCGGCGATGAGGTTGAGGTACTGCCCCGGCTGGACCACGTGCACAATTGATCCATCCTCGCGGGGGTCGGCGCGCGTAATCGAAACGCTTTGCGGCTGCGCGGGAGGCGGGGCCGCCCCGCCGCCACCGCTCCCCTGCCCGGTGACGACGAGCGCGGCGGCGTCAAAGAACGTCGTGTTCTCGGCGAAGCACCACTGCGGGCGCGAGAACAGGAACACGCTCACCGTGCCGCCCTGGGCGGTCGCCTCGACCGTGAACTGCTGGTAGCCGCCGGTGGCGTTGATGGTCGGCGACCACACGATGCTCCCGGAGAAGGGGTTGCCGCTGCCGGTCGGGTCGATGCCGATCTTCATCTCCACCTGGGCGTTTGCACCCGAAGTCGTCGCCCCCACTTTTTCGTCGCTGGAGACGATGCGGCCATACGCGGTCAGGCGGACGACGCTGCCAGCCGCCACATTCACGTTCTGCTTGAGGCCGGCGGTGTAGGTCTGGTAGTTGAGATAGATCACGGCTGCGGCGCCGCCGTCGTAGGCTTGGCCGGCGACGGACTGCGTGTACACCGGGCGGAAGTTGTTGCACCCGCTGGGGGTATCGAGGAACCAGGGTTCCCAGCCGTTGGGCGCGACGCCGTTGCCGTCGCCGAAGCGGTCGGTGAAGCCGCCTTCCATGCTGCCGTTATTGAGCAGATTCGCCTGGGCGACCGCCGGCAGCGCCGCTGAGAACGCCATCAGCGCCAGGGTGAGAACCGGCGCCATCCGTTGCCACTTCCAACTACGCATCGAAAGAACCTTTCGTCCGCTACTGTGGACAGTGAGCTTAAGCCTCACGAGGAAACCGCTCATTGACATTTTACCCGCCCCTGGGACCTCTCGCTAACGGCGCAGACGCATCCACGCGACGCCGATCAGCGCCACGACGCCGGCCAGCCCCAGCACAATCACGCCGATCCACTGCGAGAGCACATCGAGGAGGCGGTTGCCGGTCCGGGGTTCGGCGGCGGGGAGCGGGGTCGGGGCTGGCGTCGGTAGCTGCGCCACCACCGACTCGCCGCTCGTCACGCCGCGCGCCACGCCGAACTCGACCTGCTGCACCGCGCCGGCCTGCACGCGGACCATCAGCGCCGCCGAGGTGGTGACGCCGTAGGCGCGCGGGGGGCTGGCTTCCACGGTATAGTCGCCCGGTTCGAGGTTGGTGAAGCAGCGCGGCTCACTCAGGCCGTCGGTGCGATAGGTGGCGAGCGTCTGCTCGCTGCTCTTGATGGCGACATCGCAGCCGCCGATCAGCCGTTCCGTTTCGTCAAAGACGCGGTTCTGGTTGTTGTCCTCGAAAGCGCTCACGCAGATTTCGCCGGCCGTGGGGGCGACCTCTTCAGTGGGCGTGGGGGCGGCTGTGGCTTCTGCGCCAGCCTCCGATGGAGCCGCCGCCCCGCCAGGGGCAGCCGCGCCGCCGGGTTCGCCCTCAGCCTCCGGGCCGGCCCCTTCCACGTAGCCGACGAGCAACTCCTGTCCCACGTAAATGATGTCGCCAGTCAGGTTGTTCAGGTCACGGACGGCCTGGGCGCTCTCCAAGCCGTAAGCCACCGCGATGCCGCCGAGCGTCTCGCCCGCGCGTACTGTGTGAATGATGCGCCCGTCCTCTTGTGGCGGGTAAGTCGGGATCACCGCGACGCCGACGCTCGCGGCGGGCGCCCCGCCACCCCCGCCAGGCGCCGCGCCGCCCGCGCCCGCCACGCCCAGGTAGGCGTCGTCCCAATAAGCGTCCTGGTTCTCGGCGGGGTAGTCCTGCGAAGCGTAGAGGAACACGGTCACGCGGTCGGCCTGGGCGACGGCGGTTACCCGGAACTGCACATACTGGTCCAGCGCCGGCGCTTCCGGCGACCACACGACGTTCGGGCTGAAGACATCGGCCCCGCCGGTGGGGTCAATGCCGATCTTCATGTGCACTTTGCTGGGGTCATTGGTGGACCACACACGCGGCGGCAGCCCCAGGGCGTCGCGGGCCTCCATGCACTTATTCCACTCCAGGCACGACCACGACTGCCCCCACGCCGAAAACTCCAAATTGGCGCCGGGGGTGATGCCGCTCACGGTCTGGTACGCGCCGGCGGTGAAGGTGCCCCACCCTTTGAAGTAGCGCATGGCGCGGTCGCCGCCGTGCACGCGCTCGGCGTAGCCCGCCGCAGCGGACGAGGTGCTCCACTCCGGGCGCAGGTTAGCCCACTCGGCCCCGCCGCCTTCTCTCCACCACGCGCGCCAGCCGTTCGGCATCTGAATCTGCGGGATGCCGTCCTGCGCGCTGTAGCCGCCCTCCATGCTCCCGTTAATGAGCAGGCTGCCGTCCTGCGCCGCCGCGCTGGCGGCGAGCAGCCCCAGGAGCATGGCGATAATCAACCCGACATGACGGACGTTTGCTCTTGCCATCGGAATCCCTCGCATCGATCCACGCAAGCCGTTAACGTCCCCCTTTGTCCACAATCATGATGCGCGCCGCGTCCTCCTGTACCGGCCAGCGAGACTCGACAATCGGCAGGCGCTCGCTGGTGACCGGATCGTACAGGCCGACTTCGAGCAGGTCCGACCACCCATGCGCCGCGCGCTGCACGATCACGTCGCCGGGGCGCCACTGATTCGTCGGGTAGGCCCATGTGCCCGGCGGCGCGTCCAGCGTTGCGCCGCCGACGTGGATCAGCGCCGTGTACGCAGCGGTCGGTTTCTGGCGCGCCTGCCAGTACAGGGTTAACAGCAGTATATCGTGTGAGCGGCTGGTTTCAACTTTCGCAAGCGCCATCCCGTCCGCGAAGACGACCTCAGCTTCCCCGATCTCCCAATCCGCCGGCAGCGGCGCAGCGTCGTAGGTCACATAGAGTTGAAATGGCTCGGCTTCCAATTCGTATACCGCCTCCGGGCCGACGCCGACCTCCACCAGCGCGGGCGTGGGCAAGAACTGGGTGAGCCGCGCCTGATCCTCGTAGGGCCACGCGGCGAGCAGCACCGGCGCGTCGGCGACGGCGGGCGTTGCCTCCGGGCGGCGCTCGTCGTACACCTCGACGCCTTCTTTGCCGGCGGTCAGGAAACGCACCGACGGATACCGGTCCCAGAGGCGCCAGTCCACAATCGCGCGCCGCGCATTCTCAGCACCCAGGGAGCTTGAAGCTCCCTGGGTACTACCCGGCGCAAGTGCCTCATTAATTTCCCCCGCCAGGGCGGTCGCCGCGCCGTCAAAGGCGAGCGCGGTTTCGGCTGCCGGCAGGTAGCGCCCGAAGTAGTCGTAAGCGGTCCACCCCAACCCCGCGACGACCGCTCCAATGGCAAGCAGGCGTGGCGCGCGCCCCCGCCGCAACCCCCCC
>DAOTXU010000392.1:0-4817 GCA_034435135.1 Anaerolineae bacterium | reverse complement strand
GCCCAGCCTGCTGCATCTGCACGCGCAGGTCGCGCAGCGTGCTGAGTTCCTGGTCAAGGTCCTGGAATTCGGTCATTGAGATAGCCCCCTCGCGCCAACAGCGGCATGTGTGCGCTCTCTCACCCGCCAAACTCCCCCGGCAGCGCCGCGACGATGCGCACCGTCGCCACGCTGACGCGCACCACCTGCCCTACCAGGCGCACGATATGCAAAGCGTCCGGGTCGCCGGCGCGGGTCGGATCACGTGACTGAAGCGAATGCTGCCGCTCTGATCCTTCGGCAAGGCCTCACCAGATCGTCGCCATACCCGGAACCCGTACATCAGGGTCTCGGCTGATAACCGGCACGCCAAGCGCGAGCGCAGTCGCCGCGACGATGCGGTCGGGCATGTCCGGCGTCTGCGCGCGGGCGATATGCACCAGCGCACTGGTTACCTTCAGATCAACCGGGATTTCGACAAAGACGCTCTCCGGCGACTCCAGGTCAGCGATCATGCGCCGCAGCGCTTCCGCCGGGATACGTCCTTTCTCGACGAGGTAGATCGTCTCAATCGGGGTAATCGCCGACACCCCAATCTCATCGCTGCTCTCGACGGCGGCGTCGATCAGCGCGCCCGCCGCCGCCGAGAGACGTGCGTCGTCAAACAGGTACCAGATCAGCGCGTGCGTATCGGCGACCGCTTTGATCATTCAAAGAACTCCTCACGCGGAAAGCCCGCCCACATCTCGCGGCGCGCTTCGTCGATGTCTTCCGCCGATGGCGCTGGGCCAAGATCGGCCAGCAACCCGCGCGACGAGCGCTTGGGCTTTTTCCCCTTTGGCGCAAGGTCGCGTTGCAGCGATGCCGCCAGCTGCTCCATGAGCCGGATTTTCTCCAGCGGCGGCAGACTCATCACCAGTGCAATGACTTCGTCCGGGGTTACATTCTCGCTCATGATGTACACTCCTCATTTCCAATCGACCACAGTATAGATCAGCCCTTCAACGTGGCGGCAACCGGCGTTTTGTTCAATCACCCCCCGAACGCCTCCGGCAGCGCCGCGACGATGCGCACCGTCTCCACGCTGACGCGCACCACCTGCCCCACCAGCCGCACGACATACTCCGGGTCGTCGGCCCGGTTCGGGTCGCTGACAATCCCGCTGCGCTTGTCCTCGCTCACCCGGTATTGGTCGATCACCCACTCCAGCGCGCTCCGGTTGCCGAGCCGGTACTCGTAGACCTCCGGCGGGATGCCGCGCAGCGTCAGCATCGCGTTGACCTGGAGCGCCGTCTTGTCCTTGCTCAGCCGCATCTTCTCGACGCGGTACAGCTTCGACTGCTTCGCGCCGGGCGCGATCTCCCACTCCAGCGGCCACGGCTCGACCTGCTCGTACTCCAGGTGCCAGCGCGCGAGGTCCCGGCCGGCCTGGGCGAACGCCCAGAAGTCGGGCGCGAAGGGGATGCGGGGCAGCTCGCGCTTGAGGTTATCGGCGTACTTGGCGCGGTAGCCGGGGTGGTGCAGCAGCCCGTAGACGGAGTAGAAGATGTCCCACCTGCCGATGGCGTCGTCGCCGTAGTGCGCGCGGAACTGCGCCAGCGCCCAGTCGGTGATGTTCTCGCGGCGGTTCGTGCCGTCCTCGTCGTAGGTGTAGAAGGGGAAGCATTGCGAGCCGCCTTGGGGCAAGATGTCAACAAGGCAGTTGGACGCCAGTGCGAACATGGGCCAGTCTGCGCCGACTTTGACCCAGATCATGGCGTTCTCTCGCTCAGTATCGAACGTCGGAAAGATGTGTGGGAAAACGTAAACCTCTTCGTTGAGGATGCGGTCAAAGAACAAGTGCTGCTTGCAGAAGGGGCGATAGAGGCCTGCCCGAATCTTGGCCTCATCGAACTCGGCATAGTTGCCGCGCTGCAAGTCTTGTTTTAGGTCGCGGCTCCACTTGATCCTGTCGTACCGCACGAAGTTGTCAACGTCTTCTGGCCTGCCAGCGCGCTCGTAGCGGAAGACTTCGGCGTTGTAGTCCTCGATGAACTGCTTCACCCGCTCAACGAGGGCTGCGCGGTCGAAGTCATAAACCACAGCATCCCGGTTGGTCTTCACACCATTCGAGAACAGCCGGAAGATGGTTTGCGCGCTTACCTCGCCCTTTGTCTCTTTGCTGCCCAATGGTAGGAATGCAGCGAACTCGTCGGCGTGTTCAGGTATCAGCCACGTGTGCCGGGTATCGGGCGTCAACGTGCGCCAGGGTACGGTGTGTAATGGGTGCAATTTGACCTCACCCCCCGACCCCCTCTCCATAAATGGAGAGGGGGAGTCAGAGGTTTGGAAAGTCCCCTCTCCATTTGTAGTTGCGCTCCGGCTCTGATCCCCACGGACCGCAGGGGAGTCAGAGGTCTGGAAAGTCCCCTCTCCATTTATGGAGAGGGGATTTAGGGGTGAGGTCAAACCCTCCGCTATGCGCTCAACCACCGCATCGGTCGATCCTAAAACCTCATCGTTACTGAAACGCAGCACCCGCAGCCCCTGACTTTCCAGGAATTCCTGGCGTATAGCATCCTCTTCCGGCGTGTACTCATGGATCGGCCCATCCACTTCGATGATTAACCGCGCCTCAGGACAGAAGAAGTCCACGATGAACCGATCAATCGCGTGTTGGCGTCGAAACTTGTAGCCTAATACTTGTTTGCTGCGCAGCCGCTGCCAGAGACGGTTTTCTGCCAGGGTCGGCTCGCGGCGCATCTGCCGCGCTATTGGCTTGAGCTTTTCCCACAACTCAGCGCAGGTGTTGGCTGGCGTTGCCTCGCTCCAATCCCACCTCGTCGCGCGCAGGGCGGGCTTTTCAGCCATCTGCTCCCCCCCTTGATAGAAGAGGGGGCCGGGGGATGAGGTCTCATCAGAAAGGAGGCTGGGAGCGGTTAACCACCTGAGCTTATCCTCTTTGCGCCAGAATTCAGGCACGCGATAGTACAACAATCGATGTTCAGCGTGCCGAGATGACCGCACCGCGACTGTGATCCCCACGCCGACCTGGATTCCGAACACATTGTGCGTCGTGCCGCTCAACTTCGGGTTCAGGCGCACGTTGCCGTGCAAATCCACGTGGTAAACCCGCGTGAAGTCCTTGAGCAGGTGTTTCCGCATCCCGTCAAAGGCGATCTGGTCCACAAAGCTGTTGTTGCTCACGAAGCACACGATTCCGTCCCGGTCGCCCAGGCGGTCCGTCGCCCACCGGAAGAACTTCACATACATGTCCGAAAGCGCGTTCTTGTTGGTGGCCGCCGAGTCGCGGGCGTAGGTTTCGCTCACGCGAGCATCGATCACTTTGTAGACCCGGTTCTTGTTGTTGTCGTTCTCGTTGAGCTGCCAGGCGTTGTACGGTGGGTTGCCGATGATGACCGTGATCGGCGCCTGCTTCTCGCGCTCCACGCGCTCGGTGTTGGCCTCCACGAACATGCGCAACTGCGCGCCCTCGGCCAGGTCGAGCGTGTCCACGAAGCACAGCCCGTCGAACGGCTCGTACTCCCCGGTCAGCTCATAGTAGGCGTGCTCGATGTTCAGCGCCGCGATGTAGTACGGCAGCAGCATCACCTCGTTGGCGAAAAGCTGCTCGCGGTACATGCGCGGCAGGTCGCGCGCCGGGAGGCGGCGCATCGCGTTCACGATGAAGTTGCCCGTCCCCGTGCACGGGTCGAGGATCACCACGCCGGGGTCGCCCAATCCCAGCCCGAACTCCTCGCGCAGCGCCTCCTCAACCGCCGCCCACATGAAGTCCACGATCTCCTGCGGCGTGTACACGATCCCGTGCGTGTCGGCCACCTTCACCGAGTAGCCCTGGAAGAAACGCTCGTACACCGCGTTGAGGAAGCCCTGCTTCTCGCTGAAGTCGCGCAACTCGCGCGCGGCGGCCTCGATTGCGTCGTAGAAGCGGTCCAGCGCGCCCAGGAACTCGCGCCGGTTGAAGTACGGCCCGGTCAGCGCGGCGATCACCTTCTCGATCTCGACGGCGATCACATTGCGCTGCACGAAGTCCGGGTTGTCGAACACGGTGCGCATCAACCGCTCAGTGAGCAGGTGCTGCACCAGCATCTCGTCCACCGCCTGGCGGCTCAGGTTGGGGTTGAGCGACCCCTTGCACAGCTCGTAGAAGCTGGCGAAAGCGTCTTGAAAGCGGCGGTTGCTCCGGTGCGCCTCCTCGATGCGCTCGACCAGGCCGCGCGCCAGGTCGGGGATGCGCTCCTGAAACTGGGCGACCGCCTCCTCGAACCCGGCGATGTTCGGCGCAGTGTAGCTGTAGAAGGCGTTGAGCAGATCGACAAGCTGCTCGCGCCGCGCCAGGTCGGCGCGCAGCACCTCGCGCCCGGCCTGGTACAGCACCGCCCAGCGTGTGTCCTCAAAGATGGTGTTGCTGAGGGGATAGCCCCGGTCGATCTTGTGGCGGATTTCGACATCCAGGTCGTCGTGCGTGTCTTTGGCTTCCCAGTAGCCGTGCGGAAGCTGCCACTGGTCGCGGAGCGTGCCGTCGGGCCGGATCGTGCGCCCGCTGACCTTGAGGCTCTGCTCGGCGATGAGAATCCAGTTGCGCACGCGGGCAGTGTCGGCAAGCAGGTTCTGAAATGCATCGCGGACGCCCAACTCGTGGGTGACGCTCTGGGCGTCGAGGACCTGGCGGCGGGCGTAGTAATCGTTGAGAGCTTTATGGGTGGACTTGACCAGCGTGGTTGCAGACATCGCGCCTCGCAGTCTACACAAGACGTGCTATAATGGCGCGCAGATCGCGGAAGATCGCGCGCTCCGCTTCAGCCGCCCGCGCTGACCAGGCCCAGGGCGGCTTTTGT
>DAOTXU010000391.1:0-9737 GCA_034435135.1 Anaerolineae bacterium | reverse complement strand
CTTGCGGAGAGGGTGTGTCGAGCCGCAGGCGAGACGGGGGTGAGGTAGAGAAAGGCCTTAGCACGGCCACCGGTTGGCGTAAGTTTGAATCAGTTCACTAAAAAATGGGGCATAGTGCGCTGTGCCCCTACCCAGACAAGGCCATTAGTGGAAGAACGTGAGGATTACTCCTCCTCTTCCTCCACCTCTTCCTTGCCCTTGCGGATGACCTCGACGGCCTCGGCGTCCATCTCGACAACCGCTTCTTCCTCAGCCTCCACCGCCACATGCGTGAGCGTGGCGATCATCTCGTCAGGGTCGGTGAGGATGGCGACGCCGCTCGGTGCGACCAGGTCGCGCGCGCTGATGAGGGAGTCGAAATCCACCAGGGCGGAGAGGTCAACCTGGAGGGAGTGGGGCAGGTCGGCGGGCAGGCATTCCACCTCAACGGTGGTCGCGCCGGTGACGAGGACGGCGTCGCCGGCTTTGACCAGTGCCGGCTCGTTGACGAACTCCAGCGGCACGTCGGCGGTAATTGGGCGGTCCATCGAGACCGCGTAGAAGTCCACGTGCAGCAGGTCGCCGCGAATAAAGTCGCGCTGTACGTTGCGGACGATGGCCGGGTGCGCCTCGCCGCCAATGTTGATGTCGATAATCGCCGAGCCGCCCGCTTCGGCAAGCGTGTAGGCGAGCATGTGCGCTTCGACTTCCAGACTCACCGGCTCCCGGTCGGGGCCGTAAAGCACGGCAGGGACGAAGCCTTCACGCCTCAGTTGCCTGACCTGCTTGCCGGTCACGTTGCGTTTGCGTGCGTCCAGTTGGATGTTGTCAGCCATTTAAGGTTCTCCTGAGATGTGATCTTGATAAGGTGATTAGCGCCTGAGCAGCGCGCGCAGCAGCCAGAACAGCCCCACGACCGCCCCGAACGCCAGGCCGAAATTGCGCGCGCTCTCCGGGTCGAAGACTGTTCGTATCTGGCCCTCGGCCTCGATCTTGCCGCCGGCGATCAGGAACACACTATACGTGTTGCTGACCTTAGCGCTGCCGCCGACCAACGTCATGCCTGACACGCTGTTCGCAATCTGCGCGTCGCCGCCGCTGGCGATCAGTTGCGCCGCCGTCATGACCATCTGGACTTTGTTGCGGGCGAGCACGGCGCCTGCGCCGACGAGATGCATGGAAACATCGTCGGCGAGCGCCCCACCCACGAGGCTCTGGCGGAGGTCAGCCTTTTCGGTCTGAAGCGTCCCGGCGGCGGAACCCTCCATCGAGAGGGTCTCGGTTTGCGCCGCCCCGATGGGGCTGGTGTAGGCGATCAGCGAGCCGGCGTCCACGCGCTGGGCCGAACTCTGGTTGAGGACGGCGGATTCGACCTGGACCGAGTCCAGGTGTTGCGCGTTAAGCTCGACAGGTGAAGGTTTCTGCTCAGACATAGCTTACCACCTCGCATAGACAAAGAAAGCGGGGGCCTTGAGCCACCCGCTTGGTATTCTATCGAATGGGGGCCAGAGCGTCAACCAGCGCTGTCCTTTTTGCGGAAATCGGCGAAGCGGTAGCCGACGCCGCGCTCGGTGAGGATGTACTTGGGGTTGGCGGGGTCTTCCTCGATCTTCTCACGCAGGTAGTTGACGTACAGGCGCACGTAGTGGGTCTCGTCGCGGTACTCGTAGCCCCACACTTTCGCCAGCAGTTGTTCGTGGGTCACGGTCCAGCCGGCGTTTTCGATCAGGTGGTAGAGCAGGCGGTATTCGGTGGGGCGAAGCTTGATGTGTTCGCCGTTGACGATGACCTCGCGGCGGTTAAAATCGACGCTGAGGCGGTCGTCGATCTTGAGGATGGCCTGGTCGGGCGCGGCGGAGGGCGTCTCGGCGCGGCGCAGCACGGCGCGCACCCGGCTGGACAGTTCGCGCGGGCCAAAGGGCTTGGTCACATAGTCGTCCGCGCCCAGTTCCAACCCGTACACGATGTCGTCCTCTTCGCTCTTGGCGGTGAGCATGATGACCGGCACGGTCGAAAACTCGCGCAGCAGGCGCAGCGTCTCGAAGCCATCCATCTGCGGCATCATCACGTCAAGGAGCACCACGTCGGGCAGTTGGGTGCGCACGCCGTTGAGCGCTTCGATGCCGTTGCGCGCCTCGAACACCTGAAAGCCTTCCAGTTCCAGATTCATGCGGATAAAGCCGATCATACGCGGCTCGTCGTCAACGATCAGGACGCGCTTGCGCTCTTTGGGTCCGGGTTGGGGCGGTTTCACGGTCATGGCAGGGTGGTTGGGTCAATCGCGCACAAAGGTGACAATCTCTTCCTCTTCACCGGTGGGCATCACCTCAATGAAGCTGATGCGATGCCAGGGGAAGATGACGGTGGTGACTTCGGCAAGGACAAAAGCCGCTTCTTTGCCGTCGCGCAGACGCGGGTTCATGCCGACGATGCAAGTGTCGGTAGGGTTGGGAAGCTTCTCGACATCGATCAGCACCGGCTCGTTATCGGTGAGATGGACGTAAATGGTATGGGCCATACGCTGTTCCAGCCTCCAAAATCAGCTCATCGCGCTACTTAAAGTAAATATGGACCACGAGTTTGCCCAGGCGAATCTCGTCGCCGTCGCGGAGCACGCGCGGTTGGTTGGGGATGAGGCGTTGGCCGTTGAGATGCGTGCCGTTGACGCTGCCGAGATCGACCAGGGTGAGCGTGTCCTCGCCGCGCCGGATCGCGGCGTGCATCCGCGAGACGCCCTTTTCGAGCGCGCCGTAGGGTGTGAGGTCCAGGTCAGGTGCGGTGCCGCTCGCTGGGTCCAGACGGCCCAGGACGGTCTCTTGCGCCGGCTGGAGCAGGATCGGTTCGGGCGCATCGCGGATATGCACAATGATGGACGATTGACGGTCAAAGCGTGCGGTGCCCCATGTGGGCTTGGTGCCCAGTTCGTCAGGCGGGTTGTCCAGTTGCTTGGTGGAGACGGTGCCGCCGACCTCCGCGTACAGGCTCTGGCCGCAACGTTCGCAGAAGAGGGTGCCCTCTAGGTTTTCGTATGCACAGTAATGACAGGTAATCATCGCGGGTTACTCTCACGAATCCTTTGGCGGTGATAGCAACAAAGAGCGCGTGCCATATTTGAGCGCCTTATGACCCTCTTCGGAGAGGGCATGGGTATGGGCGACGCGGCGCGCCTCGGCCATGGCCTGGTGGGCCAATTCGTCCTGGCCGGCCGCTAGGAGCCGGGTGGCGAGATTTTCCAGGCTGCGCGTGGCTTCGGCTACGTCGCCGCGCCGGATTGCTTCCTCGGCTTTTTCCTGCATCCGGTAAAGCGTCAGCTTGCCGAGCGCGTCCAGAATGGCGAGCGGAGGTTCTTCAGGGGGCGCACCCTGGGCCACTTCGACCGAAATGTCCGAGATCACCTTATAGCCCTCGTGCCCCGCGAGCATGATGTCGCCCGTCACATCCAGGCGGACCAGCGAACGAAAGCCGGTCTTGCTGAGTGCGGGCAACTGAAGCTGGAGCAGCACGGACGCAGGGTGGTTGGCTTCCAGGTTGCCCAGCGGGATCGGTTGCAGGTCAGCCGGCAGCGGCATAGGGTGCGGCGTGAGCTTGAAGGCCGATTCCAGCGTCACGTCGGGGTCTGGCGCCACCGAGATGCGCATCCGCTCGGCGTAGCTCCGGCCCAGCGCGCGCACCCGTTCTTTCAGGAAGCGGCTCACGGCGCCGGGCGAGTTGATGTAAGCCGATGCGCCGCCGGTGCGCGAGGCGAGCTGATCGAGAAAGACATCGTTCCACTCCTCGCCAATGCCCATGCCGGAGATGGCGATGCCGTCGAGGGAGGCAGTTTCGGCCAGGAGGATGCAGTCCTCTTCGTCGCCGTAGGTGCGGCCATCGGTGAGCAAGATGAGGTGGTTGACGTATTTGCGGTCCAGGTTGCGGTGCAGTTCGGCCAGGCCGTGGATGAGGCCTTGCAAGATTTCGGTGCCGCCGCTGGCCTGCATCGTGCTGACCATCGCCTTGAGGGTCACACGCTCGCTTTCGCGGACCGGGCTGGCCGCGACGACGACTTCCGCCCGGTCGGAGAATGAGACGAGCGAAATAATGTCATCGGCAGTGAGGTTGTCGATAATCTGGTGCGCCGCCGCCTTCACTTGATCGAGGCGCGCGCCGCGCATGGAAGTAGAGCGGTCGATGACCAGGGTGAGGTTGAGCGGCGCTTCGCGGTCGCGGGCGTGCTGGCGTTCGGGGAGGATCTCGGTCAGCAGGTAGATGACCTGGGGTTCGCTCAGCGTATTGATGACGCGCTTGCTGGGCGTGACGCGCAGCGTGAAGTAAGGCGGCGTGAGGTCGGCGCTGCGCCGCTGGATGTCATAGTCAATGCGCTTGGTGGGGTTGATGAGGATTTCGTAGGCGGCGGCGATATCGCGGAATTGGATCGCAGCCCCAGGGTTGGCGTTCGCATCGGGGTGAAAGCGATGCGCCGCGCCCCGGTAGGCTTGCTTCACGTCTTCAGGCGAAGCGTCCGGCGGCAGGCCAAGTATGGCGTACAAGTCCTGAGTGATTTTAGTCATGCTCGCTACGACCGCCTATCCTTATCCCGGCAATTGTATGAGCACGGCAGTGATGTTATCTGGCCCGCCGTTGGCGTTGGCAGCGGCAACGAGTTGCTCACACGCAAGTTGTGGCGTGGGCGCGGCGGCGACAATCTCCGCGATGGTCATTTCGGGCACCACCGACCATAGCCCATCAGAACACAGCAAAAGACTCGCCGCCGGCGGCACATCCACGCTGATGGTGTCGAGTTCGATGTAGTCGGACTGCCCGACGGCCCGGTAAAGCATGTTGCGGTGCGGATGTTGGGCGGCCTGTTCTGGGGTGAGTTGGTCCAGTTCGATCAGGCGTTGGACGAGCGAGTGGTCGCGGGTGAGTTGTTCGATGTTCGTATCGGTGATGAGGTACGCGCGGCTGTCGCCCACGTGGGTGATGTAGGCCCGGTTGCCGCAGACGGCGACCACGATGAGGGTGGTGCCGCCGTTCGGCACGTGTTCGGACACAGCGGCGTTGGCGGCCCGGATCGCGTCGGCGAGGGCTTGGCGAAGCGTCCCATCGTCACCATGGCCGTTTGGGGTCAACGGGGAGAGATAGGTGTAATCGGCGATGTGCTCGGCGATGATGCGCGCGGTCAGGCTTGAGGCTTTCTCGCCATGCTCGTGCCCCCCCATCCCGTCGGCGACGATAAAGAGGCCGAAATCCGGCGGCGGGTTCGGGCCTCCTTCGCACGAGACCAGCGCCAGGCAGGCGTCCTGGTTAGTCTCTCTCGCGCGGCCAACGTCGCTGATCTGCCCGTACCGGAGGTGCTGGACAGCGCGCGATGTGAGCGTAGCCGTCGGCGTGGAAGCCGGGGTACGGTTGAACAGGCGCCGCAGAAAGTCCATCCACCTACTCCGCGTGACGCTACGCTGTGAGCGCGTAGACGTGGTGGTCGAGAGAACCCACGTAGACCATGCCCTCGTGGACACAGGGCGAGGAGACGACCGGACCGCCGGTCTTAAACTTCCAGCGGAGCTGCCCATTCTTCGTGTCAATGCTGTAGACATAGCCGTCGGTGCTGCCGAAGTAGAGCGCATTCTCGTGCAGCGCGGGCCGACCCACGATCTGACCCTCGGACTGGAATTTCCATCGGTCACGGCCAACCAGAAGGTCCAGCGCGTACATGTTGCCGTCGGCTGACCCGACGTAGACATTCTTGTCGTCCACGATCGGCGACGAGACGACCGGTTTGCCGGCGCGGAAACGCCACACGCTCCAGCCGGTTTCGGCGTCCAGGGCGTAGACATGCCAGTCTAGCGAACCAAAGAAGACAATCTTCTCGTACACGAATGGGGAGGAGGTGACGGCGCGCTTGGCCTTGAAGCGCCACTTGGTCACGCCGGCCAGATCGGTGGCGAAGAAATCGCCGCTCTCGCAGCCGAAGTAGACCCGCTCATCGGTGACAGCGGGGGTGGAGCGCACCGGGCCGGTGGCTGGCGCGCGCCAGGCCTGACGCCCGTTGATGGCCTTGATGGCGTAGAGATACGTATCGTCCGAACCGATAAAGACGTGCCCCAGCGCGACGCGCGGCGAGGAGTAGACCTTCCCCTGCGTTGGGAAGGTCCAGACAATGCGCCCCGTGCGCGCGTTAATGGCGTACACGTTGTGGTCGGCGGAGCCGAAGTAAACAATGTCCTCGTCAATGGCCGGTGACGAGGCGATGCTGCCGTCGGTGGCGTAGCGCCAGTTGAAAGACCCGTCGTTCGCGTTGAGGCAGTACAGGCCGTTGTCATAGCAACCGATGTAGACAAACCCGTTCGCCACACCAGGCGAGGAGGTGATTTCGTCCTCGCAGCGGAATTTCCAGATCGGGAACACTTCGCCGCTGGCGGGGAAAAAGGACGTGGCGGGTTTGAACACTTCGCCGGTGAGCGGTGGGCCTTCAGGGCGGGCCGAACGCTCGTTGCTCCCGAAGACGGGGCGGAGCTGCTCCAGCGCAGTTTTCATCGCAGCGGCGGATTCGTAGCGTTCGTCCGGCTCATATGCCAGGGCGCGCATGACGACGGCTTCAAATTCAGGTGACACATTGGGATTATAGTCGCGGATCGGGCGTTCGGCGAAGGAGAAGGGCGGCTCCAGGCGTGGGTCGCGCCGGGTGAGGATGTGGTGCAGCGTAGCGCCCAGCGCGTAGATATCGCCGCCAGGGGAGGCGACGCCCTTGTACTGTTCCGGCGGCGAATAGCCCTCGGTGCCGATCATGGTGCCCTTTTGGCCTTCCTGGAAGGTCTTGGCGATGCCAAAGTCGATCAGGCGCACATTGCGGTGTTGATCGATCATGATGTTGGAAGGCTTGACATCGCGGAAGACGAAAGGCTGGCGGTGCAGGTAGTCCAGCACGTCGCACAGGTCAATCGCCCACTTGTGCACCAGATCGACCTTGATGAAGTCGGGTGTGCCGCTGATGATCGCTTCCAGGTCTTTCCCCTTGATGTATTCCATCACCAGGTACACCCGCTCTTGCACGTCGAAGTAGTCGTAAATCTTGGGCACCGCCGGGTGGCTGAGCGAGGCCAGGACGTTGGCCTCGCGCTCGAAGTTCCGCAGCGTCAGGTCGCGGATGGAAGGGTCCACGGAGACGTTGAGCATCTCCTTGACCGCGACAAGGCGGGTAACGTTCGGGAACCGCAGGTCGCGCGCCTGGTAAACTGACCCCATCCCGCCTACACCGAGCACGCCGACGATGCGGTACCGGTTCTGGAGGACGGTGTTGGGTTTGAGTGTACCTTCAGGCCCGCTTGCCGGCTGGCGGCCTGGGAATTTTTGGGTATCAACCGGTTCCACCATGCATTCGCCTCAACAGGGGCGTATTCTTGTCCACATCTCTAAAGAATGCTTAAAAGTATTATAGTGAACTCCCTGCTACCGTGCAATTGGCGCTTTCACAAGATTGAAAAAGCATTAACTAATCCAACGTGTGGAGGTGGTCAGCTGTCGCAGAAACGGCGCGGCGAAGTCGCCCTCGTCGGTAGCAGCGAACACCCCTGACAGCTTGTTGACCACCAGCGCGCCAAAGTGGCCGATGACCTGTTTCAG
Source organism: Anaerolineae bacterium (assembly GCA_034435135.1). Classification (GTDB taxonomy): domain Bacteria; phylum Chloroflexota; class Anaerolineae; order Aggregatilineales; family JAFGMM01; genus JAOSJO01. The sequence goes on along the minus strand of DAOTXU010000391.1, from coordinate 2,159 downwards.
GAGCGCTGCCATGACCTCCATAAGTACGTCCCAGGTGATCTCAGGCGGCAGGTATGGCTCCTGGACCGGGCGCAGGCTTTGCACATAGGTCATCGCTGTCGCCACATCTGGGAAGATCAGCACCGAGGGCGCGTCGTACCGGGCGACCGCGATAAAGCGCCGCGCCAGGAGCAACGCGCCGTTTTCCAGGTTGAAGGCGTGCGCGTCCGGGCCAGGGTCGGGGACGCCCAGGAGCGTGCAGGCGCGGCGGTAGAGCACATCGAGTTCAGCCGTGTGTGCGCGACTGTTGGCGGCGGCCAGGAGCACCCCGGTGGGGCGCAACACGCGGTGAATCTCGGCCAACGCGCGGTCTGGATTCGGCATGTAGCCGAGAATGTGGCCGGCAAGCGCCACATCGAAAGTGTGGTCGGGGAAAGGCAGCGTCTGCACGTCCATCGTGACCAGGGGCGGGAGAGGCGCGCGTAGCTGGTCGCGTTCGCCCATCTCGCACACCATGCGCAGCGAGAGGTCGCCGGCGACCCGGAAGCCGTTAAGAGCGCAGCTGCGCAGCGCATCCAGGTACGCGCCCGTTCCGCAGCCTGCTTCAAGTACGGTCTCATCACCCCGCCAGTGGATCCGCGTCAGCGCCCATGTGGGAAAGTCAACCGACGGCGACTCGTACTCCTGGTGGATGAGCGCGCGGATGTGAAACGCCCTGGCGGTGCCCAGGGGAAGACGGGTGTGGAAGTCGCGCTCAACGCCGGGGAATTCGTCTCTCATGGATCAGCCTGATGTCGTCTCGCGGCGTGCATTGGTGAGGAGATTACACTACTTTGCGGATGGGTGCGAATCCGGGCGGCGCGCCTCAGGCCGTCAGCGCCGAAACCAGCAGGTCGAGCGCCAGATCGGGCTTGAGGCGACCGGTCTTGATCTGCACATCGTAGTCGAGCAGCCGGCGGTAGATTTCTTCTAGCTCGTCCATTGAAAAACCGCGCGCCTGCGCGGGCAGCTTCTTGGCCGCGTAAGGGTGCACGGCGATGGCCTCCGCCAGGCCATCGGGCGAGTGCCCGGCTTCGAGGTAAGTCTTGGTCAGGATGAGCAGCCGGAACTGGCGCACAATCATGCCCAGCAGCCCCAGCGGGTCGCTCTCTTCTGCCAGGCGATGCATCCGGCTCAGCGCGCCCGGCGCGTCGCCGCGCACCACCGCGTCTACCATCTCGAAGATGTTGGCTTCGGGCACGTAGGGGGTGAGCAGCGCCACGTCGTCTACATCGATGGGGCGCGCGCCGGCGGTATAGGTCGCCAGCTTGAACAGCTCGTTATCGGCGGCGTACAGGTCGTCGCCGACCAGTTCGGCGAGCGCGGCGGCGGCCTGCGGGGTGATGTCCGCGCCGTGCTGGGGCGCGCGCTTGCGAATCCAATTCAGCGCGTTGGAGGGCAGGTCGAAGGTTCTCTCGTAGCCGCGCTCATGCGCGCGCGCCAGTTTGACGATGGGGTGGTTGTCCGGCAGGCGCTTGTGTTCGACCAGCGCCAGCCGCGCCCAGTCGGGCAGGGTGGGCAGGTAATCGGCCAGGGCCTTGACCAGGTCGCGGTTGGCGTTGGCGAGCATCCCCTCGACGATGACCAGCCGCCGCTCCGCAAAAAAGGGGAGCGCATCGCACGCGCCCTGCACCTCGGCGAGGGTGGCCTCCGCGCCGTCCAACAGGGTGGTGTTCATCTCGGCGGTGGTGGGATCGGCCCCGGCGGCGAAGCGCGCGCGCAATCGGGCAACCTCTTCGCTTCGCGTGAGGCCGTCCTCACCGTGCAGCAGGTAGAAGGTGGGCGTGGGCTTGGTCATAAGGGATGCTCAGAACCTATCCGAAAAGCCACTCCTGTCGCCTCGGACAGGGGGCTTAAGCTCCCTGTCTGGGATTCTTCGGATAGGCTCTTAACCACGAATAACGCTGAACTGATTCAAACTTTCACCAACAGCTGGCCGTGCTAAGGCCTTTCTCTCCCTCACCCCCGTCTCGCCTGCGGCTCGACACCCCCTCTCCGCTTGCGGCTATAGTCCGGCGTAGCCGGGAGAGGGGGACGGGGGTGAGGTGTCCGCCAACACGACAAGCGCCACACGCACCGCGGTCGTTGGCTCAAAAGCTTGAATCACTTCTGTTCTACAGAAAGGACACGTAAACCGGATG
>DAOTXU010000390.1:0-12737 GCA_034435135.1 Anaerolineae bacterium | reverse complement strand
CCTGAGGTCCAGGCGCGTCCTCAGAAGAACCCTCCCCGCCGTGTCGCCTCGTGGCAGAGGGGTTTCTTTTTGCCGCCGATTCCCCTACAATGAAATGGCAGGAGCGCTTGACTGCCCGGCCATGCCATGAGCGACGCCCCGAACCGTTCCCCAGAGCACGTGACGCAGCCGCGCGGCGATTACGTCGCGGGCGATCAAGTCGTCGGCGATAAGATCGCCGGCGACAAAATTACCTACAATCTTGAGCGCCCACTTTCCCGGCAGGAGCGCCGTAACCGCGCAAGCATGTTGGAGCGCGTGCGGGAGTTCTGGATCAAGGAGATGCTAGAGAACTCGTTGCACGGTGCGGCCTCGATCCCACTCAGCATGGAGGAGAAGGCCAAAGCGGTCGAGCACCCCTTGAACATGGAACTGCACCGGCGAGATCGGCCTGATCGGAAACTTGAACCTGGCACCCGCATCATCGACATGTTTGACAAGATGGGCGGCAAGCTGCTGATCCTCGGCGCGCCAGGGTCGGGGAAGACCACTACGCTGCTCGAACTGGCGCGCGACCTAATCGACCGCGCCGAGGCGGACGAGAGCCAGCCGATGCCGGTGGTTCTGAATCTTTCATCGTGGGCCGGGGAGCGCAAACCATTTGCTGAATGGCTGGTGGATGAACTGAGCTTCAAGTACCAGGTCCCCCGCAAGCTGGGCAAGGTGTGGGTGGATAAAGGCGAACTGCTGTTGCTCCTCGATGGGCTGGACGAGGTGAGCGTGGCAGCCCGCGATGCGTGCGTAGAGGCGATCAACCGCTTCTTGCCGGATGAGGATTCTGAGGCGATTGTAAGTGTAGTGGTATGCAGTCGCACTGCTGAATATGAAAAGGCCAGGCAACTTCGCCTCCACGGTGCTGTTGTTTTAAAGCGCCTTACATATAAGCAAGTTGACACCTATCTCGCAGACCTCGGCGACCAGGCTGCGCCCCTACGAGCTTTGTTGCAAAGAGACTCGTCGCTCAGAGAATCAGCCAGATCACCTCTGGTGCTTGGTACCATGATCTCCGTGCCCGCTGAAAAATTGCAGGCGCTTGAATTACGCGGAGCCTGGCGTAAACACCTATTTGATGCTTACGTCGAGCAAATGCTTGAAAAGCAGGAACCTGCCCCACGATACACGCGAGAAGCAACCATTCATTGGCTGGTGTGGTTGGCCCGTATGATGTTGCAGTATGGGCAGACAGTGTTCTTCATAGAACGCATACAGCCCACTTGGTTGCCAACACGCAGGCATCGATGGTTGTATGCTATTGGCGTTGGATTGGTTGTGGGGTTGTTTTTTGCCCTTTATGGAAAGCTCCTCGTAGTAGATAGTGAACTGTCGTCTGGCAAACCAGTACATAGTGAGGTGCTCGGCGTGACGACCAGTACGCTGACTTGTGGACCATTCTTATCAATCTTTCCTGTGCTTGTCGCGCTCCTCTTTGCGTATTTAATTGGACCGACTGGTGGGCGATTTTTCAGATTACTTGCTTCACTGGCCGGGGGTATAGTCTCCGGTCTGGTTGTCATGTTGGCTTCAGAACCGATGTTTGGTCCGATTTTCGCGTTGAACGCTGGATTCATGGTCGGAGTCCTTGGCTTTGCTATGCTAGAGGCTCTTGGTCTGCACCCAAGTCGAGGCAAGATCGAAATCATCGAGACCTTAAGTTGGTCATGGTCAAAAGCTGTGAAAGGACTGATTCCCTCTCTGTTAATGGGGCTACTTCCTGGGATGATTGGAGCACTGGCCTATTCGCACACACCGAATCCTCCCTTGAATCTTGCTGTGCTGGTCATCCTTGTAACACTATCCGGTTTGATAGTGATGGGAGCGGTCGGGTTTGTATCTGGTGGATTGGCAGGCGGCGAGTTAGCAGACTCAAAAAGGGTGAAACCCAATCAAGGAGTTTGGCGGTCAGCCTGGAGCGCGATTCGTGTCACGTTAGCCGGGGGGATAATCGGCGGTTTAGTTGTCTTGCTTGGTGCCATATTGTATTTTGGTTTGATTTTCGCATCGCTGGAGGAGGTAAAGACGCTGCCACTTGACGTTATACTAAAAGCTTTCTTTATGACATTAATCGAGTTTGCCAATCCTTTGATGACGATTATGGTCATTGGGATAGCTGTTGGGACGGTTTTCGGGTTCGGTTTCTCTATGATGTATGGCGGTATCGCTGTCATTCAACACCTTACTCTCCGCCTCATCCTCTGGCGTGTCGGTTACATGCCCTTTAACTACGCCCGCTTCCTCGACTACTGCCACAAGCGCATCCTGCTTCGCAAGATCGGCGGGGGGTATATCTTCTTGCACCGGCTGTTACAGGAGTACTTCGCCTCGCTCGATACTTCTCCACCCTCGCGCGCCCAATAGTTGCTCGAACAAACGTACTAAGATATAATTACAGGCGTTGTTTGCATCACGTCGGGCGCGGCGCGCGCCCGCGTTACATGTTTGGCCTGTGCCTATGCGCCCAACCCTGCCGAAGCCCCCGACCGGCGTGATCGACTCGCTGCGGATGGGCTTCGAGACGCTCGCGGGCCGGCCCGTCCTGCTGGTCCCGCCGCTCATCCTGGACGTGCTGCTGTGGATCGGGCCGCGCCTGTCGATCCGCGCGTTTGCCGCGCCGATGGTAGACGACCTCGTCTCCGTGATGGCGTCGCAAAACCCGGAGACGCCGGCGGTCGCGCAGGCGGTGGGCGAGCTTCGGGGCGCGCTCGACTACCTGGCGGCGCACTTCAACGCGCTGTCGATGCTGGTCACCGGGCCGCTGGGCGTCCCCAGCCTGCTCGGTCGCCTCTCACCGGAGGCGACGCCGGAAGGGGTCGCGCCGCCGGTGTGGGAGTTGGGGAGCATCTGGGCGGCGCTGCTCGTGATGAGCGCGCTGGCGCTGGCGGGGCTGCTGCTCGGCGCGGCGTACCTGGGGTTGCTGGCGAACCAGGTGCGCTACGGGTCGCCGCGCGCGCGGGAGGTGGTGCGCGCGCTGCCGCGCCTGTGGGCCAACCTGGCGGCGCTGGCGCTCATCATGCTCTCGGCGCTGCTGGCCGTAGCGACCCCGTTCCTGTGCGCGGCGTCGTTCCTGGGGATGCTCAGCCCGCTGCTGGCGTTCCTGGTGCTCACGGTGGGGCTGAGCGTGGGCTTGTGGGTGCTGGTGTTCCTGCTCTTCGCCGCGCACACGATGCTGCTACGGGACCGGGGCCTGTTCACGGCGATGGGCGAGAGCGCGCGCGTGGTGCAGTTGAACATGGCGAGCGTGACCTGGTTTCTGCTGCTGATCGGGCTGATCTACGCCGGCACGGGCGTGATCTTCCGGCTGCCGGAGCCAGGCTCGTGGCTGATGGTCGTCGGGCTGGCGCTGCACGCTTTCACGGCGACGGCGCTGTTTCTGGCGTCGTTGGTCTACTATCAAGACCGCTACCGCCATTATCAGGAATTCTTTGCGTACCTGGCGGAGAGTAAGCGCGTGTAAGTACCTCACCCCGGCTACGCCGGACTATACCCCCGGTACTCTCCCTAATTGGAGAGGGGGTTTAAGCGCGCGATTAAGTTCCCTCTCCATTCATGGAGAGGGGATCAGGGGTGAGGTTCTGGTCAGGGCAAACAAATACGAGAAAGCTATGGGTGTTGGAGGCAATCGTGGCCGAAAAAGTTGAACCGACCCGCTACGACGAAAGTTCCATCCAGGCGCTCAAGGGCCTGGAGCCGGTGCGCCTGCGACCCGGCATGTACGTGGGCGGCACCGACGCGCGCGCGCTGCACCACCTGGTGTACGAGGTGGTGGACAACTCCATCGACGAGGCGCTCGCCGGGCGCTGCGACCACATCACTGTGACGCTGCACGAAAACGGCGCGGCCACGGTCGAGGACAACGGCGCGGGCATCCCGGTGGGGATTCACCCGCAGGAGAAAATCTCGACGCTGGAACTGGTGATGACCACGTTGCACGCCGGCGGCAAGTTCGACCGGACCGGCTACAAGATTTCGGGCGGGCTGCACGGCGTGGGTGTGAGCGCGGTCAACGCGCTCTCGGCGGGGATGATCGTGCAGGTCAGGCGCGATGGCTTCCTGTGGGAGCAGCGCTACGAGAAGGGCCGGCCGGTCGCCGAGGTGAAGAAAATCCGCAAGCTGAGCAAGGACGAGGGCACGGGCACGCGCACCACCTTCCTGCCCGACGCGACCATCATGCAGGAGACGGAGTTCAGCTACCAGACGTTGATGCAGCGCTTCCGCGAGATGGCCTTCGTCACGCGCGGCGTGATCATCCAACTGATCGACGAGCGCGTCAAGCCATTCCCGCGCGCGATGACGTTCTACTTTGAGGGCGGGGTGCGCTCGTTTGTGCGCTACCTCAACCGCAACCGCGAGCCGCTGCACGAGGTGGTCTACGCCGAGCGCGAGGTGGTGGTCAACGAGGGGCAGAAGAACGAGGTGCGCGTCGGCGTGGAGGTGGGCTTCCAGTTCACTGACGCGACCACCACGACCGAACTCGCCTTCGCCAACACGATCAACACCACCGACGGCGGCACGCACCTGACGGGGCTGCGCGCGGCGATCACGCGCTCGATCAACGATTACGCGCGCAAGGCGGGCATCCTCAAAGAGAAAGACGACAACTTCTCCGGCGAGGACACGCGCGAGGGCCTGACCGCCATCGTCAGCGTCAAGCACCCCGACCCGCAGTTCGAGAGCCAGACCAAGGTCAAGCTCATGAACCCGGAGGTGCAGAACGCGGTCTCGCAGGTGGCGAGCGAGGCATTCCAGGAGTTCCTGGACGTGAACGCGCGCGAGGCGCGCAAGATCGTGGACAAGTGCATGACCTCGATGCGCGCGCGCGACGCCGCGCGTAAGGCGCGCGACCTGGTGCGCGCCTCCAGCCTGCTGGAGAGCACCACCCTGCCCGGCAAGCTCGCCGACTGCTCTGAGCGCAGCGCCGACCGCACCGAGCTGTTCATCGTCGAGGGCGACTCGGCGGGGGGCAGCGCCAAGCTGGGCCGCGACCGCCACTTCCAGGCGATCCTGCCGCTGCGCGGCAAGATCATGAACACCGAGCGCGCCCGGCTCAACCGCATCCTCGACAGCAACGAGGTCAAGGCGCTGATCTCGGCGCTGGGCGTGGGCATCGGCGACGATTTCAATCTGGATAACCTGCGCTATGGGCGCGTGGTCATCATGACCGACGCGGACGTGGATGGCGCGCACATCCGCACGCTGCTGCTGACCTTCTTCTTCCGCTACATGACGCCGCTGATCGAGAGCGGGCACCTGTACATCGCGCAGCCGCCGCTGTACCTGCTCCAACACCGCGACCGGAAGCAATACATCTACGGCTCAGCCGAAACCGCCGAGCGGTCGCTCGCCGAGGCGCTGAAGACCTTCCCTGAACCAGACAAGGTCACCATACAGCGCTACAAGGGCCTGGGCGAGATGAACCCGGACCAGCTTTGGGAGACGACGATGAACCCGGCGAACCGGACGCTGTTGCAGGTGACGGTCGAGGACGCCGCCGAAGCCGACCGCACCTTCGACATGCTGATGGGCAGCGCTGTGCCTCCGCGACGGCGATTCATCCAGACGCACGCGAAGAGCGTGCGCAACCTGGACGTGTAGCATTGGTTGTCAGGGCCGGACGAGGAAAAGGGGGACAACCCTGACAGGACAGTGGGCTTAAGCCCGCTGTCCACCTTTGTCCTAACCTTGAGCTTTCACCTCAGTCACGGTTCTCTTTGCTCAGCAGCCCCAACGCGATGAAGTCATCCTCAAGCCTGGGCACGCGCGGGTAGTTGTAGACCTCCGCCGGCCTGATCCAGCGATAGGCCCGGTTCTCCCAGTCCAGCGTGATCTGAGCATCGGCAGGGACGCGCGCCAGCACGGGGTGAATCACGAGCACGCCGCCGCTTACGGCAACCGGGAACGGCTCGCCCTCGCGCTCCGCGACGATCTCCAGGCCGACCTCCTCGCGCGCCTCGCGGACCGCGGCTTCCAGCGCCGTCTCCCCCGCTTCGATAAAGCCCGAAATCACGGACCAAAGCCCCGGCATTGTGGGCCGCCTGGGGTCGCGCTGCACGATCAGTGCGCGCCCGTCGGGGCGCAGCAACACCACCGACACCACGCGCCGTTCGCCCATGCTCAGCCCCCTGCTTCGTCCCCGGCGCTGGCGAGCGCATCGAGAGCGGCCTGCGCCGCGCGGCGTTGCACTTCGGCCCAACCCGCCTCGGTCGCCATCTTGACCAGGTGAGCGTGCACCGCCGTGCGTTCTTCCGGGTCCAGCAAGGCCCACGCCGCAATCACTTTGACTGGCTCCTCGCTGAGCATGTCGCCCCAGAACGTCTCAAGCCAATTGTTCATCGATTTGCCCCTGTCCTATTGTATTGGAGGACAATCCATGATACTCTATCTTTAATATCTATTTTGCGCATTGTCCACAAAGGAGTACATGACAAAATGTTTGGTCGTCGCGCACTGAAGCCCTTTGCGTGGATGCTTATGCTTGCTCTGCTCGCAACAATAGTACCCGTTTCTGCCGCATCCGCTCAGGGTAATGCCCTGACGCCGGGCCAGGCGGTCACCGGCACCATTAATGACGCCAACTACATGGAGGTGTGGCGCTACCAGTCGCCGGGGAATGAGACCATCAACGTGTCGGTCGAGGCCACCAGCGGCGACCTGGACACGACGCTGGTCATTATCAGTGCGAACATGGATGTCCTGGGCATTAACGACGACATCGACGCTTCTAACGACAATTTCAACTCCGCGGTGAACGGTCTTTTCATTCCTAACCCCGACACGATTTTCGTCATCGTCTCGCGCTTTGACACCCAGGCTGGCGCTTCGACCGGCTCGTACCGCCTGCTGCTGACCACCGGCGCCGCCACGAACATCATCTCCAGCGAGCCAATCGAGGAACCCAGCACCCTCGTCCTGGACGCGGACGCCATCGACGGCGGGATGCAAAGCGCTTTTGACCACCTCATCGCCATGGAGGTCATCCCGGACTGGGACGGCACCATCGGCATCAACATCCCTGAAGGCGCGTTCATCGAAGGCTCGCGCCGCGACACGAACCCCTTCCTCTTTATGCGCCTGGGACAGGGCTACGAGGCTGCCGATGTCATTATTCACAGCGACGTGGTGTGGCGCGGCGAAGATGACACAATGGCCTGCGGGTTTGCGTTCCGAGTCCAGAATAACTCTGACGGCTATGGCGTGTACCTGAGCCGTGAAGGTTGGGTTGAACTCGGGTTCTTGCCGAAGGGCGAAGGCGCCGACTGGGAGTCCATCGGCAACTGGACGGTCCCCGACCTGAACCCGCGCGACGGCGGCGAGAACAGCGTGCTCATCACCGCCGTAGACGACGAATTTCACATCTTCGTCAATTACGTACTGGTCGGCACAGCGACCGACTCCAGGCTCTCCGGGGCCGGCGAGTTCTACATGTCGGTGCTCAAGGATGCGGGAGTCACGGCGCGCTGCGACTTCAACAACTACTGGGTCATCACCCAGGACCAATAATCGCGGACAGGCATCCCCTTAAACGGGGACAGGTTGCTATGTCCCCCTGCTAGCTGCGCGATTACTTACAGGGGCGACCGCCAGGTTGCCCCTGCTGTCTCTTATTCATCTGTTCTCAGATCAAGGGTTCAGGCTCTCTTTCTGAGACTCTTGGGCCATTTCCCTCCGATTGACAGCTCCATTTCCCTTCTCCTCGGCATAACGCGCCGCCGCCGCCACGAACGCGCGGAACAACGGGTGCGCCCGGTTGGGCCGGCTCTGAAACTCCGGGTGGAACTGGCAGCCCAGCATGAACGGGTGGTCGCGTAACTCAGCGATCTCCACCAGCGTTCCGTCAGGCGACAGGCCGCTGAAGCACATGCCCCCCGCCTCGAAGCGCGCGCGGTAGGCGTTGTTGAACTCCCAGCGGTGGCGATGGCGTTCGTTGACCTGCGGCGTGCAATAGGCCTCCGCTGCGCGCGTGCCCGGCACCAGGGCGCAGGGATATACGCCCAGGCGCATGGTCCCGCCCATGTCGCGCACGCCGCGCTGTTCGGGCATCAGGTCGATCACTGGGTGCTCGACGTTGCGCTCGAACTCGGTGCTGTTGACCGACTCAGAACGCAGCACGTAGCGCCCAAACTCGATGCACATCACCTGCATCCCCAGGCACAGGCCCAGGTAAGGGACCTTGTTCTCGCGCGCCCACGCCGCCGCTTTGACCTTGCCCTCCACGCCCCGGTAGCCGAACCCGCCCGGCACCACGATCCCATCCACGCGGTCCAACACATCCCAGCCGCGCCCCTTCTCCAGGTCGCCGGAGTACAGCCACTCGATCTCGATCTCGCGGCTGTTGGCGACCGCCGCGTGCGCCAGCGCCTCGCGCACGCTCATGTAGGCGTCGTGCAGTTCGACATATTTGCCCACAATCGCCACGCGCACAGCCGGCTTGGGCCGGCCCATCTCTTCGATCAGGTGCCGCCAGCCGTCCAGATCGGGGGGGGACGCAAGCGCGCGCAGGTGCAGGCGGTCAACAATGTACTCGCCCAGGCCGGCGTCCTCTAATACGAGCGGCACTTCATAAAGCAGCGGGATGGTTTCGAGCGGGATGACGGCCTCGCGGTCCACGTCGCAGAACAGCGCGATCTTCTCGCAGAGTTCCGTTGAGACGGGGTAGTCGGCGCGCGCGATGATGATGTGGGGCTGGATGCCGATGCTGCGCAGCTCGCGGACGCTGTGCTGCGTCGGCTTGGTCTTCAGTTCGCCGGTCGCGCCGATATAGGGCAGGAACGTCACATGTACAAACAGGGTGTGCTCGCGGCCCATCTCGGCGCGCATCTGGCGCAGCGCTTCCAGGAAGGGCTGCCCCTCGATGTCGCCCACCGTGCCGCCCACCTCCACGATCACAATGTCGGCCCTGCTCTCCTCGCCCACCTGGCGGATGCGGCGCTTGATCTCGTTGGTGATGTGCGGGATTACCTGGATGGTGCCGCCGAGGAAGTCGCCGCGCCGCTCGCGGGCGATGACTTCCGCGTAGACCTGGCCGGTGGTGACGTTGCACGCTTTGGTCAGGTTTTCGTCGATGAAGCGCTCGTAGTGGCCCAGGTCGAGGTCGGTCTCCGCGCCGTCGATGGTGACGAAGACCTCGCCATGCTGGTAAGGCGACATCGTGCCTGGATCGACGTTGATATAAGGGTCGAGCTTTTGAATGGACACCTTAAAGCCGCGCGCCTTGAGGATGCGCCCGATGGCGGCGGCGGTCACGCCCTTGCCCACCGAACTGACCACGCCCCCGGTACAAAAGATATACTTTGGCATCAGTTGCCCCCTGTTAAACTCCTGATGGTCGATACATAGAGAGAGGGGCACAGAACCCTGTGCCCCTCCGCTGTGTGCACTTGTTGCCAATTCCCATTCTTCTACGGGAGTTCATCGCTGGCAATGACACGCCGTCCTCTCGTCTTTCAAGCCGCCCACATGCGGCCTGCTCCAAACAAATACAGCGGCGGGGAGGTGAACCCCAGGGGCCGTCTCCCCGCCAGTGCGACCAGTGCTCGATAATGGTAACGGCTCAGACCAACTTCTCCAGGTCGTCGGCGGCGCGGCGCATGTCCAGGAAGATCAAGCCCAGGCGGGCGCTCTCGCGGATCAGCGCGACGAGCACGGCTTCTTCCCCTACCGACATGAGGATCACGAAGCCGTTGTCGCCCTTAATGTAGACCTGATCCAGGATCCCACGGCCCAACTCGCTGGCGATGCGCTCGCCCAGGGAAAGCATAGCGGCGGCCATCGCCGACACGCGGTCCTCGTCGAACCCCGTCGGCAGGTGCGAGGCCATAATCAGGCCGTCCACGCTCACCACCGCCGAGGCTTCAATATCCGGCGTGCCGCCCTGCAAGTCGCGCAAGCGATCCACCATCAATTCGGTCCGCGATTTTGCCATTTGACGATGCTCCTTCTTCAAGCAGGGATGCCGGTGGCGCGCCCACCGGGGGCCTGGGTCTCGAACTCAGGACGCTTGCATAATAGCATGGGGCATTTAAGAAGTCAAACACGTTTGTTGTCCTCTTGCCGCTGGGCTATAATCCGCCGTCGTTTAGCAAGGAGTTATCGTTGTCCATGCAATTGGTGCGAGACATTGCTCACCGGATTATCGCCAATGTCAGCCACGTCATCATCGGCAAACAGCGCGAGATTCAACTGACCGTCATCGGCCTGCTGTGTCAGGGGCACATCCTCATCGAGGACGTGCCGGGCGTGGGCAAGACCATGCTGGCGAAGTCGCTCGCCCGGTCGATGGGGTGCAGTTTCAGCCGCATCCAGTTCACGCCCGACATGCTGCCCAGCGACGTGACCGGTACCACCATCTACAACCAGGCCGCCGCGCGCTTCGAGTTCCGCCCCGGCCCGATCATGGCGCAGGTCGTGCTCACCGACGAGATCAACCGCGCCACGCCCAAGACCCAGGCCGCCCTGCTCGAAGCGATGGAGGAGCGGCAGGTCACGGTGGACGGCGTGACCTACCCGATGGAGCAACCCTTCCTGGTGCTTGCCACGCAGAATCCCATCGAATACGAGGGCACCTTCCCCCTGCCAGAAGCGCAGCTTGACCGCTTCCTGCTGCGCATCCACCTGGGTTACCCCACGCCGACCGACGAGATCGCTATGCTCGACTCGCAGCAGTTCCAACACCCGCTGGAGTCGGTGGAGCAGGTCGTCAGCGTCGAGGAATTGCTCCAGGCGCAGCAGGCCGTGCGCGACGCCTTCGTCGCGCCGGAACTGAAGGGCTATATTGTGGAGATCGTCACCGCCACGCGCCGCCACCCCGACGTGTACCTGGGGGCCAGCCCGCGCGGCAGCCTGGCGTTGCGGCGCTGCGCGCAGGCCTTCGCCGCCACCCAGGGCCGCGACTTTGTGCTCCCCGACGACATCAAGGCGCTGGCCGGCCCGACCCTGGCGCACCGCATCATCACCAGCGCCGACGCGCGCATCCGCGACATCGACCCCAACGGCATCGTCCAGGAAGTGCTCCGCGCCACGCCTGTGCCCGGCGCGACCGTCCGCGCCCGCTGAGCCGTGCCCGGTCGTCGCGCCGCCCTCTATCTCGTTTTAGTCGCCTGCCTGCTGCTGGCGCTATGGCTCGGCCACCCGATGTTCTTCCATCTCACCTACCTGGCGCTCGGCACGTTGATCGTCTCGGCGCTGTGGGCGTGGAGCGGGGTGCTCTGGGTGCGCGTGGAACGCCGGACGCGCGCGCGTCGGGGGCAGGTGGGCCGCCCGCTGGAGGAGTCGCTTGCGGCGCGCAACCTGAGCCTGCTGCCGCGCCTCTGGCTGGAGGTGCGCGACCACTCGACGCTGCCGGGGCACCAGGCATCGCGCGTGCTGTTCAACCTCCCGCCGCGCGCCCGGCATGAGTGGCGCGTGCGCACACCGTGCATGTTGCGCGGGCTGTACCGCCTGGGGCCGGCCACGCTCATCAGCGGCGATCCGTTCGGCTTCTTCGAGGCGCGGCGCAACGTGCCGTCCACCGCCGAAATCCTGGTCTACCCGGAGACCGCGCCGGTCCGCGACTTCGCGCCCGCAGCAGGCCGGCTGGCCGGCGGCGAGTCGCGGCGGCAGCCGGCGCACTTCATCACGCCCAACGCCGCCGGCGTGCGCGATTACGCGCCCGGCGACAGCCTCAACCGCATCCACTGGCTCTCGACCGCGCGCCGGGGCCGGCTGATGGCGAAAGAGTTCGAGATGGACCCGCTCGCCGACATCTGGCTCGCCCTCGACGGCGACCGCCGCGTGCACCCGGAGGCGCTCATCCCCGCCTTCTCGACCGAGGAGTGCGCCGTGAAGGTCGCCGCGTCGCTGGCGCAACACTTCTTAGAAAAGGCGCGCTCGGTCGGGTTCATCACCTACGCGCCCCATCGGACCTTCATCCAGGCCGACCGGGGCGCGCACCAGTTGACCAAGATTCTCGAAGCGCTGGCAATCGCGCAGGCGCACGGGACGACCTCGCTGCACGACCTGCTCACAGTGGAGGGGGACCGCTTCGCCAGCGCGACGACGCTCGTGCTGGTCACGCCCTCGACCAGTTCGCGCTGGATCAACGACGTGCGCCGCCTCGACCTGAGGGGCGTGCGCGTGGTGGTCGTGCACCTCGACCCGTCCACGTTCAGCGGCTACGCCGACGGTCACGGCAACAACGCAGGCGAGATCGTGCGCGCGCTGCGCACGGCGGGCGTGATGGTCTACCCCGTGCGGCAGGGGGATGACCTGAGCGTGGTGTTGAGCGGGCGTCCGAGGGCGGGGCGGTAAAGGCGGGGTGAAAGTGTGGTAAAATGGCAGTGAGGGCAATCGGTTCCCATCATATACTTGTGCGCACTGATTGGCCGATGTCAGATCAGAGATGAACGTGCTGACAGAAGCAGATCATCTAGGTGACAGCGACCGCCTTGAAGACCTGGCGCGAAAGGTACATACTGGAGGCGGCGATTATATAGAGGGCGATCAGGAAAAAGTCATCGTCAACTTGAACCTGTCTTTGGGCACTCGAAAGCAACGGCGATCACGCCCCCGATGCTCCTCATGAAGGCACTGTGCGCGTGTTTATCGAGAGGAATATTGAAGTGATTCAAGCTTTTGAGCCAACAACACCGATGCGGTGGCGCTGGTCGTGTTTGCGGGCGACCTAACCCCCCGTCCCCCTCTCCGCTTGCGGAGAGGGGGTGTCGAGC
>DAOTXU010000389.1:0-21127 GCA_034435135.1 Anaerolineae bacterium | reverse complement strand
AAGGCAAGTCTGGTCGCAATCATTCTCGACTTGCGAGAGTTGGTCATGCAGCACGCTGCGCGCATCCAGGAACTGGAAGACCAGCTTGCCAAAAACAGCGGCAATAGTGGCAACCCACCGAGCAGCGATGGGTTGAAGAAGAAACCCGCGCCCAAGAGTCTGCGCCAGAAAGGGAAGCGTCGGACGGGCGGGCAACCAGGCCATCCGGGACACACGCTGGAGTGGGTGAGTGCGCCAGAGCACATTGCAGTGCATCGACTGGCACACTGCCCCCAGTGTGACCATGATCTGAGCGAGGCAGAGGTGCTGGAAGTGGAGCGGCGGCAGGTGTTCGATGTACCGCCGGTCGTGATGGAAGTGACCGAACATCAAGCCCCAGTGCTGTGCTGCCCCAATTGCCAGGCGCGCGTGAAAGCCCCCTTTCCGGCGGACGTGACCCAAGCGGTGCAGTACGGTCAGCGGGTGAAAGCGCAGGCCGTTTACCTCACCAGTTACCAATTGCTGCCGGTCGCGCGCACCTGTGAGGTGTTTGCAGACCTGTACGGGCATCGTCCCAGCGAAGCGTTTGTAGTGAGTGCCCCCCAAGCGCTGCATGAGCAGCTTGGCCCAGCCCTGCGCGCGATCCGCCAACACCTCACCCAGGCCGATGTGGTCCATGCGGATGAAAGCGGTTTGCGCGTAGAGGGCAAGCTCAACTGGCTGCATGTGCTCGCCACAACGGCGTTGACGTACTACGCTGTGCATCCCAAGCGCGGACAGGTCGCCATGCGTGAGATCGGACTGCTGGTGGACTACCAGGGCCGCGCCGTTCACGATGCGCTGGCGGCATATTTCCAGTTCGACAACTGCTCTCATGCGCTGTGCAATGCCCATCATCTGCGTGAATTATGCTTTGTCACCGAACAGTACCAGCAAGCCTGGGCCGGTGAGATGATCCGACTGCTGCTGGACATCAAAGCCGAGGTGGACCACACCGACGACGCTATGACGCTG
This sequence comes from Anaerolineae bacterium, assembly GCA_034435135.1. Classification (GTDB taxonomy): domain Bacteria; phylum Chloroflexota; class Anaerolineae; order Aggregatilineales; family JAFGMM01; genus JAOSJO01. The sequence goes on along the minus strand of DAOTXU010000389.1, from coordinate 20,134 downwards.
CCTCCCGACCGTTTGGCCCACTACGAAGCCCGCTACGACACGCTGCTCCAGGCGGGTCTGCAAGCCAATCCACCCCCCGACACGCCGCGATTCCCCACACGCGGACGCAAAAAGCAGTCGCCTCCCAAGAACCTGCTGGACCGGCTGACCAAATACAAAACCGAGACCCTGGCCTTCATGCATGATTTCCGCGTGCCCTTCGATAACAACCTGGCCGAGCGCGACCTGCGTATGATCAAGGTCAAGCAGAAGGTCTCCGGCACTTTCCGCACTCGCTCCGGCGCAAACATCTTCTGCGACATCCGCAGCTACATCTCGACGGTTCGCAAACAGGGTGTCAATGTCCTCCAGGCCCTGCATGATGCCCTACTCATGCGGCCCTTCGTCCCTGCCTGAGTAGTTACTCAAAATGAACGAATTCCAAACGAAGCTTCTTCAGGTTATCGCCAACATTAGCCTAGACAACTACGTCAGCGGTGCGGAGATTGCAGAAGAGCTAGGAATAGACGCCTTAAGGGTTAGAGACCATTTGGAAGTCTTGAGAGATGTTGGTTATCTTAAGTTGATTGTGACATTCGGTAGTTTCGATGCTATTTTGACATCTAAAGGGCGTTTGGCCCTAGACGACTCCTACAATTTGATTCAGCCACCGGCAACTCAGATTATCTACGAAATCAATATCATTGAAGGAGATGTCGGCCCAGGCACCGCCATTGGTCATGGAGCTAGCGTACAAGCTTCGAAGATCGCAGGTGGTGATATTGACGAAAGTCGTTCCGAAGCTAAAGGTCAACTTGATGAGGTTTCCTTCCCTGCTGTGCCACCACCAAAGAGGGTACCAGCACATTACCCTGATGTAAAGCCCGCGGGTACTCCTAGTTTGTATGAAGATGCCATGTTTAAAGTTGCATCTGATATTCAGAGACATTTCACCAGGAAAAACTTTGAGACGTTTTTGCTAAGACTCGGATTGTATTCTTTTGAATACTTAAGCAGTGATCCCGAATACCGGGGCCAACAAACCAAACTTGACGCTATCTTGTTCTTGTTGCGGGGCAGAGAAGCACCAATCGTAAAGGAGTTACATCAAAAAGGATACCTGAGCGAAGAGACATTACACACGCTTGCGCAAGCCGGCCTTTTTGAGGAGTAAAGGTGCACGTGCTCAATCGATATTACTAGGCGCGCATTTACGCTATTATTGCATTAGGCTTCGGATTCGCCCTTCTTGGCTATTACTCGCCTTGGTCGAGCACCCGATGAAGCTCGCGCCCAACACTTCACCTTTTGAGCAGGTTGGAAAAGGCGTCCAGATAGGGAAATGGAACGCCGTACCTGACAAGGAGCGAACCCCTTGTTAACCCAAGACTGGCTCATGCGCCAGATCACGATGCTGGCGCAGGTTTTATCGCAAGTGCTCGCGCAGGTCCTCGGCCTGACCAAAGCCGGGCAGCGACAGCAAGCGCTCGCGGCCATCAACGAGGCCGTGCAGCACACGCTCGGCCTCGACCTGGACGCGGTAAGCAAGCTCTCCGAGAGCGGGCTGCTCACCACGATCACGCTCGGCGAAAGCGCCGACGTGAGCCGGGCCAGGTGCGCCTTTCTGGCGGCGCTGCTCAAGGAGGCGGGGGCGATTCACAAGGCGCTGGGTCACGAAGACGAGAGCTACGACTGCACCCTGAAATCCCTGTACCTGGCGCTCGACCTGTCGCTCAGCCGGGAGGGATCGGACCTGCTCGACCACGCGCCCGCCGTCGAGGAGCTTGTCGCCGAACTGAAGGCGTACATCCTGCCGACCGGGACGAGCGCGAAGCTCATGCAGTATTACGAGCAGATTGGCGCGTTCGCCAAAGCCGAGGATGCGCTGTACGATATGATCGACGCCGACCCCGATAACCCGGACCTGATCGAGATGGGCGTCGCGTTCTACGAGCGGCTGCTGGGACTGAGCGACGCCGCGTTGATCGCTGGGAACCTGCCGCGCGCGGAGGTCAGGGCGGGGCTGGCGGAGCTAAAGGCGGCGGGAAAGGCCTCTTAAGGAGAGCGCGATGAACGACTGGAAAGCCCAACTCAACGCTGATCCCCTGCCCTGGCTGCTGGAGCCGGACGACGCCAACCCCGGCGTGCGCTATTTCGCCCTGCGCGACCTGCTCGACCGCCCCGCCGACGACCCTGAACTTGTCGCGGCGCAGGCGGCGGTGATGCAGTCCGGCCCCGTGCCCGCCATCCTCGATGCGCAGGAACCCGACGGCTACTGGGTCAAGCCCGGCGCAGGCTACGCGCCCAAGTATCAAGGCACGCTCTGGTCGGTGCTCTTCCTGGCGCAGCTTGGCGCGGATGGGCGGGATACGCGGGTGCGCCGCGCGGTCGATTACGTCTTCGCGCACGCACAGACGAAGGCGGGCGCGTTCTCCTGCAATGGGACGCCGAGCGCGGCGATCCACTGCCTGTGGGGGAATGTGGTCCGGGCGCTGCTGGACCTGGGTTTCTGGGGCGACGCGCGGCTTGAAAAAGCGGTTGACGCGCTGGCGCGCTCCATCACCGGCGACGGCTACACAGATTATCGGTCGGCGCTACAGGCCCCCGGCTTCGTGTGCGGGGCGAACTACGGCCTGCCTTGCGGATGGGGCGCGGTGCGCGCCCTGTGGGCGCTCAACCGCGTGCCCGCCGCCGGGCGCACGCCTGCCGTCGAGGCGGGCGTCAAGGCCAGCATCGACTTCCTGCTCAGCTACGATGTCGCGCGCGCCGACTACCCGTACAAGGATCGTATCAGTTCGAGCTGGTTCAGGTTCGGCTACCCGCTCGGCTACGTCACCGACGTGCTGCTCAACCTGGAGGCGCTGGCCGAGGCCGGCTGCGGCGGCGACCCGCGCGTGCAGGGCGCAATCGACCTGGTGCTCTCCAGGCAGGATGACCAGGGACGCTGGAAGATGGAGTACAGCTACCAGGGCAAGATGTGGATCGACATCGAGAAGAAGGGCCGGCCCAGCAAGTGGGTGACTTTGCGCGCGCTGCGGGCGCTCAAGCTTGCCGCCGCCGCCGAGCGCAGAGGTTGAACGCCATTGGCCGAATCTGCGCCCGCCTCACATCCGCTGACCGCCCCTGGACTCTCCCCGCGCGCCTTTGCAACCATCATGGTATTGGGCTATGCAATGGCGCTGGTGGGTTGCTACCTGCCCTGGGTCGAGCACCCGGCGGGGGCGCTCGCGCCCAACGCCCTCGACCTGGCCGAGTGGGCCAGCCTGCACCCGGCGGTCCGGGGCGGTTCGCCGCCGCTGCTGCTGACGTTTCTGCTGCGCCTGCCGCTGGCGCTGGTCGGCGTGGGGATCGCGTATGCCGCGCGGTGGGGGTGGCTGCCGGGGCTGGTCATCGCGCTCACGCTGCTGCCGCCGCTGGAGTTCTTCCGGGGCGCGTCGAGCGACCCCAACTTCCGGCAGGGGTTCGCGCTCGCGGCGATGGCCGGCGCGCTGGTGCTGTTCTCGCTGCCGGCGCGGCGGCTCGCGGAGCGTGTGCGGTGGGCGCTGCCGGTGTTCCCGGCAGCCATCGGCGTCGTGGCGACCATGATTGGCGCGCCCCAGGCGATGAGGCTTATCAACGAGATGTACGCCGCCGACTACGGCACCGGCGGGCCGCTGGCGCTGACGGGGTTTATGCTGATCGTGGTCGGCGTCCCGTATACGCGGTTCATTCTCCCCCGCCGGTTTGGGGCGCAGGCGTGACTTCCGCGCACGCAGGCGGCAGGTTCACCTCAAGCTGCTGATTGAGCGCCGTCAACTCGTAGTGCAGCGTCACCGTGCCGCGCGCGTTCTCCTGCCCCGGCGCATAGCCCTCACCCTGCAAGTCGATCTGCACGACGCGCGGCGTGGCGTCGGTCGTAGTCAGCGCGTCGAGCGTCGCCGTCGCCAGCGTCGCCGTGCTGAAGCCCTCCGCGCGGAAGCGCCACAGCGGGCTGCTCCCGTCCTCCGCCTGGACCTGCGTCACGAAAACCAGCGGCGGGACTTCGCCCGGCGGCAAGAACTGATCGGGCGAGAGCACGTTGTACGCCAGCGGGTCGAACAGGTTGACGCGCTGCGCCAGGCAGTCCGCCGCGCCTGTCGCCGCCACGCCAGTGATGTAATCCACGCCGCCGATGTAGGTCTTGCCAAAGGTCACCACCTGTGGGAAGTCGCCGAACACACCCGCGTCCCCGCCCACCGAGACGACCCCATGCGCCGCCGGGCGCGTCGTGTCAACAACCGCATCGAGGCCCAGCGAACCGCGCCTCTCGGTCCCATCAACCGTCCCGGCGAAGGTGAGCGCCAGCACCGCGCGGTAGCTTCTCAGCTCGGAGAAACTGACGCCGGGATAGATCAGCGTCTCCGGCGCGGCGAACTTCGCGCGGGCCGTCCCGGTGGCGGCCTGATTGATGTCCACAAGCGTAGGCGGCGGCGCGGGTCCGCAGGCGGCCAGCAACACCATCAGCAGGCAGAACACAAAAGAGCGGGGCGTCAGTGCCCGCGCCCCACTCTCTATACGGCATCTGATGCGCACGCACAAACGACGCGCGCCGGTTTCGGAACGCACCGGATCTGACGGCTTTCCTTAAGCCACACCCCAAGCCGGGCAAGGGGCCAAAACCCCCTGTCCGAAACTGCCAGGGGTGCGGATTATTGGGCGCTCGCCGCCTGCCGCTGAATGTACTCGATGGCCTCGCCTACCGTGGTGATCTTCTGCGCCTCTTCGTCGGAGATTTCGCCCCCGAACTTGTCTTCAAAGGCCATAATCAATTCCACCAGGTCGAGCGAGTCGGCTTCGAGGTCTTCGCGGAAGCGCGCCTCCGGCGTGACCTTTTCGGCGTCAACGCCCAGCAAATCGACAACGATGTCGGTGATTTGCTGCTGTATCTCCTCTTTGGTCATCGTACCCATCGAGTTCCCTCCACGTGGCGATGTTGTCAATTAATGCGGGCGTGATTATACCCGGAAGTGAAGGGACGCCAAAGGGAGGCGGGAGTCCACACAAGATGACTGTTCCTGTAGCTCCCCGGAAGCGTCAAGCTTCCGGGGAGCTATCCCCTCACGCCGGAGCTTCCTTGACACGTCCCTTGCACGTGGGTAGGATACGCCCACTCACCTAAAAGGAACACTGCTCTATGGGGAAAGTTACGGACCCCGGCGTCACCGAGAGCCGCAAAGCCGACCACATCCGTATTAACCTGGAAGAGAACGTGCAGTTCCCCCGGCTCACCACCGGCCTGGAGCGCTACCGCTTTATGCACCAGGCTGTCCCGGAGCTAAACCTGGCCGAAGTGAATACGTCCGTTACCGTGTTCGGCAAGAAACTGTCTGCGCCGCTGCTCATCTCGTCGATGACTGGCGGCGTGGAAGAGGCGCTGCGCATCAACCTGAACCTGGCCGAAGCCGCGCAGGAGGCCCGGATTGCGATGGGCGTGGGCAGCCAGCGCGCCGCCATCGAGAACCCCGCGCTCGCCCCTACTTACCAGATGCGCACCGTCGCGCCGGACATTCTGCTCTTCGCCAACCTGGGCGCGGTGCAGTTGAACTACGGCTATGGCGTGGACCAGTGCCGGCGCGCGGTGGACATGATCGAGGCTGACGCGCTCATCCTGCACCTCAACGCGCTGCAAGAGGCGGTCCAGCCGGAGGGCGACGGCAACTTCGCCGGCCTGCTGAAGAAGATCGAGGCGGTGTGCCGGGCGCTGCCGGTCCCGGTGATCGCCAAAGAGGTGGGCTGGGGCCTCTCCGAGCGCGCTGCGCGCGGGCTGGCAGAGGCGGGCGTCGCCGCGCTGGACGTGGCGGGGGCGGGCGGCACGTCGTGGAGCGAGGTGGAGTATCATCGCGCCCCGACCGCCTTTCACGCGCGCGTGGCGCGCAGCTTCGCCGATTGGGGCATCCCCACCGCCGAGAGCATCCTCCTCTGCCGCAAGGGCGCTCCGGGCCTGCCGATCTTCGCCAGCGGCGGCCTGCGCGACGGCATCGATGTCGCCAAGTGCATCGCCCTGGGCGCGCGCCTGGGCGGGCTGGCAGGCCCGTTTCTCAAGGCCGCCGCCGTCTCCGCCGAGCAGGCGCGTGAAACCATCCGCGAGATCACCACACAACTGCGCGTCGCCATGTTCGCCGCCGGCGCGGGCGACATCTCCGCCTTGCAGGAAACGCCACTGATCGAGGTCACATGAAATTAGAGGAATATCTGGCCCGATACCTCCCGCCGCTCGAAACCGAGATGCGGCGCGTGGTTGATACCCTGCCCGCCGAGCCGAACGACTACAGCCTGATGCTCCGTTATCACCTGGGCTGGGCGGATGAGCGCGGCCAGCCGATCAACGGTGCGAGCGGTAAGCGGGTGCGCCCCGGCGTGTTGTTGCTGTGCGCCGAAGCCGCCAGTGGCGATCCGACCTGCGCCCTGCCGGCGGCGGCGGCGGTCGAATTGTTGCACAACTTTTCGCTCATCCACGATGATATTCAAGACGAAAGCCCCACGCGCCGGGGCCGCCCGACCGTGTGGGCGATCTGGGGGCGGGCGAACGCGATCAACGCCGGGGACGCGATGTACACGCTGGCTTACGTCGCGCTGCACGACCTGGCCGACAGAGGCGTCCCGGCGGCGCGCGTGCTCGACGCCGGGCGGCTGTTCACCGATACCTGCATTGCGCTCACGCACGGGCAACACCTGGACATGGCCTTTGAGCGGCAACCGTCGGTGACGTTGGAAGCGTATTTGCAGATGATCGGCGGTAAGTCGGCGGCGCTGATCGGCGCGAGCGCACAGCTTGGGGCGCTCGTGGTCGGTGCGGACGCGGAGCGCCAGGCGCATTACGCCGCGTTTGGCCGCAACCTGGGGCTGGCGTTCCAGATCAGGGATGACATCCTGGGCATCTGGGGCGAGCAGGTCGCCATTGGTAAATCGACGCAGACCGACATCGCCACCCGCAAGAAAACCCTGCCCGTGATCTACGCGCTGGAGCGTTCAGAGGAGCTGCGGGCGCTCTACGCCCGGCGTGCCCCCTTTACCCCTGAAGACGTGGAGCGCGCCGGTGCGCTCATCGAAGCGACCGGCGCGAGGGATTACGCTGTGCGGCAGGAGCAGGTCGCGCATCGCGTCGCGCTCGACGCATTGCAGGCCGCGCAACCTTTACCCGCCCCAGCGGAGGCGCTGGAGACGCTCGCCAACCGATTGCTGGGACGGGAGAGATAAGAGGCTGCGGCTGACCTTCGCGCGTGTGCCTGGAAAGGGCGGGTTTCACATCCTCTCGCACAAATGAAAATAGCGCCTAAACAGCGACAGGAGGGTCAGACCAGACTGTGCTATCTTGCTGCGCTATTGTTTGAGTGGCGACGACTGGATTTGAACCAGTAACCAAGGGCTTATGAATCCCCTGCTCTGCCATTGAGCTACGTCGCCAGAATTCCCGCTGTGCCGCAGGTGGATGCGTCTACAATGTGCGAGGATGCTCATATCGTAGCGCGGAATCCCACGCGCCGCAAAAAAACGATGTGCAGAGCAGGGTTTTTCAAAGCCGAGCTTAGGGTTGGCGCACTTCAGCGCGGCGTACCCGCCACAGTCTGTGCGATGGTGCCAACCTAGACGACCGCCTCAGCCAACGCGACGGTCACCGTTCCATCCGGTCGGCGCAGGTAGAGCCGCCCCTGCTTCGCGCCGGCCGGCAGCGACACGGTCCTATCCACGTGCAGGACACTGAGCGGTGAGGCTGGTTGTAGCGGGATGTTTTCGAGTACCTTCCCCTCAACGTTGAACCAGGCCAGTTCAACCTGCCCGGCTTCAAAACAGCCAAACGCGCCTTGTACCCTTGCCCATCTACCGTCAGCGCTGATTTGCAGCGAACTCTGCACACACCCGACTTCATTCACATGCGCGACTGGTCCTGGACATCGGGCGAATGCCCATTCGAGAGCGAGGCTTGTCTTCTCGCCAGGTTGCAGAGTGCGCAAGGGGCCAAGCACCTCGACCTCAAGCAAACATCCGGGCGAACGGATCGGAACTGGAGACGGCGCGCCGGGCGACTCGGTCCACACTTCGACCGACGCTCCACCGTCGGGGTACTCTGCGCCGGCTTCGTAAGCGAATCGCGCGCAAAAGACATAGCCGGCCGCCTGGTTGGCAAAGGCCACCCAGCCACCAGGACTGGCGACGCCGATCTTGCCCACGTGTCCGAGATAGTGAACGCCCATCACGCCGGGAACGACCTCGGCGTGCCATTGTGGATCCTGCTCGTCGCCATAAAGCGCCTGATAGGGCCACGTGGCTTCTCCGTCCCGCGCAGTTGGAATGTAAACCCAGCAGTCCGTGTTCGGTTCCAGTTTGCCGTCGGGGCGCGAGCGCGAGCAGTTAACCTGCGCCACGTCCCAGATCGCCCAGCGGACAGGCCGATCTATCGCATTCTCGAAGGTCACCTGAAGCTGCGCCCTGGCAGCCTGGGGAATGAGCGTAAGCCGCCGGTGGATTCGCAGCCCGGTGCGGCCCAGGTCTGGCGGGCTTATCAGCGTCACGCCGACGCCCCCGTTCCCACGGAAAAGCTGCGCCTCATATTGCCCTGAATCGAGCACGGGGTCCGGCGGCCCCGGCCATTGGTCATCCCGCTCCCATCCCTGAGGCGCGGGCCAGGTCTTGTCGCCGCCGTAGTTTTTCCAGGCGGTCAGCGAACCATCGCCGAGGTGCTCCTCAGGTGTGAAGCGTTTCCCGACCAGCGCCGGGTTCATAAAGAGGTACTCATAAGGCCCCAGCGCAAGCGACATGATCCGCCCGCCGAGTTCCGGCACGGCCACGACCGTGACCAGCCCATTGCTCAGGCGCACGGCAGACCAGCCGTGAAAGCTGATTTCTTCAAGCGAACATCCAGCTCTTGCCTGCAACTTAAGACCTCCCCACCGGTAGCGCTCCCATGACGTGAATCACCAGTCAGCGACAGAACCATCCTCGTGCCACAGCCGAGGGGTCTCCCACGATCCATCGTAGAGCTTGTCCGCCAGCGCCTCCTCATCTACCTCGACGCCGAGGCCCGGCGCCGCCGGCACGTCGATATAACCGTTGACGATTTTGAACGGCTCTTTCAAATAGCCTTCGCCCAGCGTGACATGCTCTTGCACCAGGAAATTGGGGATGCAGGCGTCCAGTTGCACACACGCCGCCAGCGCGATGGGGCCGAGCGGACAGTGAGGCGCGATGGCGGCGTAGTAGCACTCGGCCATCGCCGCGATCTTCTTGCATTCGAGGATGCCGCCGGCGTGCGACAAATCAGGCTGCAAAATGACCGCCGCCTGCTTTTCCAGCACTTCCCGAAAGCCCCACTTGGTGAAAAGCCGCTCACCCGTAGCGATAGGGATTGTGGTGCTTCGCGCGACAGTCACAAGGGCGTCGATGTTTTCAGGCAGCACCGGCTCCTCGATGAACATAGGCTGATAAGGCTCCAGCGCCTTCGCCAGCCGGATGGACATGGCCGGGCTGCATCGCCCGTGGAAGTCAACGCCGACATCCACGTTTGGCCCGACCATCTGGCGGATTTCCGCGAAGCGTCGCACAGCGTCATCCACCAGCGCCGGCGTGTCTACGATTCGCACGGCGTCGAACAGGCCCATCTTGAGCGCTGTGAACCCTTCATTGACCCTGACCCTGGCGCTTTCGATGTAGTCGCCGAAGGTCGCCCCGCCGAGCCAGCCGTACATGCGGATTCGGTCGCGGGTAGCGCCGCCGAGCAGCTGATACACAGGCTGGCCCAGCCACTTCCCGGCAATGTCCCACAACGCCTGCTCGATGCCGGAAAGGGCGCTGCACAGAACCGGACCGCCCCGGTAAAACTGCCCCCGGTAGATCGCCTGCCAGTGGTGCTCAATACGCCGGGGGTCCTGGTCGATCAGGTATCGGCCAATTTCGTGCACCGCCGCCGCCACCGTTTGAGAGCGCCCCTCAACGACAGGCTCCCCCCAACCGACAATGCCCTCGTTGGTGTGCACTTTGAGGAACAGCCAGCGCGGCTTGACGAAAAAGGTTTCCAATCGGGTGATTTTCATGATCTCACCTCGTGCTCTAGGTACTCCAAGTGAGTGCAACCGCGCTACGCCTGGCGCTAGTGACCAGATCATGCCCCACTGCTATCGGCGCACGAACTTCCCGACCTGGCTGCGCCCGATCGTTCTTGCGTCTCGGTGATGTGTAATGAGATGCTGCGCGCGGCCTCGCGCACCACACTTCGATGCGCGCACGTCCCCCGTGCGAAGAGCGCCAGCGGCGTGGAGCAACTGCTTGGTCGGTTCGCAGGCGGTGCGGCAGAGAATAACTTCGCCAGTATATCACGTTTTCATGGTGTCAATCTTTTCAATTGATGAAAACACATTCGCGGCAAGGGCGAACAGGCGCGCTTGTGCGGGGGATAGCCGTGAGGGAACCGGGCCTGTACAGCGGGGAACCTGTCGCCGAAATCGAAGCCGCAGCAGCCTCCGCCTACCGCCTCCGGCGCGCTGAACGCCACGCGCCGGCCTCAATCTCGAATGCGCCCACGATGTCATAACGCGCGAAAACCGATACAATATCGGCCCAATGCGTTAGGATCGCACCAAAGGATGCCTACGATGAACCTCGATCTGCGCCAGGTGCCGTTCAGCCGGCACGGTTCCTATCTCGCTTTCTCGCACTTGAGGGAAACGGATAACCGGCCCTCCGGCCTGTATCTGCGCACGGTGCACGGCGACACAGTCTGGATGGGCACCCTGTGCCGCGTGGAACTCGTCCGGGATGGGCAGCCGATCCCGTTCACCGAAATCGCTACGCCGACCGTGTTGCGGCTGGAATCGGATGCAGGCTACGCCGAGATTTGCATCGCCGAGCCGAAGGTGATCCGGGTCAGGGGCAAGGGCGTCGGGCTGCGGCTGAGCGTCGGCGCGGGGACGTATGACAACGCCATCGCCGCCGGGGGCGACCGCTGGCAGATTGTCAGTTTCTCCAACCGGATCAAGCTCATGCTCACGCCGCTGGCCGGGCGGCTTGCTGTCGATGCGCCCTGGGCCGTGGACCGGTCCGCGCACATCGTTGCGGACTTCACCCCCGACCCGGAAACAGGCGTCGCTGCGGGCGCGATTGAGGAGTTCCTGAGCACGTGGACTCCCCGCGATTACGCCGACGACTTTGAGACGTGCGTCAGGCGCGTGGATGAGGCGTTTCAACGCTGGTTGGATGCGACGCCGACCACACCGCTCGCCTACGCGCCAGCGCGCGCACTGGCGGCGTACATCAACTGGTCGTCGGTGGTCGCCCCTGAGGGCCACCTCCGCCGCCCCGCGATGTACATGTCCAAGAACTGGATGACCAACGTCTGGAGCTGGGATCACTGCTTCAACGCGATGGCGCTGGTTTACCATAATCCGCAACTGGCATGGGACCAGTTCATGGTCATGATCGACGTTCAGGACGCCGCCGGCGCGTTCCCGGACATGGTGAACGACAACCAGTTGAGCTGGTCTTTCCGCAAGCCGCCGATTCACGGGTGGGCGCTCACGCGCATGATGGAGCGCGCCGACGCCATCGACAACGCGCGCCTGCAGGAAGCCTACGCGCCGCTCTGCCGCTGGACGGAGTGGTGGTTCACGTACCACGACGACAACCGGAACGGCATCCCGCAGTACAATCACGGGAACGACTCCGGCTGGGACAACGCGACGGTGTTTCACGCGGCGTCGCCGGTGGAATGCCCCGACCTGTCGGCGTTCCTTGTGCTTCAGATGGAGACGCTGGCGAACGTGGCGCAGAAGCTCGGCAAGGCGAGCGACGCCCGCGCCTGGAAAGCGCGCGCCGATGACTTGCTGGCGAAGATGTTGGCGCACTTCTGGCAGGAAGATCACTTCATCGCGCGGCGCAGCGTTGACGGCGCGCCCATCGCGGCGGACAGCCTGCTGCTATCCCTGCCGATTGTTCTGGGCAGGCGGCTCCCCGACGCCGTGCTGAAGCCGCTGATCGCCGGCCTGAAGCGATTCATCACGGCACACGGCCTGGCGACGGAGCACCCCTCCAGCCCGCACTACATCCCCGACGGCTACTGGCGCGGGCCGATCTGGGCGCCCTCGACGATGCTCATCATCGATGGGTTGCGCGCGGCGGGCGAGGAGGAACTGGCGCGCGACCTGAGCCGCAAGTTCTGCGACATGGCGCTGCGCAGCGGCATGGCCGAGAACTACGACGCGCTCACCGGCGAGGGCCTCCGCGACCGGGCCTACACCTGGACTTCCAGCGTGTTTCTGATCCTGGCGCACGAATATTTGCAGTGAGAAGGCGTCTTGGCGGAAACGGGGGGACCTGCGCTCCCCGCTGGCGCCTCGCCATCGGACCATCACTTGTTCTGCCACGGCGCCTCTGGCGCATTTCATGCCATCGCCGTGCAAAACTGTCGATTTCGCCCCACTTTTCTGCTATAATGGCGCATGGGATATTTTCTCACGCCGTTTCCCATATGTGACAAACATTACCCATATCGCAGGACGTTTGACCTACGCTCCCTATCGGGGTTTCGCTCATAATGTAGCTGCCCAATGTGGGTGAAGTCTGTCACAATTTGGAGAGTGCCGCGTTCACCTTGTTGGCTTTACCGCTTAACAAACTCAGACTTGGGTCATCTTTCGCAGGGATTGACACAGAGAGCGCTACCGGACAATGGATCATAGAAAAGCCCGCCTGATCGTACTTGGGGGCGCATTCGTGATGCTGCTGGCAGTGGGGGCGCTCACGGCCACAGCGGCCCCTGCCGCGCAAGAGGAGCCGCCGCCGCAGGAGGGCGAGGCAGCCGGCCCACCCAACCTCGGCGCGGACTACATGGGCGCGTCGGTGTGCAAGGCATGTCACGCCGACGCGATGAAGACGTGGCAGGCCACCGCGCACGCGAGCTTCGTCAAAGAGGCCAGCACGGAGACGGTCCTGGGCGATCTCACCGACGAAGCGGCGGTGACGATCACCTGGCCGGACGGCGAGTCGCGCCCGATCACGCTGGAGGATATTACTTACGTCCTCGGCGGGCGGTACATGCAGCGCTACATCAGTGTGCAGACGCGCCAGGACGGCGCGCAGGCGTTCTACGTCCTCCCGGTGCAGTGGAATATCCCGCAGGTAGAGGGGCAGGAGGGCAAGTGGACGCCCTACCACCCCGATGATTGGGCCGCGCCCGAACGCGACTGGCGGGCCGCCTGCGCCGGCTGCCACGTCACCGGGCTGACGGCTGAGGAAGTCGCCGAGGGGTGGGACATCAAGAAGGTGGAGTTGAATGTCTCCTGCGAGGCGTGTCACGGCCCCGGCGGCGAACACATCAAGAAGCCGACCGAGAACAAGATGGTCAGCAGCCCCGATGCGCAGGTCTGCGGCCAGTGCCACATCCAGGGCGCGGACCCCAGCGGCGAGCACGGCTACCCGGTCGGATACCAGCCGGGGATGCCGTTCGACGAGTCGGTCTTTGTCCCTGCTGGCGCTGAGGACGCAGAAGTCTGGTGGCCGAGCGGCCACGCGAAGACCTACAACACCTACTCCGAATGGCTGACCAGCGGGCACGCCTCGGCGCTCGAAGACATGAAAGCGAGCGAGCTGGCGGAGGATTCCTGCCTGCGCTGCCATGCGCCCGATACGGCTTCGACGGGGGCGACCGCGAGCGTGGAAGGAGCAGAAGCCGCTGCCCTGGACCTGGCGCACGCCGAGTTTGGCGTCACCTGCACGGCGTGCCACAACCTCCACCCGGAGGTGGACGAGGCAGGCAACCTCGTCGCCGAATGGCCCGCGCTGTTGCGCGGCGATCTCTACGAGACCTGCGTCGGCTGCCACTCGTGCTGCTCAGCGGACAGCCAGGAGCCACTGCTCGTGGGCGGGAAGCTGCATTACCCCGTCCAGGCGTTGTTTGAAGGCTGGCCGGTTATCGAGGGCATCGAGGGCATCCCCTCGGCGCACTTCGAGGTGATGGGCGAGGAAAGTTGCACGACCTGCCACATGGTCCGCACCGTACAGATCGGCGAGTACGGGCAGGTCGGCACGCACACCATGAACGTCGTGTTCCCCGGCGAGGCCGCCGAGGGCCAGCCGGACTCGTGCAACGGCTGCCACGACAACGTCAGCCCGGAGGCGATGCAACAGTTCATCGAAAACACGCAGGATAGCGTCGCCCGCCGGCTGCGCGACGCGGGTGAAGCATTGCAATCAGCGACCGACGTCCCGGCTTGGGTCGTTAAGGCCGTCGAGTTCGTCGGAACCGATGGCAGTTTGGGCATCCACAACTTCGCGTACACCGACGCGCTGCTCTACGCGGTCGAGACCGAGCTTGGGATCGTGGAGACGACAGCGGAGCGGGTCTTCGCAGCGGTCACGGTGGAAGACCCGGCGCAGTGCGGGACGTGCCACCGCGACATCCACGATATGTGGGCCACCTCGCCGCACGCGAACGCCTCGCTCTCGAACGTCTTTCTGCAAGACCTGGCGCAGCGCGGCAGCCCTACCTACTGCATGAGGTGCCACGCTTCGGGATACGACCCCGACACCGAGCAGTACGTCTTTGAGGGCGTGGTCTGTAGCAGTTGCCACTCCACCATAAACGGCGCGGCGCACCCGCCCGCGCCGATGCAGGCGGCGAACACGTCGGAACTGTGCGGCCAGTGCCACAGCGGCGCGCACGCGCCCACCTACAACGAATGGCTGGCGAGTATGCACCGGACGAAGGGTGTGGACTGCATGGACTGCCACACGCCGCACAACAACGGCCTGATCCTGGGCGACGTGAATACGACCTGCGGCACCTGTCACCCCGAAGCCCTGACCGACGAGGTGCATATGGGCGAGAATATGGACTGCGTGGATTGCCACATGACGCGCAAGCTGGACGCGGACGGCATCCACGTGGTGGCGACCGGCCACTCCATGAGCATCGCCCCGGAGACGTGCGCCGCGTGTCACGGCAGCGTGCATGTGCTCACGGCCAGCGAGGAGCCGGCCCCTGTGACGCCTGAAGAACGCAGTCGAATCGCCGAACTGGTGGCGACGGTTGCCCAGTTAGAGCAGGAAGCGCAGACAAACTGGAACACCGGCGTCGTTGGCGGCGCAATTGGCATGTTCATCGTGGCGGTGGCTGCGGTGATCATCTTGCGCCGGAGGAAGTAAGGATGAGTGGGCATCGCACCCGTGAACTGACCCGCCGCGAGTTCCTCAAGCTCGCGCTGGGGATGGGAGTCGCCCTGGCCGGCAGCGAGTGGCTGCGCCGGATGTTCGTGGCGCTGGACGGGCCGGCCCTCGCCGAAGCCTCCGGCGTCCCTGCCGGAAACGGCCCGCACTGGATCATGACCATCGACTTGCAGGCGTGCATCGGCTGTAAGCGCTGCGTCTTCGCGTGCCAGGCAGTGAACGACACCGCCGACGGTCACCTGTGGAATATCTTGATCGAGGATGACACCACGTTCGGCAAGCTGGTGTACGTCACCCGCCCGTGTATGCACTGCGAGCACGCGCCGTGCGTGGACGTGTGCCCGGTCGGCGCGACCTACCACCGCGAGAAAGACGGGCTGGTCGAGATGAACTATGACCGGTGCATCGGCTGCCGGTACTGCATGGTGGCGTGCCCGTATGGTGTGCGGGTGTTCAACTGGGAGTACAACGACAAACCCAATCCGCAGCCGGAGGTCTGGGGCGCGCCCGAAGTGCCGCGCCGCGCGCGTGGCGTGGTGGAAAAGTGCACGTTCTGCACCCACCGGCTGGATCAGGCTGAGGAGCGCGGTCTGCGTCCCGGCTATGACCGCGCGGTGACGCCCGCGTGTTGCGTGGTCTGCCCGACTGAGGCGCGCCGCTTCGGCGACCTGCGCGACCCGGACAGCCCCGCCGCCCGCGCGATGCAGGGCCGGCAGGTGGTGGTGTTGCGCAGCGATCTGGGCACGCACCCGCGCGTCTACTATCTGCTGCCGTTGTAGCGAGGATGCAGGCGATGGCGCAGTTACAACTGTTACGAAGAAATCCGTTTTGGGTGTGGGTCGCGGTGCTGCTGGCCTTTATCGCCGCCGGGCTGTACGCCGGGTTCCGCGTGTTCACGGAGGGGCTGGTCGTCACCAACCTGCGCGACCTCGCGCCCTGGGGTCAGTGGATCGTGCTCGACCTCTCGTCCATTGGCCTGGCGGCGGGGGCGTTCTCTGTCTCAGCGATGACGCACCTGTTGGGCCGGCGTCGTTTCGAGCCGCTGGCCCGGATCGCCGTGTTTATCGGGCTGCTGGGATACAGCGGCGCGTTGATGGCGCTGCTGGTGGACATCGGCCAGCCGATCCGCTTCTGGCATGGCTGGGTGTACTGGCAGCCGCACTCGATGCTGTGGGAAGTCACTATGTGCATCACCCTGTACTTCCTGGTGCTGCTCCTGGAGGTCTTTCCCTTCGCCATCGAGTTTCCGCTGTTTGAGCGCGTCTTCGGTTCCAAGCGCCACGCCAGCTTGAAGAAACTCGGCCACCGTGTGCACCGCTTCGCGCCGGCGCTGGCGGTGGTGGGGATGGGCCTGTCGCTGCTGCACCAGTCGAGCCTGGGCGCGACCTACGGCGTGGTCGCCGGGCGCGCGGCGCTGTTCCGCACTACGATGCCGCTGCTGTTCATCGTGTCGGCGGTCGCGTGCGGCATCGCGTTCACGATCCTGATGACGCTGGTAGTGCAGTGGCTCAAGCGCCGGATGCTGGTCCCCAAGCATGTGCTCTTTGAGGCCGGCCAGATCGCGGGAGGCATCCTGCTGGTCTACCTCTACATGCGCTTCTGGGACGCCACCGTCGGCAGCTACGGCTATGTGCCGGGCGCGACCGAGGCGCAGGCGACGCTCACATCAGGCGACCGGTTTGCGATCCCGTTCTGGGCGTGGGAGATCGGTTTCGGCGGACTGGTCGCCGCCATCATGCTGATTTGGGCGCGGCGACGCGAGAGCATCGCCATGCTGATGGCCGGCTCCGGCCTGGCAATGGCGGGGCTGGTCGCCAACCGCTGGAACACGACCATGCTCGCGTTCACCGCGCCGCTTTCAACCGAGCCGGTGTTGACCATCCCGCCGGTGGTGGAGTACTACCCCAACGCCATGGAGTGGATGGTCTCGCTGGGCATCGTGGCCGGGCTGGCGCTGGTCTTCAGCCTGGGAATGCGGTACGTGCCGGCGTATCGGGGCGTTGTGCCCGCAGAAGTTGCAGCGACGGGGGATTAAGCGATGGATGTCGGATTGGTGATCCAGCAGACACTATCTGTGTTCCTGTCGGTGGGCGTGCCGGTCATTGTGTTGCTCGCCCTGGCGGTTGAGATCGGCAGGTGGCACGAGGCGCAGCCGGAAGTGCCAGATGAGGTATTCAGGGAGAAGAAAGAGCACTAGACGTGACATGCTCCCTCGGAGGCGGTGAGGGGATTTCGCCAAAGGGGGAGATTTCGCTAAAGGGGAAAGCAGGCAGTTCTATGCGAGCCAGAATCCGCAACTTCTTCCGTCCGCCGCCAGGATCGTCCATCTTGCGTCGGTTGCTGCCATATGGGGTGTTGGCTGCGCTGGTCTTTGTCGGGTTCCTCGGCGTCTCCTACGCCTGGGACTACACCAACTCGGTCGAATTCTGCGGCATGACCTGTCACACCATGCCGCCGGAATACGCTGCGTTCCAGGTGTCGCCGCACGCGCGCGTCCTCTGTGTGGAGTGCCATATCGGGCGCGACTTCGTGGCGACGCGGATCACACGCAAGGCCGGCGACCTGGAGCATGTGACCTCGACGATTTTCAACACCTACGAGTTTCCGATCTACGCCGACAAGTTGCGCCCGGCGCAGGAGACTTGCGAGCGCTGTCACTACCCGCAGAAGTTCTCTGACGACTCGCTGCGCGAGAACATCCGCTTCCTTGAGAACGAGGACAATACGCGCCTGTCCATCTTTCTCGCCATGCACACCGGCGGCGGCACGGAGCGCGAGGGCCTGGGGCGCGGCATCCACTGGCATGTGGAGAATGAGGTGTGGTTCGTCGCTACGGATGAACTGCAACAGGAAATCCCCTACGTGCGGGTGGTCGGGCCGGATGGCGCGGAGGATGTTTACGTCGCGCTGGACGCTTCCCAATCTGCCGAGGAACTCGCCGGGATGAAGCAGGTGAGGATGGACTGTATTACCTGCCACAACCGCGTCTCGCACAACATCCTTCCGCCGCACAAGGCGGTCGATCAGGCGATGGCCCGCCGCCAGATCGACGCGGACATCCCCAACATCCGGGCGAAGGCGGTGGAGACGCTCACCGCCGAGCGCAGCTCCGACGACGCGGCGCACGCCGCCATCCGTAGCCTGATGGCCTATTACCGCGACGAATACCCCGACTACTATGCCGAGAACCAGGACACCGTCCAGGCGGCGGTGGATATGCTGCTCGCCATTTACGACGCCTCCACGTTCCGCGAGCAAAAAGTGGACTGGCAGACGCATCCGAGCAATATCGGCCATGCGGATTGGCCGGGTTGCTTCCGCTGCCACGACGGGCAGCACGTCAACCAGAATGACGAGGCGATCCGCCTGGAATGCAACCTGTGCCACTCGATCCCGCTGGTGGTGGAGCCGGGCGTGATCGAGCCAGAGTTGCCGCTCGTCACCGGCATCCAGCCGGAGTCGCACTTCAACACGCACTGGATCGCGCTGCACCGCGATGCGCTCGACCAGACGTGCCAGGCGTGCCACGACATTGGCAACGCCGGTGGGACGGATAACTCTTCCTTCTGCTCAAACTCGGCGTGTCACGGCACGACCTGGGAATACGCTGGCCTGGACGCGCCCGGTCTCGCCGAAGTTCTGGCCGCCAACCGGCCCGCCCCGCCTGTAAGCGAGCCTGAGCCGGAGGCTCAACCGGCGGCGGGGGGCGAACTGACGTTTGACGCGGTCGCGCCGCTCTTCGAGGCGAAATGTGGGACGTGCCACAACGACCAGGCGGCGACCGGCGGGCTGGTGCTGACGACTTACGAAGGCGTGATGGCCGGCGGCGCGAACGGCGCGGTCGTTGTTCCCGGCGACGCGGAGGCGAGCCTGCTCGTGCAGGTGCAGCGCGGCGAGCACTTCGCCAAGCTCAGCGACGAGGCGTTGCAGGCGGTGATTGACTGGATCAACGCCGGCGCAGCAAGCGGCGCGCCCGCCGAACAACCCGCTGCGCCGACAGGCGAAGGCGGCGTCACATTCGAGGATGTCGCGCCGCTCTTCGAGACGAAGTGCGGGACGTGCCACAATGAGCAGGCGGCGACCGGCGGGCTGGTGCTGACCACTTACGAGGGGATCATGGCCGGCGGCGCGAACGGCGCGGTCGTTGTTCCTGACGACGCGGAGGCGAGCCTGCTCGTGCAGGTGCAGCGCGGCGAACACTTCGCCAAGCTCAGCGATGACGAGTTGCAGACCGTTATCGGCTGGATCAACGCCGGCGCATTGGAGCGATGATCTTCCTAAAAGCTCGGACAAGGGGCTTAAGCCCCTTGTCTGGAACATGAATGATTGATGGAGCTTGCAGACTCAGGGGAGGTGTCCATACGAAAGACTGCTAACAGATCACTCAGACGTCGTGTTTCGTCAATCCATCATATTAGTAGGAGGAGGTAAGCCATATGTCGCGTAAGCACCTACTTGTTCTCGGCATCACCCTCTTGCTGCTGACGCTCGCGGCGGTCGTGGCTTCGGCGCAAGAGGAGGAAGGCATACCCATCGTCACCACGGCGACGAACTCAGTGGGCGTCGGCACCTACGTCGCGGCGCAGCAATATGCAGCGCCGGCGGGCGAAGACCCTGAGACCCAGCCGGTCAAGGCGATCATCCTGCCCTACGGCATCCACCCCAACATGATGATCTTCGACATCGCGGAGTTCCAGCAGCCCGCGCCGCTGGTAGAGGGGTTCACCTTTGCGTGGAGCCTGACCGCGCCCGAAGGCTCATCGGCGACGCTGCTGGCTGATGGCCCGGTCGCCATCTTCCTGGCGGACGTTCAAGGCGACTACGCGCTGACGCTGACGGCTACCGACGCCAACGGCAACGTCGGCGAGACCACCTGGATGGTGCACGCCGGCACCTACTTGGGTGTGGGTACCATGGTCGAAGGCGTCGAGCCGGTCATGCCGCAGTGCGCCGTCTGCCACGTGAATCAGGCCGCCGCGTGGGC
>DAOTXU010000388.1:0-8019 GCA_034435135.1 Anaerolineae bacterium | reverse complement strand
CGGGGGTGAGGTAGAGAAAGGCCTTAGCACGGCCAGCTGTTGGCGTAAGTTTGAATCAGTTCCCTTTTAGGAAGTCTCAGACAGGGGGTTTAAACCCCCTGTCTAAAGGGTTGGAAATGAGGGTGCCGATGTCAACGGCGGAAGAATCCTATCCACAAGAGGACCTGCTTATTGACCTGGCGACGGTGTCTGTTATCGCCGCAAAGAAGGCGGGCGCGTCGGCGTCGAACGCAAAACGCCGTCCGGCGAGCCGTTGGAAGATCATCGGCGCGGAGATCGACGTTTACCTGCTGCTGGTGGTGGGCGTGCTGCTGGCGATTGGGCTGATGATGGTGTTCAGCACGACGTTCGACTGGAGCTATGCCCAGTACGGCTCGCCGACGACGATCTTTTTCCAGCAGGTGCGCTCGCTGCTTGTGGGCCTGGCCGTGATGGTCGTGCTGACTCTGATTGACTACCGCCGCTGGCGGCACTGGATCATCTTTGTCATGATCGGGGCGGTCGCCATGCTGGCCGTGTTGCTGGCGATGCCCGAAGACGTGAAGTTCGGCGGTCGGCGCGCGCTTTTCAGCGGCTCGGTGCAGCCGGGCGAGTTCGCTCAGTTGGCGATGGTCATCTATATGGCGGCGTGGCTCGCCGGCAAGCGCACCCGGATCAAGAAACTGTCCTACGGCCTCGTCCCGTTTTCGGTGCTGGTGGGCCTGGTGTGCGCGCTGATTGTCTTGCAGCCCGACATCAGCACGGCGGCGCTGATCTTCATCACCGCCGTGACGATGTTCTTCCTGGCCGGAGCCGCCATGCTCCAATTGGCGCTCGTGGGCACGGTGGCCGGCGTCGCGGGCTGGCTGGTGACCACGCAACTCGAATATGCGCGCAACCGCCTCGCGGCGCACGTTCTGGCGATGAACGACCTCACCCAGGCCGACTGGCACGTGCAGCAGGCGGTGATCGCGCTAATGAACGGCGGCTGGGGAGGCGTGGGTCTGGGCGAGAGCCGGCAGAAGTTTGGCTTTTTGCCCGCGCCGCACACCGATAGCATCTTCGCCATCATCGGCGAGGAGTTGGGCATTGTAGGATGTGTGCTCGTAGTGGCGCTTTTTGTCGTCTTGGTGTACCGTGGATTTACCATTGCGCGCCGCGCCCCCGACGCTTTTGGCGCGATCCTCGCGGCGGGGATCAGTTGCCTGGTGGTGTTCGAGGCGCTGCTCAACATCGCCGTGTTGACGGCGGTGCTCCCGTTCACCGGGGTGCCGCTGCCGTTCATCAGCTTCGGCGGGTCGTCGCTCGTGGAATCGTTGGCGGGCGTGGGGTTACTGCTGAGCATTTCGCGGGTCACTGCGCGCGAAGCGGTGCCGGAGCGCCGGCCTGTGCTGGATACCGGAGACTGGGAGGAAGATGAATCCCCGCGTGATCGTGGCGGCAGGGGGCACTGGCGGCGGCGTCTACCCGGCTTTATCCGTCGCCGACGCCCTCATCCGTGAGTCGTCGGACGTGGCGCTGTGCTTTGTCGGCAGCGCTGACGGCATGGAGCGCGATCTGGTGGTGCGCGCCGGGTTGCCCATGCCTTTCGAGGGCGTGAGCGCCGGGCCGCTGCACGGCGTGAGCCTGATGCAGATGGCCGCCAGCGCGGTGAAAATGGCGCGCGGGCTGTTCCAGGCGTTGGGGCTGATGCGGCGCTTCAAGCCGGGCGCGGTCTTCCTCACCGGCGGTTGGGTGAGCGTGCCGGTCGCGCTCGCGGCGTGGCTGCGTCGGGCGCCGGTCGTGATTTTCGTGCCTGACATCGAGCCAGGGCTGGCGCTCAAGCTCATCGGGCGGCTCGCCCGCCGCGTGACCGCCACAGTCGCCGACACTGCGCGCTATTTCGCGCCCGGCAAGGTGGTCGATACCGGCTATCCGCTGCGGCGCGCACTCATGGGAGCGAGGCGCGAGGCGGCGACCGCGCACTTTGCACTCGACCCCGACCGGCGGACCTTGCTGGTCTTCGGCGGGAGTCGGGGGGCGCGCAGCCTGAACCGGGCGCTGGGCGCGGCGCTCCCGGAGTTGCTGAACGACGGGGTGCAGGTGTTGCACATCAGCGGGACGCTGGACTGGCCGGAGGTAGAGGCGCTGCGCGCGTCGCTTGCGGAGGCGGAGCGGGTGTGCTACCGGGCGTATCCTTACGTGCATGAGATGGGGCTGGCGTTGGCGGCGGCGGACCTGGCCGTCAGCCGGGCTGGGGCGGCCACCCTGGCCGAGTTCCCTTACTTCGGGCTGCCGGCGGTGCTGGTGCCTTATCCGCACGCCTGGCGCTACCAGAAGGTCAACGCCGACTGGCTGGCGTCGCGCGGCGCGGCGCTCTGCCTGGACGACGCGACGCTCAGCGAGGCGCTCCTGCCGACGGTACAGGAGCTTCTGAACGACCCCGACCGCCTGGAAACCATGCGCCGATGCGCTCGCGCGCTCGCGCGACCGGACGGCGCGCAGAACGTGGCGCGCGAAGTGCTGGGGGTGATGACAACGTGATCTCGATGGTCAGTATCTTCTGGGTCTTGCTGGCCCTGTTCGGCATCATTGGCCTGCTGCGTGGGTGGGCGAAAGAGATCATTGCCACAATGGGCATTGTGCTGGCCCTGTTTGCCCTATACCAGTTCGGGCCGGCGCTGTTCGATGAGAATCTGGTCCCGAATGACTATGAACAGAGCGCGTTGCTGAGCCAGCCGCTGGAGCAGCGCGTGGTGATCGTGCCCGACCCGAACACACTCCAGGTGCGCGCGCAACAGTTTGCGTTGCAGGCCGGGTTCCTGGTCCTCGTGACCTTCTTCGCCTACCAGACGCCGACGGCGCTCGATTTCTGGACCTCGCGCGGCGGCGGGGGAGGGCGGCTCCACCGCCTCAATGAAGGGCTGCAACAGCGCATCCTGGGCCTGATCCTCGGCGTGATCAACGGCTGGTTGGTGGTCGGCTCGATCTGGTATTTCGCGCACCAGATGGGTTACCCGTTCGGCGAGTACGTCGTCCCGCCGCCGCCGTATGCGACGATTGAGGCGCACGCGCAAATGCATCAGTGGACGCTGAGCATCGTGCTGGAACAGGCCGGCTATCAGGCGGGCGGGCTGGTCGGCCTGTCCAACGCGCTGATCGCTTCTCTGCCGCTGGCCTTCATCGGGAGCTACCTGCCGGTGTTGGTAGTCGTGCTGTTCTTGATCCTGCTCATTGCGGTGATTTAGGGGGCGCTGTGGCGACGTTCGCGCTGGATCGGGTTCGGAACGTTCACTTTGTGGGCATCGGCGGGGCAGGCCTTTCGGCCATCGCGCGCGTCATGTTGGAACGCGGCTTCGTGGTATCGGGGTCGGACCTCAACCCCAACCCGCTGACCGACGCGCTGGCGGCGGACGGGGCGACGATCTACAAAGGCCACAAAGCCGTGTATGTGCGCGGCGTCGATGTGGTCGTCCGCTCGTCTGCGGTGCCGGACGATAACCCCGAACTGATCGAAGCGAAGTCAAGAGGCACCCCGGTGTTCCGCCGCGCCGAATTTCTGCCCCACCTGCTGGAAGGCCGGGTCAACGTGGCGGTGGCGGGCACGCACGGCAAGACGACGACCGCCGCCATGATCGCTCACGTGCTCACGGCAGCCGGCCTTGATCCGGGCTTCATCGTCGGCGGGCAGGTGCGCAACCTGGGGACCAACGCGCACGCCGGGCATGGGTCGATTTTCGTGATCGAGGCGGACGAGTACGACAGCATGTTCCTGGGCACGCGCCCGCAGGTGGCGGTCATCACCAACATCGAGCACGATCACCCGGACCAGTTCCCCGACCGGGGGGCGGTGGTGGCGGCGTTCGCGCAGTTTGTGCTGCAGCTGCCGGAGAACGGCGTGCTGGTCGCCTGCGCCGACGACCTGGGCGCGCGGGCGCTGGGCAACGTCTGGCGGGCGGCGGGGCGGACCACGATGTTCTACGGCCTTGAGCACCCCAACGCCGGCTGGCGCGCGACGGGGCTGGGGGCCAACGAGGAAGGCGGCGTCGATTTCGTGGCGCAGCGCTGGGGGCGCGCGCGGGGGTCGGTGCGGCTCAAGCTGCCGGGGACGCATAACGTGCTTAACGCGCTGGCGGCGCTGGCGGTGGCGGACTACTTCGGCGTGCTTTTTGAAGAGGCCGAGGCGGCGCTGAAGGCGTTTGAGGGCGCGGGGCGGCGCTTTGAGGTGCGCGGCCACAAGGCCGGCGTGACCGTGATCGACGACTACGCGCACCATCCGACCGCCATCCGCGCGACGCTGGCGGCGGCGCGGGCGCGCTACCCTGACCAGACGCTGTGGGCGGTGTGGCAGCCGCACACTTACACGCGCACGCGCGCGCTGCTCGACGACTTCGCCAGGGCGTTTGGCGACGCCGACCGCGTGATCGTGACCGACATCTACGCCGCGCGCGAGCATGACACCCTGGGCCTGACTGGCACCGACGTGGTTGGGCGGATTGCGCAGCTTCACCCCTGGGTGCGGCATGTAGGCGCGCTGCCATCCGTCGTCGAGAAGCTGGCCGCCGACGTGACCGGCAACGACGTGATCGTTGTCATGAGCGCCGGCGACGCGATCCAGATCGGCGGAGCGCTGCTGGAACGGCTGGCCGAACGGGTGGAGGCCGAGGCGGCCGGCGAAGCGAATCCCTTCCTCGACACGAGCGGCTTTGAGGAGTTCGACGACCCGTTTGCTGAAGGGTTCAACGAAGAGGAAGCGCTCATCGAAGAGTTCGGCGACATCCCAAAGGATGTCGTCAAAGAGATTCGCCGCCAGGCGCGCGAGCGCAAAATCCCGATCACGCGCGAGCTGGTCGAGCGTGTGCGGCGCGGCCTGCAAAACGGGAAGGGGACGGGTGTTGAGGATGAGGCAAGTTCTGGACAAGGGGCTTGAGACCCTTGTCCAAAGGAACGTATCTGTTCACCTTGTCTGCCCTGTGCGGCGCTGCACTGTGTTTTTCGCAACCCGCCGACTAAAATCGGCGGCTAATCGCAAAATAACGCCGTCAGAATTGCGAATTCACCCGCGACTTCAGTCGCGGGAGCCATAAGGTGAACAAATACCTTTGCGGTCGCGCGCTAGAAGCAACCAAACGAGTCTTCCTCAAAGGCTGCAAGCAACTCGTCCATTTGACTGATCCGCGGGGCTGCGAGCGCTTTGGATTTGTCGAGACAGATCACCCCTGGGAGTTTTTCCCGATGTCTTTTGGTAGCTTCATACGCCTTTCGTAAATTCCTGGGATGCCGGGAAAAATCGCGCAAGACCCCAACGACGCCCAAAAAGTCCAATGCATCGGCGTCGCTCAGAAGAATGGACTCAAGGCTTCTGTTGGGGTCGCCGCTGTGATGAAACTCAATGCATTCCAGCACCAGCGCCATCAAATCCTCCGGGCACCCTCTTTCTGCAAGAAAGGCCTCGGCAACCTGCCTCGACCTTACCGCGTGGTCAACGCCCTGTTGCGCCCATTGAGTGTACCCGCCCCAATCATGGAGGTGAGCCGCCAACCAGACCGCATCGGCGTTATACTGCTGGCCTTCCCCGATGATGGAGACGAGATGCAACAGGCGTCGGGTGTGGTTGATACCCATCTGCCCTCCGTACTCCTCTGTCAGGCGGGCGATTTCCTCTCTGTCGATGTTCATTGAAATTTCCTTTCGTGTAAATCGACAGGCGCTGGACTCACGGACGTGATGCTGGCCGCCTGTCACTTTCTCCCGCTCTCTCTGGAGGACGGGTCTGATATTTCTGCTGAATTGGTGTTATTCGTGGTTTCATTCTGCCCCGCTTAACCGATAGCGGCGTCGTTCTCCCAGAAAAAGTGACAGTCGGCCAGGGTGGCGATGGTTACTCCGGCCCCAGAATCACCATGTTATCAAAACCGATGAGCGCGCCAGGCTGAGAGAAGGTATACGCAGCCACGCCCACATGTCCATAAATGAACGTGGGATCGACCAGCACGGCGGTCAACTCGCCGCCCTCGCAGGTGCTGGCGATGGCATTCTCGCCCAGACAAAGCTCAAGCTGGTGCCCGTTGACGTAGAACGTGAGGTGATCCCCACGCCCCACGACCCGGATCACGTTGCGGGCATCCTGGCCCAGGTTGATGTACTCCGACCGGCGCCAATCGCTGATGGTGGTCACGTCGGCCTGCACATCCGGCCCGTTGCGGCGCAGCACTTGATAATACCCGTCGCCGCTAATCAAAAAGTGATAATAGTGTTGTTCATCCTGGTGGCGGAAGATGACGCCGTAGCCGTTGTCATCCGGGCCGGCCAGTTGCGTCGCGTGGACGGTCAGGTCAAAGTCGCTGAAGTTGCGGTTCAGCCAGCTAAACGCGCCGTCGTCCGGCACGCCGATGTTCACCTGCAACTGCCCGCTCACCACCTGCGCCGACTTCCGACCGGGATACAGGTCCCACTCGTCGTTGAAGTCGTCGAACGTTGTCGCATAGAGCAACGCGCCCGGCTCCGGCGCGCCTGGCGACGACTCCGCACGCGCGGCGCGGATAAGCAAGATCAGCGCAACCAGCGCCACGATCAACACGCCGTCCAGGAGCAACAGGCGTTTGATGCTCCACCCAAGAACGTTCATTGCACCTTCCTAACCGGACAGAGGACTTAAGCCCGCTGTCCGCACTGTCTCACTGCTGAACCACCTTGTGCAGGTGAAACACGGTCGTCCCGTCGGTCTGGAGTTCAGGTCCGCCGACGATGTTATAGCCTTGCCTCTGCCAGAATCGAACCGCCGTTGGATTGTTCACCTGCACCGCCGACCGGATGCACCGGACCTGCGCATTCCTCATAATCTCGCGTTCCGCCAGCCCGACGACCTCAGTTCCCAGACCCCGGCTCCTGAAAGGCTGCACGATCATCAACAGGGAGATGAAAGCGGCGTGAGGGTCGCTGCCGAACCCGCCCGGCACGAAATCGAGGACGCCGATCATCTCCTCATCGCTGTAGACCCCGCAGAAAACGCCGCCTTCTTCCTCCGAGAGTTGCATGTCTTTGCGGACCATCTCCATTGATGCGCGCGGCTCTGGCCCCAACGCCAGAAAGTCTTCGCAGGCGCGGTACACGTCCAGGACGGCGTTTGACTCGTGCTCCTCTATGGGCTTGATCGTCAACATAATCTCTCCGTGAGGATTTTGCCGCGCCCGCCTGCCAGCCTGAAACGCGGCTCACCCACCTTCGCTCAACCGACCCAGACCGCGCTCGGCCAACAACGCCAGCCGCGACCCCGGCGCGAGGTCGAGAACGTCCCGGTAGGACTCGGCAGCGCCTTCTACATCACCGGCCATTTCGAGCAGCACGCCGTAATAGTATAGCGCGCGCGGGTTGTCCGAATCCATCTCCAGCGCGCCTTGAAGCTCGCTCAGGGCGTCCGTTTCCTTCCCAACCTGATAGAGCGCCCATCCCAGGCTGGCGCGGATGTCGGCGCTGCCCGGCGCTTGCAGGCGCGCGTTTCGGATCGCCGCGAGGCCGCTCGCTTCGAGATCGTAACCCGTGTCGGCGTAGAAGGCGGCCAGTTGCTCCCAAAAGCTTACGTTGTCGCTGTCGAGTTGCGTCGCGCGGCGCAGCCAGCGCGCCGCCTCGGAGAGGTCGCCGCGACCCCGGTAAGCTGCGCCCAGTTCGGCGATGATGGCGGGATTGTCAGGGGCAAGCGAGGCCGCCTGGATCAGGGCGGTGACGGCGGCGTCGTGGTCGCCGCCGGCGGCATAGTGGCGACCGAGGGCGTAGCGCACCAGCGCGTTCTCCGGCTCCAGGTCGAGGGCGTCCATCAGCGCCGGCAGCCCGTCCTCCCCCTGCCGGTCACGGACCAGGCCCAGGTAGGCGAGCGCCTCGGCGTAGCGCGGCCTGAGCAGCAACGCCTGCGAAAGCGCCAGCTCCGCCATTGACCACTCTTCCAGCTTCATCAGGGTGAGCGCGATCTGGGCGTTGGCATAGGCGCGGTCCGGCTCGTCAGAGAGAGCGTCAAGCTGGCTTGCCAGTGTCGCGGCGGCCTCGCTGTAAGCCGGGGCCGGCCCC